>CANJBX010000001.1 GCA_947472885.1 Hyphomicrobiaceae bacterium
TCGCAGAACGCAAACGCATCAAACATGCAACTATCGCAAACCGCCGCTTGCAGCACCGACTGCAGGCCGCCTAAACTCTAACCCTGATGAGCCAGAGCCTCTCTTCTCGAAACGCCTGATCAGTCTCAAATTGCCTGACGACGGACAGCGCGCTATACGCTGCTCGGACTTGGAATTGCCGGCGCGTTGTGCGCGCTTGCCGGTGCGCTGCTGGCGCAGAACCAGGCCTTCGCCGACGTCGGTATGGGCTTCGGCATTCTGGTCAACGGGATGGCGTCGGTCATTGTCGGCGAACAGATCATCGGGCGCGCCACGCTGGGGCGGCAGTTGCTGGCGCCGGTCGTCGGAGCCGTCGTTTACTATCAGATTGTCAGCCTGGCGCTTGCAGTCGGCCTGCAGCCCTCGGACCTCAAGCTCGTCACCGGCGTATTCGTGCTGGTCATGCTGGCCGCACCGATGCTGGCGAAGTCCGGCGGACGCCTGAGCATGCAATGACAGCCCTGCGGAAATAGGGGGCGGCGTGGCTTTCGGGCCGCGCGCTTCCCGCGCTATAAGGGGCTATTCAAGAGTCAGGGCGGAAACGGGCGGCGACGCCATCAACACTTAAGGTATTCCCATGCTCGATACAGTCAGCAAGGCCGCGCAGAAAATCTCGGTCCTCAATCCGACCGGCTATCCGCCGAAGGTGACGAAGAAGTCCGCCGCCGCGCGCCTGAGTACGCTGGATGGCAAGACCGTCTATCTGGTCGATTGCCGGTTCGATGACTCCATCGAGCTGCTGAAGCAGATCCAGGCGTGGTTCACCGAGAAGATGCCTTCGGTGAAGACTAAAATGGTCTCGCTGAGCAACTATTACGGCCACGACGATCCCAAGCTGTGGGAAGAGATCAAGGCCAATGGCGATGCCGCGATCCTCGGCGTCGGCCATTGCTCGACCTGTGCGCCCGCCGTCACCACCCACGCCATCATGGTCGATACCAAATACGGCGTGCCGACCGTCTCGCTGCATACCGAAATCTTCGACCGCGTCGTGCGCTCGACCGCGCGCGTGCAGGGCCTCGCGCATATGCCGGCGATCTTCGTGCCACAGCCGGTGATGGGAAAATCCGCCGCCGAGTTGCGCGCCTATGTCGATGGCAAGGACCCGGTGACGGGTGTGCCGGTGATGCAGGAAATCATCGAAGGTCTGACCAAGGGCCTCGCCGGCGATACCACCAAGGAGACCGACCGTTCGACGCCGCGCCTTGTGGCGCCGGACACCGAGGAAAACCTGCACAGACTTTTTCTCGAAAATCACTGGACCGACAATCTCCCCATCGTGTTGCCGACCGAGGAGCGCGTCGCGGCTATGCTGGCGGCGACCAGCCATCCGGCGGACAAGGTTGTTGGCCGGATGCAGATGACGGCCAATCGCGGCTGGTGGGAATGTACGGTCGAGAAGGTCGCGGTGAATGCCGTGATGGCCGGCTGCAACCCGGAATATTTCCCGGTGGTGCTGGCGCTGGCGTCGTCGGAACTTTCCGCGCGCTCTTCGACGTCCAGTTCGGCGTCGTCGATGGTCATTGTGAACGGCCCGATCCGCAAGCAGATCAACATGAACTGCGGCATCGGCGCGATGGGGCCGTACAACCACGCCAACGCCACCATCGGCCGCGCCTACGGCCTGCTTTCGATGAATACGCAGGGCGGTTCGGTGCCGGGCGAGACCTACATGGGCTCCATCGGCAACGGCTACAGCTACAACAATCTCACCTTCGCGGAGAACGAGGAGCGTTCGCCGTGGGAGCCGCTGCATGTGCAGAAGGGCTTCAAGCCGGAAGACTCGACCGTCAGCATCTTCTGGGGCGCGCGCTCGACCACGTTTAACCTCGGCCTGCGCGAGAAGCACTGGCGCGAACACGTTACCGACATGCTGCGCGGCACCGACGCGCAGGCGCGGCCGTGCCTGATCCTCGATCCGATCACGGCGCGGCAGTTCATCGACCGTGGCGGCTTTGTGAAGAAGGCGGACCTGATCCAGTGGATTCACGATACGGCGCAGCGCCCCGCCGGCGAATACTGGGACCTGCAACTCATTCAGAACTACATCTATCCGCGCGCGACTTATGGCGAGGAGCCGTTCGCCGGTAACCTCGCGCAGCCGGCGGAACAGATGATCAGGATTTTCCCGCTCGCGGATATCAACGTGGTCGTCGTCGGCGGCGAGTCCAACGGCTACTGGCAGATCATGGGGGCGACCTACCGCAAGACCATTTCGGTGGATGCGTGGCGGTGACGTCAGTCGCTGAAGTAATTTGTTTGCGATCAAGGGCGGGCCTCGATTGATGCCCACCCTTGATGCTTCCGCCTATTCCTTCAGATAGCCGACGTAGTAGATGCCGACGACATTGTTCGCGGCATCGCGGATCGGGTCGTAGCCTGTGATGTAGGGCTTACCGAGGATCGTAACCTCACCGTAAAAGGCTTCGTTGGCCTTGATCGCAACGATGGCCTTGCCGGCGGGATCGAGAATGGTGCCGATGGCGCGCGAACCATCGTCCTTCTTCACGTTCGTGGACACGCGGACGTATTCGTCGCCGCTCTTCACGAAGATCGTCGCCGTGCCGCCGGCTTCCTTCACGACTTCGTCGACCAGTTCGAAATTGTTGTTGATCTTGGTTGCGCCGAAATAAATGGCGGGGACGGGCCGCTCGGAGACGGCTTCGGTTCCCTCGACCTTGACCGCACCCATCTTCGCGGCCTTGGTTTTCAGAAGCTCCATCGCCGTTTTTACTTTTGCGTCCTGAGCGTAGCCAACGTTCGAAAACAGGAGAGAAGTACCGGCGACAAATCCCGCCGCCAGCAGGCCAGCAAGTGCTTGCTTGATACGCATGTGACTTAATCCTCCCTGAGACGGTGCCGCGCGGTCTCATGAAGCGCGAGGCGATACCGGCAGGCGCGGATGCCGGTGTGGATATTTCGTCCGCATCGTCCCCGCGTACATGGAGCGCCGGGGAGGCGCCGGGCCCGTGCGGCTGGCTTCGCAAGCCTGCTGCATCAGGGTCCGCGCACCTCGCGACAGGATTTCGCAGTCCTGTTGTCACGGCGCGCGGTGGGGCCGATCGCAAGGCTCCGCCAAGGGTGCCTCGCAAGCACCCTGGCGCCTCCCCGGCGCTCCATTCCTCGCGCGAGCGAGGGAGGAAAACGGGTGAAGGCGCACCCGCGCCTCAAAACAACAGGGCCGCGCAGCGTTGGCTAAATGAGGAGGGCACTATGCGCGCGCATCTTCGCGGATCATCGCCGCGCCTTTTTCGGCAATCATGATCGTCGGCGCGTTGGTGTTGCCGGTCGTGACGTTTGGCATGATTGAGGCGTCGATGACGCGCAGGCCATCAATGCCGCGCACGCGCAGGCGCGGATCGGTGACGGAAGCCTCGTCGCCACCCATGCGGCAGGTGCCGACCGGATGAAACACGCTGCCGACGGTGGTGTGGACATAGTTCGCCAGTTCATCGTCCGATGTCAGTGCAGGGCCGGGCCGCAATTCACTGACGCTGTATTTCATCCACGCGGGCGAAGAGAAAATCCTGCGCGCGATCCGAATGCCCGACAGCGTCGCTTCCATGTCGCGTGGCGCGGACAGGTAATTTGGCCGGATCGCGGGATGCGCAGCGGCGTCTTTCGATTTCGCCATGATCGTGCCACGGCTTTCCGGCTGCGCGACACACACGGCGATCGCCGCGCCGGGTTCACGTTCCAGTTCATCGAATTTATGAATGGCGGGATCGCGGCTCATCGGCGTGAACGACAATTGCAGGTCCGGCGTCTCCAGCCCTTCGCGCGACTTCACGAAAGCGACTGCCGTGGTGACGCCGAAGGTAAACGCGCCGCGTCCGGTCAGGACATATTTGGCGAATTCAAAGGCAAGCCTGGGTCCATGGACGAGTTGATTGACCGAGGTTGCGCCCTGCACGCGATGCACGACCAGCGAGGAAAGATGGTCGATCAGGTTGCGCCCGACGTTCGGCGCGGCATGAATGACATTGACGCCGATGGAAGCAAGATGCGCAGGGTCGCCGATGCCGGAGACTTGCAATAGGTGAGGGCTGCCGACCGCGCCGGCGGCGACAATCACCTCGCGCGCGGCTTTCACAACGATGGTCTTGCCGCCGCGCCGCAGTTCGACGCCGGTGCAGCGCCTGCCGTCGAACAGTAGCCGGTTCGCCAGCACATTGGTTTCGACGCGCAGGTTGTTGCGTCCCAGCGCGGGTTTCAGAAATGCCTTGGCGGTGGATTCGCGAAACCTGCCGCGCCGTGTGTTCTGCGAATAGCCGACGCCTGCGTGGCGCTTGCCGTTGTAGTCGCCGGTCAAGGGAATGCCGGCCTGCTGCGCGGCGGCGACGAAATGATCGGTGAGCGGCAGCACGGTGCGGTAATGCTCGACGGCCATCTCGCCCTGTTTGCCGCGATATTCGTCCGTGCTGCCGGCGAAGTTTTCCGATCGTTTGAAGTAGGGCAGCACGTCGGCATAGCTCCAGCCGGCGCAGCCCATCTGCGCCCAGCGGTCGAAGTCGCGCGGGTTGCCGCGCACATAGAGCATGCCGTTGATGGCGGACGTGCCGCCCAGCACCTTGCCGCGCGGCCAGTGGATTGCGCGGTTGTCCACGCCGGGGTCTTCCTCGGCAAAGAAATTCCAGTTGAGCCTGGGATGCCGGTGCAGCTTCATCATGCCGGCTGGAATGGCGATCAGCGGATGGGTGTCGCGCGGCCCGGCCTCGCACAGCAATACGCGCGCGCCGTCTGCGCTCAGGCGGTTCGCCAGCACGCAGCCGGCGGAGCCTGCACCGACGATGATGTAGTCGGCCTCAATCGTGTGTGGCGTTTCCGGCATGTATCCGCATTTCTTGTTGCGCGGACATTATAGGTGACGCCTTCTCTGTTCGTCATCACCGGACCGGCGCGTAGCGCCGTGTTCCGGTGATCCCGAGCAGGCGGGCACGCTGCGTCCCTAAGCGAGATGGCCGGGACAAGCCCGGCCATGACGGAAAGGGCGGGGTGCGGGTAGGTGCTACCGCGTCATTGTCTTGCTGAGTTCCGTTTGCGGCAGATACGCGCCCGCGCCACGCAACGTCGTCACCAACTCGGCAGTGTCGAGATCGCAGGCCGGCTGTCCGGTGCGGATCGACTGCACGGCGGCAGTCGCCGCCGCCTGACCCATCATGTAGGCCGCAGACTGCGCGCGGATCGAACCATGCACCTTGCTGTCGCTCGAATGGCAGCGTCCCGCGACCCACAGGTTCTCCCAGCCCTTCGGCACCAGAATGCCATAGGGGATGCCGAGGCAATCGCCTTCGCCGAGGCCGTGGAAGCCCTCAAAATCCTTCATGAAGCGCTGGTATTCCTCCTCCGACGTGTCCTTCGGATGATTGTCCATCGGCCGGTTGTAGACGGCGACCTGATCCGGGAATTGCCGCGCCGCCTTGAAGTCCTCGATGGTGAGTTCGAACTCGCCGACAATGCGGCGGGTGTCGCGCACGCCCATCACAGGGGCGGTGGTGAGAAGGTCGATCTCCTCGCAGCCTGGCAGGTATTTACGGAAGAACTCCATATATTCGACCGCGAGCTTGCGGCCCTCGATCATGCCGTCGGAGAGCGAGCGGCTGTCGAGGCCGTCGAGACCGAACACATGGCCGGCGTTGAGCTGCGCGGCGTGCTTGCCGATCTTGTTCATGCCCGGCATGAAACGGTCCGGCACCGAGAAGAAACCGTCGTCGACGGCCTTCTGCAACTGCTTCTTGGAAAACGCCTTCACCTTGTCGATGCCGCGCCAGTCTTCGCCATAGGCGGCGTCGTTCCAGTTGACGCCGGTGAACATCGAACACAGCGTGCTTGGCGCCACCGCATCGTTGTCGCGCAGGATCAGGTGGCAGTCCGCGCCCGCGAGCGCCGAGAGCTGCGCATCGCCGGTGGCGTCGATATAGGATTTGGCACGGATAAATTTGTAACCTTCGATATTGCTGATGACCGCGCCTGCGATCTTGCCGTCCCTGGCTTCGGCGTCGATCAGGCGCGTGAAGAAGCGCACGTCAACGCCGGCGTACTGTACCATTTCGTCGAGGATGCGCTTGAGCATTTCCGGCTTGAACGGTACCCAGCGGTTGAGCTGGCTGTAGAGAAACTCCGGTACGACATGCGGCCCCAATGCGCCGCGCTGGAACATCGACTCCACGAGTTCCTTCATGAAGCCACCGACCAGCATGCGCTTGCCGTCGGACACCGGGCCGAACGTCGAGACAAGGCCCGCCGTGCCCATGCCGCCGAGGCAGCCGGTCGCCTCGACCAGCAGCACCTTCGCGCCAAGCCGCGCCGCGCTCACCGCTGCCGCGGTTCCGGCGGGGCCGCCGCCTGCGACAAGGACGTCGAAACTTTCATCGACGGGAATGTCACGGGTGAGTTGATACGTTGCCATTGCGAAAACCTATTGCGGTTGGATGCCTGCATCCGCGGTGATCTTGCGATAGCGGTCGATGCCGTTCTTGAGAATGGTCGCAAATTCCGCAGGTGTATTGGTGGCGACTTCGAAGCCGCTGCTCTCAAGCGACTTCGTCACCGACGGATTCTTGATCGCGATGGTGAGCGCGGTGCTGATCTTCTGCGCCAGCGCGGGCTGTATCTTGCCCGGCGCGAGAAACCCAAGCCAGCTCGACGGCATGGCGTAGCCCTTGATGGTTTCGCCGATGGTCGGAACATCGGGCCGGGCGTGAGAGCGCTTCGCTTCGGCAAGGCCCAGCACTTTCACCTTGCCGGAGTCGATGTAAGGGATCGCGGTCGAAAGCGTGGCGAACAGCAGCGGAATTTGTCCGGCCAGCAGATCCGTCATCGCGGGATTGCCGCCGCGATAGGGCACATGCACGATGTCGATCCCGGCCGCGATCTTGAGCAATTCGCCGGCAAGATGGTGCGTGGTATTGGGGCCGGAGCTGCCGAACGACAGCTTGCCCGGATTGGCTTTCGCATAAGCCACCAGTTCCGCAATATTGTTTGCCGGGAAACTCTGGCTCACGACAAGGCAGATTGGAAGTTCGACAGCAAGCGTAAGCGGTGCGAGATCCACAATCGGATCGTAAGGCATGTTCTTGTTGAGCACCGCGCCGATGGTCAGCGCCGCGGCTGAGCCCAGCAGCAGCGTGGTGCCATCCGGCTCCGCGGTAGCGACCATTGCTGCGGCGAGTGTGCCGCCGCCGCCGGGCCGGTTGTCGATGATGACGGTCTGCTTGAGATTGGCCGAAAGCACGTCGCCGACCGTGCGGCCGACGATATCCGCCGCGCCGCCCGCCGCCAGCGGCGTCACGATCTTGATCGTCCGCGCCGGCCATTCCTGGGCGTCAGCCCGCGGCGCCGCCAAAGCGGCGGCAAGCGCCATCCACACGCAAGATTTCCAGACAGTTTTGAACAAATGGGCCAGCGTCACCTCCCTCAGGTGTGGCCGCTAGCGTCAATGGATCGCCTGTGTTGTCAAGGCTGAGGGCGGCAGGACAGCCGTGCTACCGCCACGCATCGACGGAAATCGTCGCAGCCTTGGTGTAGCGCCCGCCGATCATGCGGAACGCACCCTGTGTTTCGCCGCCGACCACGACGATCTTGATTTCCTCCGGCTCGTACATCCGCACAAGCTGGTCAGGCGGCGCCTTGAGCTTCGCGGCGTGCGGCTCGACGCCTGCGACGGCGAGGGGGAGCGTCAGGGTTTGCACCCACTGGTCGTCCCAGTAATCGCGCGCCGGCATCACGGCGTTTTCCGAACACCACTGCGCAAGTTTTTCCTTGGTGTCGAAGCCCATTTCGACGAACAGCCGCGCGACGAGCGGGTCCATCACGATCAGCGGCGGCTGGTTGTGATCGCCGGCGGTGATGCAGCGCACGAATTTTTCTTTCCAGGTGTCGCGCGGGCCAAAGCCGGAGGTCGTGTAGCGGCCGCCGAAGAAGATGCTGACAGTCGAGTCCGTCGGCTTGAAGCCTTGCTGCACATGGAACGGCTGCCACGGCGAGCGGTCCTCGGCTTCGGCGAAGGTCGCCGAGTAATTATAGGCGTTGCCGAGCGTGCCCATATAGGTGTCGCCCGGCACCGAGCCGCCCTGACCGTTGACCGAAAGCAGGTTGTAGGCGCGGCCGATGGTGACGTTGGCGTGGTTATAAGGACCCATCGCGCCGATGCCGCTGCTCATGCCGATCTCGTCGCGGATCGGACCATTGACGACCGTCGTCATCGCGAGCGAGGTCGTGCTTGAGGAGCGCGCCGAGATGCCGCTCGCGGCGTGCGCGAGGACGACCGGGAGGTATTCAGGCTTGCAGCCTGCCATCACGGCGTTGACGGCAACCTTCTCGACGGTGAGTTCCCAGGCCTCGCGGAAATTCGTCGGCCGCATCCGGCCGACCACCTTGCCCGGCGGGTGGCTGGTGCCCTTGAGCATCGCCGCGACGCGTTCTTCCGTCGGCAGGATCACCGGCATGAAGTCGGTCCAGTAGTTGTCCATGAACAACTGCTGGAGATCGTCTTCGGTGGCCGGTGCAAGCAGGCGCGGCGTCGAGCGCTCGAACGACATGCCCTTGAGGTCTTCGTCGTTGAGTGGGCCGGTGAGGCCCTCGATCACGCCCTGCATGAACGGTTTTTTGGAAACCGGATCGATGCCTTCGATGTAGCCGCGCAGGTGTTCGGGTGAAACGTCGACGACGGGTTGCGGCACGAACGATTGCCGCGTACGCGGCATGCCGGCGGCGCGCGCCGTCGATTGCGCCAGACGGGCGAACACGTTGGTATGCACCGCGACTGCAGGAATGCCTGCTTGTTCGAGGGCCATCGTCAACCCCACGACCGTGGGGCTACAGGTGCTTCAAAGTCCGACACCCAGGATGGCTGCTGAGCCATCCGCCTCTATCTTTGCCCGCATGTCGGCGTCATCGACCCAGCTTTCGCGCGGCTTGATGATCTTCGTGTTCACGGCCGGAAGGTTCTTGGCGAACCAATCCTTGAGCTGGTCCATGAACACTTCGGAATTATCGAACAGGCAATCGACGAGATAGAGCGTCTTGCCATTGAGCGTCTCGGGCCGCGCCGCGAGGCGCTTGCCTGCGACCTTCGGCGGATAGCCGCGCGGGTCGTGAACGGTAATGAGTTGAGACATGCGCATCTCCGGGCGCGAAGCGCCGTTGTGAGTCGAGCTTACACCGGCCACACGCCGTCGGCCAAGTAGCGATCAACCGAGATTGCGGCGGCGGTGCCATCGCCCGCCGAAGCGGCAGCGCGGCCCGCAGCGCCCACGCGCACCATGCCGGCAGCGCAGATCCCTTTGAGCGAAGTACGCATCGCGCCGTCGGTGGGCACCGCGCCGGTTGAGTCCCGCGACAGATGTCCATCGAGGAAGGCAGCTTCGGGTTGCAGGCCGATGTAGACGAACACGCCGTTGACCTCGACATCGGACGCTGCGCCGCCATTAAGGACGCGCAGACTGGACACGGCTGCATCGCCAAGAATTTCCTGTACGGTCGAGCCGTTGCGCACTTCGATTTTGGCGTTCTCTTCGACCAGTTGCCTGTAGGCCTGCTGGCCGGTGAGTTCCGGCGCCTTGTTGATGACGATGGTCTTCGCCGCGAATTGCGCGAGCGTCAGCGCCTCCTGCAAAGCCGAGTCGCCGCCGCCGATCACCGCAGCGACCTTGTTCCTGAGCAAAGGTCCGTCGCAGGTCGCGCAATGGCTGACGCCCTTGCCAGTGAATTTTTCTTCGCCGGGGACATTGAGATGTTTCAGCGCCGCGCCGGTCGCAATGATGATGGCGCGCGCGGTCATATCGCCTTCGCCGGTCGTGACTTTCCAGCCATCGCCGTCAGCGTTGAGGCTTTCGATATTGGTCTGCGAGAATTCCGCGCCGGCGTTCATCGCCTGCTCCTGCGCGATCGGGCAGAGGTCATAGCCCGGCACGCCTTCGGGAAAGCCCGGATAGCCATCGACTTTTTCGATGCTCATCAACTGTCCGCCCAGCACGTCACCCGACAGCACCATGGTCTTGCGGCCAAGCCGTGCGGTGGTGAGCGCAGCGGTAAGTCCGGCAATGCCTGCGCCGGCGACGATGACATCGAAATCGTGAGACAAGTTTTGGAATCCTGTTGAGCGGTTCGGGGCGAAACTTAGTGACTTCCGTCGAGCGGATAAAGCTGTTTCGCAGCCCTCATCCTGAGGAGCCGCGCAGCGGCGTCTCGAAGGAGAGGGCGGGTGCCCATGCTTTCTTCGCACGGCCTCGTCCTTCGAGACGCGATCCTTATGGATCGCTCCTCAGGATGAGGCCTGCGCGAGAGCCACCTGCTGCTTTAACACGACTTCCTTCTGCTCCCGTGCCGATTCCCGCATCGCCAGGCAGACTTCCATGGTGGCGAGGCTCCACGCGCCGTCATGCAGCGGCTTCTTGCCTTCCACAACGGCGGCGTAAAATTCGTCGATTACTTCGCCGCGCGGCACCGCGGGCGGGGCTAACGGCTCGAACTTCGCTTCGCCATCGCCGTAGACCATCATGCCGTCGGTAGTCGGCCGCAGGTCGGCATGATCGCAGGACGCGACAACCAGACCGAAATGCGGATGTTTCGTCTCAAGCCCCGGCGCGGAACGTGGCTCGTTGAATCCCGCGCCGCCATAATTGCGCGCATTCTTCATCGCGACTTCGTCGTTCACGTTCGCCATGGCGCGCCGCGCTGCGCCGTAATTGGCGGCGGATTTTGGCTGGCCGCCTTCGCCGGTCCAGTTCATGAACTCGTCGGAGTCAAAATGCGCAAAGCCCGAATAGGTCAGCGAAGCGAATACGCCGTCGCCGAACGTCACCAGCGCGGAATAGGCGACGGTCGTGGGGCGCTTGCTGTCCCAGTCGCCGGCCATGGCGCGCACGGTTTTGGCGTCACCCCCGGCAAGCAGCCGCGCGACATCGACCTGATGCGGTGCCTGGTTGAACAATACGCCACCGCTATCGCCGAGTTCTTCCGGGCGGCGCGGGCGGTACAGCCAGTCGGTATAGTTGAGCGAATGAATCATCCGCAACTTGCCGTAAGCGCCGCTGGCGATCATCTCGCGCGTCTTCGCAATCGGCGCATCGAAACTGTGGCTATGCCCGACGACGAGCGCCACGCCCGCCTTGCGTGTGGCCTCGTTCATCGCTGCGCAATCTTCCAGCGTCAGCGCCATAGGCTTCTCGACCAGCACATGCTTGCCTTTGGAAGCCGCGTAGCAGACCTGTTCGGCGTGCAACTCATGCGGCGTCGAGACATAGACCGCCTCGACATTGGGGTCGGCGCAAAGCTGCGCGATGTTTTCGTAGCCCTTGCCGCCAAAGTCAGTGGTGAATTTCGCGCGCGCATCCGCACGCGGGTCCGCGCCCGCGACCATTTCCACCAGCGGGTGGCGCACGAAGGTCGGCAGCATCAGGCTGAAGGCGCGTCCAAGCCCGACAGCGCCAATGCGGAGTTTTCGCTTGTTCATTGCGATGATCGTAGCGCAGCCATGTGAATAGTCTATCCGGGCGGCCTGTCCCGGCGTGCGGACATGCTAAGTTGTAGCCGCGCAGACCGCCAGGAGACAGCCATGAATACCGCTAAACCCGCCTTCGGATTTCTGACCCGCCAGGCCGAGACGCTGCCGCAGGCGCGGCCCGATGACGTTGGCCTGTCGCCGGAACGGCTGGCGCATATTCGCACCTTGCTGGATGCGGATATCGCGGCGGACAAGATGCCCGGCGGCGTGCTGGCGATTGCGCGGCGGGGCAAGCTCGCCTTTCTGGAAACCTACGGCTTTCGCGACAAGGCCAACGGCGTGGCCATGACGGCCGATTCTCTGTTCAACATCGCTTCGATGACGAAGGCCGTCACCACCGTCGCCGCCTTGCAGCTTTACGAGCAGGGCAAGCTGCTGATCGACGATCCGGTGTCCAAATATCTGCCGAAGTTCGCGGACATGAAGGTCGCCGTGCTGGATGACAGCAAGCAGAACATCCTCAGCACGGTTCTAGCCAAGCGCCAGATCACGATTCAGGACCTGATGCGCCACACCTCCGGCCTCGTCTACGGTGGGCGCGGCGCGACCGCGGTCCACAAGCTGCTGCCCGAAGGCAGCGGCGCGGCCAGCGCGAAAATGACTGCCCAGGAATTCATCGACAAGGTGACGTCGGTGCCACTGCTGCATCAACCCGGCGCGGCATGGGACTACGGCTTTGGCCTCGATGTGCTGGGTCTGGTGATTGAAAAGATCACCGGCAGGGGGCTTGGCGCATATTTTCAGGACCATATCTTCGCGCCGCTCGGCATGGACGACACCAGCTATCTCATTCCGGCCGAAAAGGGCGGCCGCTACGCTATCGGGGTTCCGAGCGCGGCCGGTCCGACCCTGCACGATTGCCGCCTGCCGCTGAAATTCGAGTGCGGTGGCGCTTGTCTTGCTTCTACTGCCACGGATTACCTGCGTTTCGCGTTGGCCTTGCTCAACCGTGGCAAGTTCAACGACGCGCGCATTCTCAGCCGCAAGACGGTCGAATACATGATTTCCGATCACCTGAACGACGACGTCGAGAACCTGATCGCCAACGCGGACCCGACCCGTGCGGGCTACAGCTTTGGCCTGGGCGTCGCCGTGCGCACCTACAAGAGCGTGACGCCGATGATGGGTTCGATGGGGGAGTTCAACTGGCCGGGCGCGGGCGGCACCAACTGGTGGGCCGATCCGCGCGAGGACATGGCGGTGGTCTACATGGCGGTGACGCCGGGGCCGATCCGCTGGCACTATCGTCAGCTCATCAATGCGCTGGTCTATCAGGCCCTCGACTGAGCAAAGCCGGATCATGGCCGCCACCGAAACTGTCATGGGTAAAGGTGAGCCGCTGCTGCGGGCCGCCGGCATTACCAAGCGTTTCGGCACATTCGCCGCCAACGACGCTGTCGACCTAGACCTTCATCCTGCGCAGATTCATGCGCTGCTGGGCGAGAACGGCGCGGGCAAATCGACGCTCGTGAAAATCATCTACGGCTTGCTGCAGCCGGACGCAGGAGAGCTGCGCTGGAACGGGACGCCCGTCGTGCTGTCGGGTCCCGCGCAGGCACGCGCGCTCGGCATCGGTGTGGTATTTCAGCATTTCTCGCTGTTTGAGAATCTCACGGTCGCCGAAAACGTCGCGCTGGGTCTTGGGCCGGGCGAAACGCTGGCGCAAGTCTCCGTGCGGCTTGCGGAAGTCTCGCGCGCCTATGGCCTGCCGCTCGATCCCGCGCGCGAGGTCTGGCAGCTCTCCGCCGGCGAGCGCCAGCGCATCGAGATCATTCGCGCGCTGATGCAGAACCCGAAATTGCTCATTCTCGACGAGCCGACGGCGGTACTGACGCCACAGGAAGCCGACCTGCTATTCACGGTGTTGAGGCGCCTGAAAGACGAGGGCCGCGCGATCCTCTACATCAGCCACAAGCTCGATGAAGTGAAACGCCTGTGCGACACCGCAACGATCCTGCGTGGCGGCAAGAAGGTCGCGACCTGCGATCCGCGGCAGGAAAGCGCCGGTTCGCTGGCGCGGCTGATGGTCGGCGGCAACATCGGCGATGTCGCCGTCGCGCCACACAAGCCGGCGGGCAACCCGCGCCTGATCCTCAATGATGTGACGCTGCTGCCCGATGACCTGCATGGCGTGCGGCTGGCGAATGTATCGCTCGACGTGCGCGGCGGCGAAATCTTCGGCATTGCCGGTGTCGCGGGTAACGGGCAGGACGAGTTGTTTTCGGTGTTGTCGGGCGAACGCTTTGCGCAAGGCGAGGTCGATGTCGTGATTGACGGCGCCGCCGTCGGTCATCTCGCGATCACGCAGCGGCGGCGGCTCGGCGCGGCGTTCATTCCCGAGGATCGTCTCGGCCACGGCACCGCGCCACGCATGAAGCTTTCCGACAATGCGCTGCTCACCGGCCACGCAGCAGGCGGCATGGTGCAGCGCGGGTTCATCGTTCGCGATGCGATGTTGGCGACCGTGGATCGCGCAACCAAAGTATTCGATGTGCGCAAGGCCCGCCGCGACCCGGAGGCTGTGAGTCTGTCGGGCGGCAACTTGCAGAAATTCGTGGTCGGCCGCGAAATCCTGCGCGAGCCGGGTGTGCTGGTCGTCAGCCAGCCGACATGGGGCGTCGATGCCGGTGCGGCAGCGACGATCCGGCAGGCGCTGGTCGATCTCGCCGCGCGGGGCAGCGCGGTGCTGGTCATCAGTCAGGACCTCGTCGAGCTGACGGAAATCGCTGACCGCGTCGCCGTGATGTTTGCCGGGCAATTGTCACAGCCGATGGCGGCGGCGTCTGCCAGCCGCGAAACACTGGGACTTCTGATGGGCGGCGCCGGCATGGAGCTTTCTTATGCTGGTGCTTGAGCGGCGTACCGAGCGCTCGATGGTGGCGATGGTCGTGTCGCCGCTGATCGCGATCACGCTGACCTTGGTGACGATGGCAATCCTGTTCGCATTGCTTGGAAAAAATCCATTTTCGGCGCTTGCGGTTTATTTTCTCGATCCGCTGCTGGACTCCTACGGCCTGCAGGAAATCGTGGTGAAGGCAACGCCGCTGGTGTTGATCGCGGTCGGACTGTCGCTGTGTTACCTCGCCAATGTCTGGAATATCGGCGCGGAAGGGCAATTCCTCATCGGCGCGGTATGCGGAAGCTGGCTTGCCGTGACGACCCACGGCACCGAAGCCGGCGCATGGGTGTTGCCCGCGATGCTGGTGCTGGGTGCGCTCGGCGGCGCGCTCTACGCCATGATCCCGGCGCTGTGCCGGGTGCGCTTTGGCGCCAGCGAAATCCTCACCAGCCTGATGCTGGTCTATGTCGCCGATCTCTTGCTCGATTACCTCGCGCGCGGACCGTGGCGCGATCCCAAGGGCTACAATTTTCCGACGACGGCAGAATTCGATGCCGTCGCGACCGTGCCGTTGCTGATCGAGGGTAGCCGCGTTCACATCGGCGCGCTGTTCGCGCTCGCCGCGGTCGCTATCGTGTGGCTGGTGCTGTCGCGCACCATCAAGGGCTTTGAAATTCGCCTCGTCGGCGCCGCGCCGCGCGCCGCGCGGTTTGCCGGGTTCGATTCCAGCAAGATGGTGATTTTCACGTTTGCCGTATCCGGCGCGCTCGCTGGCCTTGCCGGTATTATCGAAGTTGCGGGGCCGGTCGGGCATCTGCAACCCAACTTCTCGCCGGGTTACGGCTTCACCGCCATCATTGTTGCGTTTCTGGGGCGGTTGAATCCCATCGGCATCCTGATCTCCGGATTGTTCCTCGCGCTGACATTCATCGGCGGCGAGCAGGCGCAGATTTCCATGAAACTGCCGCTCGATCTCACGCGCGTGTTCCAGGGGCTGCTGCTGTTCTACGTGCTCGCCTGCGACTCGCTGGTACTCTACCGCTTCAAGTGGAGTTCAAGGAGCGCCAGCCGTGCTGCTTGAACTCATTGTCGTCTCGGTGATCGCCGCCTCGACGCCGCTCCTGCTGGCCGCAGCGGGCGAGCTTGTCACCGAGCGCGCCGGCGTTCTCAATCTCGGCGTCGAGGGCATGATGATCATGGGTGCGGCCTGTGGTTTCGCGGGCGCGTATTTCACCGACTCGACGTTACTGGGCGCGCTGTGCGGCATTGCTGCGGGCGCTGCGTTGGCGGCGATGTTCGCCGCACTGACGCTCGGGCTTGCGGTCAATCAGGTCGCGACCCGGCTGGCGCTGACGATCATCGGCATCGGCATTTCGGGTTTGATTGGTGCGGGCTTTGTCGGTGAGCGCATCACGCCCGCGCCGCATCTCGCCCTTCCGGGATTGAGCGCGCTGCCGTTCGTCGGCAGCGTTTTGTTCGGACAGGATGCGT
Organism: Hyphomicrobiaceae bacterium; assembly: GCA_947472885.1. Taxonomy (GTDB): domain Bacteria; phylum Pseudomonadota; class Alphaproteobacteria; order Rhizobiales; family Xanthobacteraceae; genus CANJBX01. The sequence goes on from CANJBX010000001.1 coordinate 15,876, forward strand.
TCGTCTATTGCTCGGTCCTGCTGATCCTTGCGATCCGCTGGTTTCTGTACCGGACACGGCCCGGACTGGTGCTGCGCGCGGTCGGCGACAACCATGCCTCGGCCCACGCGCTCGGCTATCCGGTGCTGCGCATTCGCCTGCTCGCTGTGCTGTTCGGCGGCGGCTGCGCCGGACTGGCGGGGGCTTATCTTTCGCTGGCCTATACGCCGTTCTTCACTGCCGGCATGACGGCGGGGCGCGGCTGGATCGCGCTGGCGCTGGTGGTTTTTGCATCATGGCGGCCGCTGCGTCTGGTGGCGGGTGCCTACCTTTTTGGCGCGGTCACGATCCTGCAGCTCCATGCGCAGGGCGCGGGGATGGGCATAACGCCGCAATTGATGGCGGCGCTGCCCTATCTCGCGACAATTCTGGTGCTGGTGGCGATTTCAGGCACGCGCCGGATGGCGGGTTCGACCGCACCGGCCTCGCTTGGCGTGCCGTTCGTACCCGACCGTTGAAAACTGCAAGATGCCACAAGACTTGAAGCTGCCTGTTAGCAATAATGTCTGCAGCCCTTCCAGCCCGGAGTCCATGTCATGCGCAAGGTTCTGATTGCCGCCGCCGCGATGCTCGTTGCCTCGGTCGGCGCTGCTTCCGCCCAAGGGAAGACCAAGGTCGGCTTTGTCTACGTCGGTCCGATCGGCGATTTCGGCTGGAGCTACCAGCATGAGGTCGGCCGCCGCGAACTGGTGAAGGCGCTGGGCGACAAGATCGAAACGACGTACCTCGAGAACGTCAACGAAGGCCCGGATTCAGAGCGCGCCATCGAGCAGCTTGCCCGCGCCGGCCACAAGCTGATCTTCACGACCTCGTTCGGCTTCATGGACGCGACCGCGAAAGTTGCCAAGAAATATCCTGACATCAAGTTCGAACACGCCACCGGCTACAAGCGCGACAAGAACCTCGCGACCTATTCCGGCCGCTTCTACGAGGGCCGCTACATCCAGGGCCAGATCGCGGCCAAGATGTCGAAGACCGGCACGCTCGGTTACATCGCCTCGTTCCCGATTCCTGAAGTGATCTCCGGCATCAACGCCACGATGCTCGGCGCGCAGACCGTCAACCCGAACATCAAGGTGAAGATCATCTGGGTGTCGTCGTGGTTCGACCCCGGCAAGGAAGCCGCCGCCGCCAAGGCGCTGCTCGATCAGGGCGCGGACGTCATCATGCAGCACACGGATAGCCCGGCCGCGATGCAGGCTGCCGCGGCGCGCGGCAAGTTCGCGTTCGGGCAGGATTCCGACATGATCAAGTTCGGCGAGAAGAGCCAGCTGACCTCCATCACCAACAACTGGGCGCCGTATTATATCGCGCGCACCAAGGCCGTACTCGAAGGCACCTGGAAAACCGGCGACGTCTGGGGCGGGCTGAACTCGAAATATGTCGTGATGGCGCCCTACACCAACATGCCGGACGACGTGAAGAAGGCGGCGATGGATACGGAGGCCGCGATCATCAGCGGCAAGCTGCATCCGTTCAAGTGCCCCATCGTCGCGCAGGACGGCAAGACGGTGGAGTGCAAGGGCGGCGCCAACCTCGACGACGGCCAAATCCTGAGCATGAACTATTTCATCAAGGGCGTGGACGACAAGGTGCCGGGCGCGAAGTAAGGCCCGGTCTACGCGCAATCAAGACTCTCGTGTCCCGGACGAGCGCGCACTGCGCGCGACGATCCGGGACCCAGAGCTGCACAACGAAAGCCAGCGCATTTAGCCCTAGGTCCCGGCTCTCCGCTTCGCTTCGGCCGGGACAAGAGAACTGCCCACGCTGCAACATCAGGTGACAAAAGGCGCGCGCTCCCCATATTGCGCCCCCGGACGGATCGCGTATCAATCCGCCCGGGGAGACGCCGCCGATGCAGCCTTACCTGCCGCCTGACTATCCGAATTATCCCACCATTGTTCACGCGCTCGCTGCAGCGGCGGAATTGCACCCCGATGCGCCGGGCATCGTCTGTCAGGACCGCCAGCTCAGTTATGGCGAATACGTCCATGTCGTCGGCGCGCTGGCGCAGCAGTTCGCCGGGTTTGGTGGTGTGCAGGGAAACATGGCGGGCGAACGCATCGCCTTTGTGATGACCAACAGCCTCGAAGCGACCGTCGGCCTGATGGCTGGCATGGCTTCGCGCGCGCAGGCCTCGCCGCTCAATCCGTTTTATACCGAAGCCGAACTCGAACCGCTGGTGCGCGATGTCGAGCCGCGCGTGATCGTCTGCGACGCCGGCACTGCCGAACGCGTGCGCGCGATGGCCGCAGAGCTCAACGTCAAGCATGTCGTGCAGCTTGGCGCAGGGGGAATCACCATCGACGAGTTGCTGGCGCGTCCGGCCGGCGCGCTGCCGCTGCCGCAGGAGAGCGACCTCTCCGCGATCTTCTTCACCGGCGGCACCACCGGCGTGCCGAAGGGCGCCAACCACACGCACTTCAGCCTGATGGCGTTCTGCTATGGCGTTTCCGCGCTATGGCCGCTGACGCTCGACAAGGAGCGCATTGTCAATGTTGCGCCGCTGTTCCATGTCTGGGGTTTTTGCTTCACGCTGATCGCGCCGGTTTATTTCCGCGCCTTCATGGACATCATGCCGGCCTACAAGCCGGCGCTGGTGCTGGAGGAATTCCAGAAGCAGAAGATCACGGTGTTCGCCGGCGGTCCCGCCGCGCTCTATCTTGGCCTGCGCGCCAACGAGAATTTCGCCAAGACGGATTTCTCCAGCCTGAAGATCTGTCTCTCCGGCGGCGCGCCATGCCCGGAAGAACTGCTGACCAGCTGGGAGAAGGCGACCGGCTGCGTACTGCTCGAAGGCTGGGGCATGTCGGAAGGCGCGCCGATCAACTCCAATCCGTTGAATGGTGTGCGCAAAGTCGGTTCGGTCGGCATCAAGCCGCCCAATGCGGAAGTCGAGGTCGTCGATCTCGAAACCGGCGAGAAAATAATGCCAGTCGGCGAGCGCGGCGAGATCCGCCTGCGCGGCCCGATGTTCACCACGGGCTATCGCAACCGGCCGGAAGACAACAAGCAGTCGATCCGCAACGGCTGGCTCTACACCGGCGATATCGGTTACTACGACACCGACGGCTACCTGTTCCTCGTCGATCGCAAGAAGGAAATAATCATCGTCGGGGGCTACAACGTCTATCCGCGCGAGATCGACGAGTTGCTGTTCAAGCATCCGGCCATTCTGGAGGCCGCAACGCTCGGCGTGCGGGACTCGTTCAGCGGCGAGGCGGTGAAGGCCTATATCGTGCTGCGCCCGAACGCGAAGCTGACGGTGGACGAAGTGCAGGGCTATTGCCGCACGTCGCTCGTCAAATACAAGGTGCCGACGAAGATCGAGTTCATCGATGCGCTGCCGCGCACCGGCGTCGGCAAGATCAACAAGATGGAACTGAAGAAGCGGTCTGCCTCATAGGCAGTTCCGGTTCTTCAAGCTCAGCTCTCGTGTCTCGCATTCAGCTCTCGTGTCCCGGACGAGCGCGCACTGCGCGCGATGATCCGGGACCCAGGGCGACATATGCAGACCTGAGTATTTAGCCCTGGGTCCCGGCTCTCCGCTTCGCTTCGGCCGGGACACGAGACTTTTGTTATGGCGATAACAGTACCAGCCTGACTACACCGTCCCCCACACGTCCTTCGCCGTCCCGACCACCAGCTCCAGCTTCTTCCTCTGGTCGTCCATGGTCAGCCGGTTACCCTTGATGGTCGAGGCGAAGCCGCATTGCGGCGACAGCGCGAGTTGCGCCAGCGGGATCACCTTGGCCGCTTCGTCGATACGCCGCTTGATATCCTCCTTGCTTTCCAGCGCGGCACGTTTGGACGTCACGAGGCCCAGCACCGCGATCTTGCCCTTGGTGAGGAACCGCAGCGGCGCAAACGTACCTGCGCGGGGCGAATCGTACTCCAGGAAAAATCCGCGCAGGTTCAACCCGCCGAACGCAGCTTCCGCGATGGGATCGTAGCCACCGTCGGCGACCCACGAGCTTTCATGGTTTCCCCGGCACATGTGCATGGTGATCGCCATGTCGGCTGGCGCATCGCGCACGCAGTCGTTGATGAGCGCGACATATTTTGCGATCAGCGCATCCCGCGTCTCGCCGATGTTCTTCAGGTGGCCCTGCAAATTTGGGTCGCACATGAACGGCAGGTTGGTCTCGTCGATCTGGACGTGGCGGCAGCCGGCCGCATAAAGCGCGGCGATTTCCTCGCGGTAGACGCGCGCGAGGTCAGAAAAGAATCCCTCCATGTCCGGATAGGCCTTGCTGTCCACAGCGGCACGGCCGCCGCGAAAATGCAGCAGCGTCGGTGAGGGGATGCATTGCTTGGCCGCGATACCCGCCGCATCGGCCGCGGGCTTGAGCGCGATGAAATCGTCCGACGAGAGTGCGCGCGAACGCTTGAGCTTGCTGCGCACCTCAATGCGCGGCGGTGAGAACTCGATGTCGCCGTCCTCGTTGTGGAAGCGCGCCGGCAGGCCGCCCGCAAAGGCAACGCCGTCGATACGCTCGACAAAATCGATGAACCAGTGGCGGCGGTGAAAGTCGCCATCGGTGCAGACCTTCAGGCCGACGCTGCGCTGGAGTTCGACCGCGCCGGTGATTTCCTTCGCCTCGATGGTGCGCAATTCCTGCGGCGATATTTTTCCCTGCTCCCTGTCGATACGCGCCTGCAAGATCGTTTGCGGCCGCAGCAGGCTGCCGACCACGTCGGCGCGATAGGGGTAGTGCGTTTCAACCGTCGGCTTGAGCATCGCTGATGATCCGGTTCTTGTTGTGATGGATCAAGCGTAAAGCAACGCGACGTATTAGGCGAGATGCCACTTCAATATCGCTGCCGCGACTTCGTCCGGTGCTTCGATATGCGGATTGTGCCCACACTCGCCGATGGAAAACGCATTCGGATCGTGCGGCTTGAGTTCCGCAACCGTCACCATGGGATCTCGCCCGCCGCAGAACAGTTGATAGGGCGAGCGCGCCGCGGCCGCGAATTGTCCGCAGGTTGCGCCGGCTGCGGAAACGGTGGCGTTGTCGGCGGCGAGCCGCCAGCGTCCGTTTTCCGCGACGATGCCGGTATCCGCGACCGGGTCGTTCAACGCGATATGCCCGAACAGGCCGGATACTTTCAGGAATCGTTCCGCCGCCGCATCGCGCGTATCAAACCAGCGCACCGGCGACGCTGCGAAGGCCGCGCCTCTGGCGAGTTCATCCGCGCTCCAGGTTTCCTTGGCGCCGAAGGCGGACACTTTCAGCACGTTAACGCCGTAAAGGCCGTTGGCCAGCACCAGCGCGACCGCGCCGCCCATGGAGTGCCCGACGACGTGGATCGGTTCGTCCTTGGCGAACAGGTTGGCGACGTCGGCGGCGTGGTGGCCCATGCCGTAGTGCCTGGCATGGGGCGAGCGGCCATGGCCGCGCATGTCCGGCACGACGATTTTTCCGGGCCATGCCGCCAGCTTTTCAATCAGCGGCTTGAAGGCCCCGCCGGTCGCCCCGACGCCGTGCAAAAGTACGAGCGTCGGGTCGCCGGAGCCGAAGGTCTGGTTGAAAAGGGCGGTCATCCTGTCAGCTTACGGAATCAACAGCACCTTGCCGAAATGCGCGTTCGCCTTCATGTGCGCCTGCGCGGCAACGGCATCCGTCAGCGGGAAGGTTTTATCAATGGGCAAATGCAATTTGCCGGACTGGATGGCGTCCTTGAGGTCTTTCCACATCACGCGGGTTTCCTCGCGCAATTCGTCAACCGTGCGCGTGCGGTGCGTCACGCCGATGAAGGCGATGCGCTGGGCGGCGTGCAGGGCGAAATCGAAATCACCGTTGGTGCCGCCGAGGCGGCCGACGCTGATGATGCGGCAAAGCACATTCGAGCATTTCAGGGAGCCGGCGACGGTCGGGCCCGACACCTGATCGACGATGACATCGACACCCTTGCCGCCGGTCGCTTTCTTCACTTCTTCAGGCCACGCCGGATTTTTGGTGTCGATGGTGAGGTCGGCGCCGAAGTCCTTGAGCTTGGCGCGGCGTCCGGCATTGGTCGAAGAGCCGATCACGAGACCTGCACCCAGGAGCTTGGCGATCTGCAGGCCCATGATGCCGACGCCGGAGCTTGCGCCCTGGATCAGGACGGCTTCGCCCTTTTTCATCTTGCCATTGGAAATAAGCGCGTCGTGCATTGTCGCAACCGCGACCGGCAGGGTCGCCGCCACTTCAAAGCTCATGTCCTTGCCCATGGGCGATACGCGGCCCCAGTCCGCGACGGCGTATTCGGCGTAACCGCCCGCGCCCGCGCACATCACGCGGTCGCCCGGCTTGAAGCCGCCTTGCACTTCGCTGCCGATATCGACGACTTCGCCCGACCAGTCGAGGCCGACCACATTGCCAGTCGCGCCGTGACCGCCCTTGCCGAATGCGGCATTGAGGTCGGCGCGGTTGAGGCTCGCGGCCTTCACCTTCACTAGCACCTCATTGGGCTTTGGCTTGGGCTGCGGAATGTCCCGGATTTCGAGACCTTTTTCTGTGGATACGCCGGCCTTCATGGAAATCTCCCCTCACGCAAAAAAAAACAGCGCGTTCATGTGACACGCCCCGGCGGAAAACCGCCCGCGCGACAATTACCACACCTGTTTGCGCCAAACGACAGGCCTTTGTGGCGTAAAGCCCGCCGGACTGCCTGCCATGCATCGGGGATGACTTCGCCACATTGGAACCAAACCACAGCCGGAGGATTGAGGGTTCGGTATCCGGCAAACTCGATGCAATTCTAACAATGGCAATTCGGGCGATAGCGGATGCGCAAAGTTAATCATGCGTTGAATCGCTGTATTGGGAGATTGAATATGCGCAAACTCGTGCTGGTTACGGCCCTCGTCGCGGGCTCCTTCGCGCTCGCAGGCTGTCAGACTGCCCGGCAGGATCGTCAGCTTTCGGGTGCTTTGATCGGCGGCGGCGCGGGCGCCATCATTGGCGGCATGACCGGCGGCGGCACGGGTGCGCTCATTGGCGGCGCGGTTGGCGCTGCGGCGGGCACGGTGATTGCGGATGCAACGCGTCCCGGCCAGTGCGGCTATCGCACGCGCTCGGGCAAGGTTCGCTGGACCCGCTGCTAATTCTGCGAACTGGATCGAATATCCGGAACGGCCCGTCTCGCAAGAGGCGGGCCTTTTCGTTTGCCCACGCGAATGGAGAGACGCCGGCGCGCAATGCATCAAGGCTATGGGCTGTATTCCCGTGCAAAGGACCGTCGGCTTTGGCGGGCGCGCCATCCGCCTGCTAGTAATTCGGGGCCGGAGTTTTGCGGAGTGTCTGCGCATGTACGATGTCGTGATTGTCGGCTACGGACCGACCGGGATGCTGGCGGCGGTGAAGCTCGGTCGCGCCGGCGTCAAGGTCGCGGTGGTCGAGCGTTACAAGTCGCTCTATATGCTGCCGCGCGTCGGCATCGTCCACGACGACATCATGCGGATGTTTCAGGAAATCGGCATCGACGAAAAGGTGAAGCCGGCGACGCAGTTCCTGCCGACCTACGAGATGATCAACAACGGCAAGATCCTGCTCTCGAACAATGTCGAGCCCTATGCCGCGCACGGCTGGCCGGAATTCATCTCGATCTATCAGCCGGCATTCGAGGCTGAACTCGACAATGTTGCGAAAAGCCTGCCGTCCGTCGATGTGTTCCAGGGCGAGAAGGCTGTCGCGCTTGCGCAGGACAGCGCGAAAGTTTCCGTCTCCGTCGAGGCCGACGATGGCGCGCATCGCGTGATTCAAGGCCAGTATATGATCGCTGCCGACGGCGGCAACAGCTTTGTGCGGCCCGCGCTTGGTCTTGAATACGAATTCCTCGGCTTCGATCAGGACTGGCTGGTGATCGACGCGAAAATCAGGCGGCCCAAGCCCAACATGCCGCCGCTGCGGCAGTTTTGCGAGCCGCAGCAGCCCGGTATGACCATGCAGATGGGCGCGAACCATCGCCGCTGGTCGTTCATGATCTTCGAGAACGAAACCATCAAAAGTGCCATGAAGCCGGAGAATGTCTGGAAGCGGCTCGACCGTCCGGAAGGCGGCACAGCGGACGACTTCGAACTGATCCGCGTGGCGTCCTACAAGTTTACGTCGCAGCTCGCGACAGGCTGGCAGGTCGGCCGCGTGTTTCTCGCCGGTGACGCCGCGCACCTGATGCCGCCGTTCCTCGCGCAAGGCATGTGTTCCGGCTTTCGCGATGCCTACAATCTGGCGTGGAAGCTCGAACTGGTGGTGAAGGGACTTGCGGGCGAAGACCTGTTGAAAAGCTACGAGGCCGAGCGTTCGCCGAATGCCCGCGCCACCATCATCGAGAGCGCCCGCGTCGGCCAGAATGTCGTCATCCGCGATCCCGAAAAGGCCAGGGCGCGCGATGCGCAGCTTGCGGTCATGCAGGCCGAACTGGAGAAAGCTAAAGGCCAGAAATCGCTGATCGCGTTTCGCGTGCCGGGCTTTACGGAAGGATTGATTGCCAGCGCAAAAGGGAAAGTGCGCGGTGCGGGCGATGTGTTCCCGCAAGGCCGCGTGAAGAATACGCACGCTGAAGGTCCGTTCGACGATGTGGCAGGGCGCGGCTTTCTCATTGTGTCGCGCAATGGCGATCCGGCGGCGGCGCTATCGGCAGAGGACCGCGCGTTCTGGCATTCGCTTGGCGGCGGCTTCGTGTGCTTCGACGCACATCCCGGCGGGTTCGCGGACCTCGAAGGCCGCTACACCCAGCTGATGGATGAGTATGGTTGCGACGTGATCGTGAAGCGGCCCGACTATTATATCTTCGGCGCGTGCCCGTCGGCGGCGGAGTTGCCGGCGTTGATCGCGGACCTGCGCGGACAGTTGAGGGCTGGGCTGAATTAGCCGCCGCCCGGGCTTCGTTGGCGCTTCTTTATTTCCCCGTTCTGGCGTTCTATAAGGCCCGCCGCCATCCTAGGATGGTTGTTCAAGCGCGCAATCAGGACGAGCCATGGCCGGACATTCCCAGTTCAAGAACATCATGCGCCGCAAGGGCAAGCAGGATGCCATCAAGTCCAAGGTGTTTGGCAAGCTGGCGCGCGAAATCACGGTTGCCGCCAAGATGGGCCTGCCGGACCCGGCGATGAACCCGCGCCTGCGCGCCGCCGTCATTGCCGCGCGCCAGGAAAACATGACCCGCGACGCCATCGAGCGCGCCATCAAGAAGAGCGAAGCGGCGGACGGCGCGAACTTCGATGAAATCCGCTACGAGGGTTATGGGCCGGGCGGCGTCGCCGTCATCGCCGAAGTGCTGACCGACAACAGGAACCGCACCGCATCCGACGTGCGCGCGGCCTTCACCAAGTCCGGCGGCAACCTCGCGGAAACCAACGCGGTGTCCTTCATGTTCGATCACACCGGCATCGTCGAGTTCGACGCCGGCGTGGCTTCCGCCGACGACATGCTCGAAGCCGCCATCGAGGCCGGCGCGGACGATGTCGTATCGAACGAGAACGGCCACGAAATCTACGCCGCGCAGGAAACCTATCGCGACGTCGCCAAGGCGCTTGAGGCGAAATTCGGTGAGCCGCGCAAGGCTGCGATGATGTGGAAGCCGCAGAACACTATCGCAGTGGACGACGAAGTCGGCGAGAAATTGCTGATCCTGGTCGAGACGCTCAACGAGCATGACGACGTGCAGAACGTCTACGCGAACTTCGAAGTGTCCGACGCGCTGGTGGCGAAGCTGAGTGCGTAGGTCTTAGCGTCACCCATCACTCTCGTGTCCCGGACGAGCGAGCATCGCGCGCGATGATCCGGGACCCAGGGCTGCACGCAAAGCGCTAGCCAAAGTCCATTCGGATTTAAGATTTTTTGCGCTGGGTCCCGGATCTCCATCCGCTCGGTGCAAGCGCACCTCGCTCCTGTCGTCCGGGACATGAAAACTGCGATGTTGGCCGCTACCGATACAGCCCGTCAAACAACGGAATGCTGACAATCGCCGCCAACGCGACGATGACATAGGCGACCTGCCGGTAGGTCGTGTCCGACGATCCGCGGAAGAAGCGCGCCCCGACCACCATCGAAACCCAGAATGCAGGTCCCAGCATCAGCGCGAAGGCCAGCACCTGGGGCGTCAGCACGCCCTGGATCGCGTAAGCAACGATCAGCGCCGCGCCGTTGAGGACGAAATACACCAGCAGGTTGGCGCGAATGACAATCGGCGGTGATTTGCTCGACAGCCAGTAGATGATGACGGCCGGCCCGCCGACCTGCACCGCGCCCGCGCCGACACCCGCGATGAAGCCGACGCCGAGTTTGGTCGGCAGACCGGGCTCGCGCGTATAACGCCAGCCCGACAGCAGCACGGCGAGCAGGCCCAGCACGAGGACCGAGATCAGCCAGCGCAGCGCAACCGGATCGGCAAACAGCAGCAGATAGGTGCCGAACGGCACGCCGATGGCGGCCATGATCGACAGTGGCGTGACATCGCTCCAGTTGCAGATCTTGCGCGACACGATGGCAAACGGCAGCCCGCTGACGAAGTCGAGCAACAGCAGCGTACCTGCGGCAACGCGCGGGCCGAACAGCGCCGCCATCAGCGGAATATAAATCAGCGCCGAGCCGAAACCGGAAAAGCCGCGCACCACGCCGGACAAAGCGGCGATGCCCATGGCAAGCCAGAACCGCTGGTCGGCCAGCAGCGCCGTGAAAGTTTCGGTGGTGGGGAGTTCAATCACGAAGTTAAATCACAAAGTTAAATTACTTGGCTGCCGCAAACGCGTGAAGTCGCAACCCTCTCTAGCAGGCCCGAGCAGGCCCGTCCCGCATGCGCGATGCGCGCGGGCGCGCCATGCACACCCGCGCGAATAGCCATCGGGAATACAGTCTAGTGCGGCTTTTCGTTTTCCGGTTTGGCAGAGTTCTCGAATGCGCCCTTGAGCTTGTCGCCGTGCGGCTTGGTTTCCTTGCTCGGTTGCGCAATGTTTCCGGCGTTTTTGGTCTCGCCCGCCATCGCATCGTCCTGTTTCGGCTTGAGTTCACCCATCACATTGCCCTTTCGGTTCCGTATGTTAGCCCATGACAACGGGCAGGGAGGCCGGTTGGTTCCAGCCGGAAAACCGCACCGTTAGGTGTCGGGCGAAAGCGCGGATTGCGCTATGTAAGGACCATGAGCGTGCGCCCGATTCGCATTATCGGCATCGATCCGGGCCTCCGCCGCACTGGCTGGGGCATTATCGAGACCTCGGGCAATCGCCTGAGCTATATCGCCTGTGGCTCGGTAGAACCCGATCCCAAGGCGGATCTCGCCTTGCGGCTCCTCGGCATTCACGACGGGCTTGCGAAAATTCTCGCGCAGTTCACACCCGACGAAGCCGCGGTTGAACTGACCTTCGTCAACCGCGATCCGGCGATCTCGCTCAAGCTCGGCCAGGCGCGCGGCATCGCCATGCTGGCGCCGGCGATTGCAGGCGTCAGCGTTGCCGAATACGCGGCGAATCTCGTCAAGAAAACCATCGTCGGCGCGGGCCATGCCGAAAAAGCGCAGATCCGCGTCATGATCGGCGTGCTGCTGCCCAAGGCCGATCCGAAATCCGAAGACGCCGCCGACGCGCTCGCCATCGCGGTGACGCATGCGCATCACCGCACGAGCATTTTGCTGAAAGCCGCGGCGTCATGATCGGTTCTTCTCAGTTTTTGTCATTCCGGCGCACGCCACGCGGGTGGTGTCATCCCTCCCACGCTTGCGGGGGAGGGTGGCGGCCTCTGGCCGCCGGGTGGGGGCGCTTTCCCCGACAAGCCCCACCCGTCCGCTCGCCTGCGCTCGCGTCCACCCTCCCCTTGCAGGGGAGGGATAAAAGATGATCGGCAAGCTCAAAGGCACGCTCGACAGCTACGGCGAGGACTTCATCATCATCGACGTCCATGGCGTCGGCTACATGGTGCATTGCTCGGCGCGCACGTTGCAATCGCTGCCGGCTGCGGGTGAGGCCGTCGCGCTCGCCATCGAGACCCATGTGCGCGAAGACCAGATCAAGCTGTTTGGCTTCACTTCCGAACTTGAGCGCGAATGGTTCCGCCTGTTGCAGACCGTGCAGGGCGTCGGCACCAAAGTCGCGCTGGCCATTCTTTCGACCCTCAAGCCCGCCGATCTCGCCACCGCCATTGCGCTGCGCGACAAGGCGGCGATTGTGCGCTCGCCTGGCGTCGGCCCGAAGGTCGGCGAGCGCATCGTGACGGAACTCAAGGACAAGGCGCCGGCCTACGCCGACGTCGATCCGGCGATCATGAAACTGTCCGGCGACATCGACGACCGCCGCGCGCCGCGCGCGGTGTCGGATGCGGTGTCGGCGCTGGTCAATCTCGGTTATGGCCAGCCGCAGGCCGCTGCGGCCATCGCCGCCGCCGCGCGCGAAGCCGGCGAGGGCGCGGAAGTGAAGGTGCTGATCCGGCTGGGACTGAAGGATTTGGGTAAGTGAGCCAGTTGGCAGAGTCGCGCTCATCATCGATACGAACATCGTGGGGCGTTGCGCTTCTCGGCTGGAACGCTTTGCGTGTCATTTTTATCTTTTTTGCGGGGGGTGTTTTTCTAGCGTTGGCTGCTGACGTGGTTGTGCTAGCAGGCAGTTGGGCACTAAATGCCATCTATCCTAATAAACTCGGCCAAATGACCGGAGATACATTGAAAGTTTTGCCTGCGTCTCCCTATCTTGCTTTTACTGTTCTTTTCTATTTTAAGGGCCAGTTCGTAAATACTCTTTTTGCATTGCTTTCGTTCGCTGTTCTTCAGCGTGTTTCATTTTGGACGATGATTGTTGCTGCTCCGATTGTGGCCTACGCGTTCGAACACAGCTTTGCGGCCGACTGGTATTGGGAAACTGCTAGGCCATCTTTGGGGCTGACCAAATTTCTTGCGCTGTTGGCGCACCAGTTATTTGTGACGATTATTTGCTGCTCCTTATTGAAGGCGGGTAAATTGCGCAACAAGAGGCGTAGTGATCCGCAATGAACACACCCCCCAAACGCATCGTCACGCCCGAGCGCCGCGAGGAAGACACCGGCGAGACGTCGCTGCGTCCGTTGCAGCTTTCCGAATTCATCGGCCAGCAGCAGGCGCGCAAGAACCTCTCCGTGTTCATCGACGCCGCGCGCGCGCGCAAGGAAGCGCTCGACCATGTGCTGTTTGTCGGCCCGCCGGGCCTCGGCAAGACCACGCTGGCGCAGATCGTCGCGCGCGAACTCGGCGTCAACTTCCGTTCCACTTCAGGCCCTGTGATCGCCAAGGCCGGCGATCTCGCCGCGCTGCTGACCAATCTCGAAGAGCGCGATGTATTGTTCATCGACGAAATCCACCGGCTCAACCCGGCGGTGGAGGAAGTTCTTTATCCCGCGATGGAGGACTTCCAGCTCGATCTCATCATTGGCGATGGCCCCGCCGCGCGTTCGGTGAAGATCGATCTCGCCAAGTTCACGCTGGTCGGCGCGACGACGCGCGCGGGCCTACTCACCAATCCGCTGCGCGACCGCTTCGGCATTCCGATCCGGCTAAATTTCTATACCGAGGCCGAGCTCGAACTCATCGTCACGCGCGGCGCGCGCGTTCTTGGCATCGGCATGGGCAAGGACGGCGCGCAGGAAATCGCCCGCCGTGCGCGCGGCACGCCGCGTGTGGCGGGCAGGCTGTTGCGCCGCGTGCGCGATTTCGCGCATTCGGAAGGCGCTTCGAGCGTGGACCGCAAGGTCGCCGACCGCGCACTGCTGGCGCTGGAGGTCGATGCGGAGGGGCTCGATGCCATGGACCGCCGCTACATCGACCTGATCGCGAAGAACTACGGCGGCGGGCCGGTCGGTATCGAGACCATCGCCGCCGCGCTGTCGGAGCCGCGCGACGCCATCGAAGACATCATCGAGCCGTTTTTGCTGCAGAAGGGTTTTATCCAGCGCACGCCGCGCGGACGTCTGCTCACCGGCCACGCCTTCAAGCACCTCGGCCTTGCCGAGCCGCCGCGCGATGCGTCGCAGATGGGGATGTTTGCAAGCGATGATGAGTAAGGCATGACAAGCGACACCTCCCTCGACGGCTTCATCCGCGACGGCAGGCACCATCAGCGCGTGCGCGTCTATTATGAGGACACCGATTTCACCGGCATCGTCTATCACGCCAACTACCTGCGCTACATGGAGCGCGGCCGGACCAACTACCTGCGGCTGATCGGCGCCGACCATCGCGTGCTGTTCGAAGAGACCCAGAAGGAAGCGCCGGGGTTCGCTTTCGTCGTCCGCGCCATGACCATCGACTATCTCAAGCCCGCGAAGATGGATGACATTCTGGAAGTCGTCACCCATCCCGGCGAGGTGAAGGGCGCGTCCATTGTGCTCAAGCAAAAGGTGATGCGCGGTGAGGAATTGCTGGTCGCGTCCGATGTGCGCGTGGCGTTCGTGTCCGGTGGCCGTGCGCGGCCGATCCCGAAGCCGCTGCGGATTGCGATGGCGGCGGACAAGGAAGTGGCGGGGGAAGTGGGCTAACACTGCTTCCGCAAACACCGCTCTCGTGTCCCGGCGAAACGGAGCGCGCTTGCGCGCGAAGTGCGAGCCGGGACCCAGGGCTGAAAACGCCGTGCTGAGTTTGTAGCCCTGGGTCCCGGATCATCGCGCCGCGTTGCGGCGCTTGTCCGGGACACGAGAGCATTGATGACGCGCTATTCCGCCGCCATCTGCTTCCTGAAAAACTGGTTCTCCGGCCGCGGCAATCCCAGATTCTCGCGCAGCGTCTTGCCCTCATACTCCTTGCGGAAAATCCCGCGCCGCTGCAGCTCCGGCACCACGCGTTCGACGAAATCGACGACGCCACCCGGCTGATACGGGAACATGATGGTGAAGCCGTCGGAAGCGTTCGTCATCAGCCACTCTTCCATCTGGTCGGCGATCATTTCGGGTGTGCCCAACACCGTCGCGCCGGAATAGCCAGCGAGCCGCTGCGCAAGCTGGCGCACCGTAAGGTTCTCGCGACGCGCCAATTCGATGACGCGCGCGCGGCCTGATTTCGAGGCATTGGTTTCCGGAATTTCCGGCAGCAGGCCATCCGGATCGAACTTCGATGCGTCGTGCCCAAGCGAGATCGAGAGCGATCCGATTGCGTTTGCATAGTTCACGAGGCTGTCGAGTTTGGCGCGCTTTTCTTGCGCCTCCTCGAGGCTCTCGCCGACCACAACGAAACAGGACGGCAGGATCTTGATGTGGTCCGGGTTGCGTCCGAGCTTTTTCGCCCGGCCCTTGACGTCGGCATAGAACGTGCGGCCCGCCTCGATGCTCCCATGCGAAGTGAACACTGCTTCCGCGGTTTCTGCGGCAAGCTGACGTCCGTCGTCCGACGCGCCGGCCTGCACGATCACCGGCCAGCCCTGGATCGGCCGCGCGATGTTGAGCGGGCCTTTCACGGAGAGATGCTCGCCCTTGTGGTTGAGCGTGTGCATTTTCTCAGGGTCGAAGAAGATACCGCTATCGACATCGCGGATGAAGGCGTCGTCCGCCCATGAATCCCACAGGCCGGTGACGACGTCGTAGAATTCGCGGGCGCGCTGATAGCGGTCGTGATGCTCCATGTGTTCTTCGAGGCCGAAGTTGAGCGCGGCGTCGGGATTGGAAGTCGTCACGACGTTCCAGCCCGCGCGCCCGCCGGAAATATGGTCGAGCGAGGCGAAGCGCCGCGCGATGTGGTACGGCGCGTCAAACGTCGTCGAAGCTGTGGCGACGAGGCCGATGTTGTTTGTCGCCTGCGACAGCGCGGACAACAGCGTGAATGGCTCGAAGGAAGTTGAGGTGTGGCTGCGCTTGAGCGCATCCATGGGCATGTTCAGCACGGCCATGTGGTCGGCCATGAAGAAAGCGTCGAACTTGCCGCGCTCCAGCGTCTGGATCATTTCCTTGGTGTGCTGGAAATTGAAATTCATGTCCGGCCATGCGCCGGGATAGCGCCACGCGCCGGCGTGGATGGAGGCGGGGCGCATGAACGCGCCGAGATGGAGTTGACGCTTTGCCATGACGAGCATTCCTGTCGCGGACGATGACCTGAATATAGGCGCAAGTTCGCAGATGCGAAACGGCAGGCGGATGGTGCGCGATCAAGAATTATTGTGAGAAATTTTATCCATGGGTGCGGCCTGCGGCAGATTAAATCCCCGCTGCCTGCTTCAAAAACAGCTCTCGTGTCCCGGACGGTACGCAGGACCGATCCGGGACCCAGGGCCAGAATCTCAAATCAAAGTCATGAGCGGGCAGTTGCGTTTGCCGCCTTGGGTCCCGGATCTTCGCGCGCGTTGCGCGCTCGTCCGGGACACGAGAGCGGTGCCGTTGCGAGGAGCGCACGCTCTCGTCACACCGCCTCAACAAGACGCTGCTAGGCAACGGCTTCCATGATTTCCTTGGGCCGCCGCTTGATCGCCAGCAAATAGGCCAGCGCCGGCGCATCGGGTGCGCGGCGTCCCTGTTCCCAATTTTTGAGCGTCGGAAGCGGAATGCGATACGCGGCGGCAAAACGGTGCTGCGACATGCGCAGCGAACGGCGGATCGCTTTTACGTCGGGGATTTTCATCTTGGTGACGCGGACGCCCTTTACCCGGCGGCCTTCGGCATGCGCGGCCGCTTGCGAAAGACTTTCGATCAACTCTTTTCCGAACCTGGCCATGTTCACCGTTCCACTTTCCGTTTCAGCCCTTGAGAATACCGGCGAGTTTGCGCACGGCCCGCTTCTCATCGGCGGTCAGGTTTTCGCGCTGCGCCTTGGCGTACACCATCAGCAGATACAGCGGGCGATCCGGGTCGTGGTAGAAATAGATCACCCGCGCTCCGCCGCGTTTGCCCGTTCCGGTGCGCGCCCACCTGATCTTTCGCACGCCGCCCGTTTCAGGGATCACGTCGCCTGCATCGGGGTTGGCTGCGATGAAATCCACGAAGGCCACGCGCTCGTCTTCGTCCCAGACCACGTCGGCCTGGCGCACGAAAAGAGGGGTCTCCGCAACCGTCAGGAGTTTTCGCGGCACCGCCGCAGTGTACGCCAATGGCGTCCATTCTGCAACAAGCAAGACGTGGATGGCCGGGACAAGCCCGGCCATGACGTAGATAAATTGGCCGCTAGTTAGATTGCGAATTGCGCCGTTTAGTTCACTGCCACGCCGCAAACGCCATGCCGCTTCCCGTTCCCGCTTCGGAGCGATAGCACGGCACATAGTCGAGCAGGTCCATCTTCAGCTTCGTCTCGGCGAGGATGCCGGCGGTGACGAGCCAGTTCTTGGTCTCCGACGTGCCGGAGCGGAAGTGAATGTCCGGCTCCGCCATCAGCGTCTTGTGGTCGCCCTTGAGCATGGCGTCGAGCAGGCGGCGGTCCATGTCCTCATCGACGACGAAGTGCGACACGCCGCCGGAAGCAGCAACCGCGATGCGCTCGTTGCCCTTCCACGACTGGATGGCGCGGCCGATGGCGCGGCCGAATTCGAAGCAGCGCTTCGGCGTGGGCTGGTTCGGCGGATAGTAGGTGTTGACCATCACGGGGATCAGCGGCACCGGCCTGCTCTTGAGTACGCGGCGATAGATAAAGCCGTAGGAATGTCCGAGCTGGCGAAGCTGGCCGTTGTCGGACGGCTGTTCGCCGATGGCGGTGACGTCGAAATCCTGCTGCACGACGTTGTGCACGATGTGCGAGGCGAGGCTGGTCGGGCAGGGATAGGTCTCGTCCTTCTGCGGGTAATAAATTTTCATCGCGTAGCCGTTGCCGCGCGAGGTTTTTTCTTCCTCTTCTTCCCTGGTCAGCGCGCGGTTGAACACCTGCTTGCCATGGAAGATCGAGAACGTCGGCTGGATATCGTTGAGGAACCATTCGTGATGGTCGTCGCCGACGATCAGGATGGCGTCCGGGTTCACCTTGGCGATTTTCTCGCCGATGACGTCGAGCTGTTTCTGGCAGCGCGCGTCGCGTTCGATGCGCACAGGGATCGCGTTCTGCTGCTCGAAGTGTTCGCCCTTGCGCAGCTCATAGAGCTTTTCGAAATTGAACGTGCCGTCGCGAAACGCCAGTTCCTGATTCTTGCGGTCGACGTTCGCGCGCAGGTCCCATTGATCCGGCGGCGTTGCCAGCAGGGGGCCATGGGACGTTCCAAACCCGAAAACGATCTCAGCCATTGTTGTTCTCCACTTTGCGCGAATTAAGCACACGGGGTCCGCGCGCGGTATCACCCTGGCGCATGATATAGGTGCGCGGTTTGGGTGCGCCCTTCGGATGTGGGTCGTGGGCGCGTCATTCGGCCCGTTCCCTGTTCCGTAAAAAGCGGAATAAGGCCCGGATTTTTAAAAATCGGAATAAGCGCGGGGAGGCGAAACGGCGGATGCTGGCCGGTCCCGCGCAGGCCGGCGGCGTGATACTGCGTGGTCTTGGCCGGTCTTATTCCGCTCCGGCTTGACCGGCAGACCGGCAGTTCCGTTCGACTTGCAAGCCGAACTCATGTAAACGCCTTTTACATGCCATGGAAACGAGATCAAGGCTCAGGCGGGGCTTCCGGCGGTGGCCCGCGCGGCTACCATCACGGTAATCTGAAGGAAGCCTTGGTGCGGGCGGCGCTTGAGCTGATCGCGCAAAAGGGGCCGAGCGGATTCACGTTCGCGGAAGCGGCGCGCTGGGCCGGCGTCAGCGCGGCCGCGCCGTACCGCCATTTCCGCGACCGTGATGAACTGATCGCCGACGTGGCGCTGCGCGGCTACGACCAGTTCGCCAACGCGCTCAGCCACGCCTGGGCGGAAGGCCGGCCCGATCCCGGCAGTGCGTTCGAACGGCTCGGCAAGGCCTATCTGAATTTCGCGCGCAACGAGCCGTCGTATTATTCGGCGATGTTCGAGGCGGGCGTTTCGCTCGATCCCAGCGCGGAATTGCGCGCGGCGAGCGATCGCGCGTTCGGCGTATTGCGCAGCGCGGTTGAGGCGTTAATCGCAATCATGCCGCCGCAGGCGCGGCCGCCTGCATTGATGATGGCGCTGCATATCTGGACGCTGTCGCATGGCATCGCGTCTCTCTTCGCGCGCGGCGATGCGGGACGGCGGACGTTACCGATGTCGCCGGAGGAATTGCTGGAAGCCGCGGTGCTGATCTATCTGCGCGGGCTGGGTATCGAGCATCCGGCGAAGAAGACCTGAACCAAAACGGGCGGGCTGCCGGCTTGTCCGCGCGCTGCCAGCGCCGGGCAGTGCGTTGGCCGGTCTTTATTCCGCGCAGGCCGCGCCGGATTAACGCAGGCCAGGCGGAATAATTCGGCGCCGAAGCCCTTGTTCGCCGCGTTGCAGGGCTTAGTTCAAATCCCGCAGTTGTCGCCAGTTGCGCCCGCCATCGCCGCTGTCGTCGTCGCCGTGACCTTACCTTCGCTGCCGTCGTTACCCGCACCTGTATCCACACCGCTCCCATCGCCCCCTTGACACCCGGCCGCTCTTGGCTATGTTAATGTTATTAACATTCACACACGAGGTTCGAGATGTTAATTGCAGAACGACTCGACGACATGGGCAAACCCGCCTGGATCGCCGTTATGGTATTGAGTTTCTTCGTGTTTTGGCCTCTAGGCTTGGCTATCCTGGCCTTTTTGATATGGAGCGGACGCATGGGTTGCGCAAACTACGGAAGCAATGACCGCTGGGGTCATAAGATGGCGCGAATGCGGGAAAATGGACCGCATGCGGACCCGCTCCGGCGGTGGCAGCGGGTTCTGGGGCGGTACGCCGCCCAGCGGCAACCGCGCCTTCGACGAATACCGCTCCGAGACGCTCAAGCGCCTCGAAGACGAGCAGAGCGAGTTCCGTAACTTCCTGGACCGCCTGCGTTTTGCCAAGGACAAGACCGAGTTCGACCAGTTCATGGCCGAACGCCGCGACCCGCCGGCCCAGCAGCCGCCGCAGGGCAATAATCCCTACCCGCAGCAGGGCTGATCCAGCCACCTAACTGCCTGTTACCAAAGACCGTCCGTCTCAACCGAGGCGGGCGGCCTTTGGCTTTTGGAACGTTGAAATCGGCATCTGGCTTTGGCAGGAAGTAACGCATTATTAACCACGAATAACGCGTTATGGCTGGGATGTCCGGCCGGTCCGCGCCCGGTAACAGGTGGCCTTGCGCCCTTGTTTTGACACGTTGAACGGGAATTCCGGTGTCTCAGAATTCTGACAGCATTTCCGCCGGACGGAATTTCACAACAACCCGATTTGCGCTGCGCGGCCGCCGTGCTTTCGGAGAGGATTTTTCATGAACCCCGCCGAAGTCGTCCAGTCGGCATTGCCGCTGACCTCGTCCGACCTGTCGATCTTCACGCTGTTCTGGCAGGCGCATTTTGTCGTCAAGGCGGTGATGCTTGGCCTCCTGATCTCGTCGATCTGGGTCTGGGCCATCGTCGTCGACAAGACGCTGCTGTATGCGCGTTCGACCAAGGCCATGAACAATTTTGAGACGTCGTTCTGGTCCGGCCAGTCGCTTGAAGAACTCTATCGCTCGCTTTCCACGACTGAGCCGCAAGGACTGGGGGCGGTGTTCGTCGCCGCCATGCGCGAATGGAAGCGGTCGTTCGAAACCCAGTCGCGCACCTTCGCCGGCCTTCAGGTCCGCATCGAAAAGGTCATGAACGTGACCATCGCCCGTGAGATCGAACGGCTGGAACGCCGGCTGCTGGTGCTGGCGACGGTCGGCTCGGCCGGCCCGTTTGTCGGCCTGTTCGGCACGGTCTGGGGCATCATGACGAGCTTCCAGTCGATTGCGGCCTCGAAAAACACCTCGCTGGCGGTGGTTGCGCCCGGCATCGCGGAAGCGCTGTTTGCAACCGCAATTGGCCTCGTGGCTGCCATACCGGCGACCATTTTTTACAATACGTTCGTGTCAGACGTGAACAAGCAGGCGCAGCGGCTGGACGCTTTCGCCGACGAGTTTTCAGCCATCCTGTCGCGCCAGATCGACGAGCGCGGCTAACGTGCGCAGAACGGGGACTTCCCGATGGGAATGAACGCAGCGGCAACTTCAGGACGGGGTGGCCGCCGCTCGCGCCGTAGCGAGGTCATGAGCCAGATCAACGTCACACCGATGGTGGACGTGATGCTGGTGCTGCTGATCGTGTTCATGGTGTCCGCGCCATTGCTCACCGTCGGCGTGCCGATCGATCTGCCGCAATCGCAGGCCAAGAGCCTCGATCAGGACAAGGAACCGCTCGCGGTTTCGGTCAATCTCGACGGCAAGGTGTTCCTGCAAAATACCGAAATCCCACTTGAAGAACTGGTGCCGAAGCTGAAGGCGATTACGGAAGCGCGCGGCAGCCAGAATGCGAACGACGAACGCATCTATGTGCGCGGCGACAGGAAGGTGGATTACGGCACGGTGATGCGCGTGATGGGCCGGTTGTCCGCAGCGGGTTTCCGCCGTGTGGCGCTGGTGACGGAAGTCGAAGGCACCTGAGCAGGCTGGTGAACGGGACGTGATAAAATCGAGCGTCACCATATCGACACTGGGCCACGCCATTCTGCTGGCGTGGGGACTGGTCTCGTTCTCGGCAAAGCCGTTTGATTCGGCAACCGCGGAGTCGCTGCCGGTTGACGTGATTTCCTCATCCGAATTCTCGCAGATGACCGCGGGCGTGAAGACCGCACCAATGGCGGAGGCGCCGAAGCCGCTGGTCGAGAAGGTCGCGCCCCATCCGAAGCCAGTGAAGGACACGACAGCGAAAATTTCCGAAAAGCCGGAGATCGAGGCAGCGAAAGCCGATGCGCCGCCGCCGGCGCCGCAGGTGAAGCCGCAGCCGGAACAAAAGCCGCCAGAAGAAAAGAAGCCTGACGAGATCGCCGAGGCGCTCAAGACGGAGGTGGTGAAACCGCCGCCTGCGCCGAAGAAGCCACCGCCGCCCAAGCTCGACATGAGCAAGATCGAGAATAAGCTCGCGCTGCTCGACAAGCGCGAGCAACGCCGCAGCGCCGCGATTGGCGAGACGCTGAATGCGACGCCGACGCTTGGCGCAGCGACCGGCCAGTCGGCAACGTTGAGCCAGAACGAGATCGACGCATTGCGTGGCCGCCTTCGCGATTGCTGGGATGTCCCGGTCGGTGTCGCCGACGCGCGCGACCTGTTTGTCGTGGTGCGTATCCAGTTCAAGCGTGGCGGCGATCTGGACAACGAGCCGATCATTACCAACCGTCTCTCGCACCCGGCGTTCCAGGTTGCTGCGGAAAGCGTATTACGGGCCGTGCGCAAATGCGCGCCTTACACTTTCATGCCCGCAGCGAAATACGATGTCTGGAAGGACATCGAAGTGAAATTTGATCCGCGCGAAATGTTCCGTGGTTGACGGCTTTGGATTTGGGAACTCGATTGATGCGTGATGACCATTTTTCCGTTCAACGGTCGGGATTTTCCCGGCGTGGATTGTTGCTCGGCGGTATGGCCGCCGGCGTCTATGCCGGTCTGCGGCCTCGCGATGCGATGGCGCAACTGCGCATTCCCGACATTACATCGGGCAACGTCCAGCCGATCCCGGTTGCGATCCCGGATTTTCTTGCCGGCTCGCCAAACGAAGGCGACGTGCCGCGCAACATCAGCGGCATCATCACCAACAACCTGCGCCGCAGCGGCCTGTTCATTCCCATCGACCAGCAGGCGTTCATCGAGAAGATTGCCAATTTCGACAATAATCCACGCTTCCCCGACTGGCGGCAGATCAACGCGCAGGGCCTCGTCACCGGCCGCGTCACACGGCAGCAGGACGGCCGGCTCAAGGTCGAGTTCCGTCTGTGGGATGTATTCGGCGGCACGCAGTTGCACGGCCAGCAGTTCTTCACCACGCCGGACTACTGGCGGCGCATCGCGCATATTATCTCGGATGCGATCTACGAACGCCTCACCGGCGAAAAAGGCTATTTCGACAGCCGCGTCGTGTTCGTCGATGAGACTGGCAACAAGGCGCAGCGCATCAAGCGCCTGGCGCTGATGGATCAGGACGGCGCCAACGTACGCTATCTCACGCGCGGCCAGGACCTCGTGCTGACGCCGCGGTTCTCGCCGGCGACGCAGGAGATCACCTACATGTCCTACGGGCAGGGCGATCCGCGCGTTTATATCCTCAACACGGAGACCGGCCAGCGCGAGATCGTCGGCAATTTTCCGGGCATGACATTTGCGCCGCGCTTCTCGCCGGATGGCCAGCGCGTCGTCATGAGCCTGCAGCAGGGTTCGAACGCCAACATCTTTGTGATGGACCTGCGCTCGAAGGCCACGACGCGGCTCACCGACACGCCGGCGATTGATACCTCGCCATCGTTCTCGCCTGATGGTGCGCGCATCTGTTTCGAAAGCGATCGTGGCGGCAAGCCGCAGATCTACGTGATGGCCGCAACCGGCGGGCCGGCGCAGCGCATTACCTTTGGCGAAGGCACCTTTTCGACGCCGGTATGGTCGCCGCGCGGCGACGCAATTGCTTTTACCAAACAGGGCGGCGGCAAGTTCGCCATCGGCGTCATCAAGCCGGATGGTTCCGGCGAGCGCATCCTGACGGAAGGTTTCCACAACGAAGGCCCGACGTTCGCGCCGAACGGCCGCGTGCTGATGTTCTTCCGCGATCCTGGCGGCGAGGGCGGGCCTTCGCTTTACTCGATTGACCTGACCGGCCGTAACGAACAGCGCGTGCAGACGCCGAGCTACGCCTCCGATCCTGCCTGGTCGCCGTTGCTGGTGTAGCCATAGCCGCGTCGTGGCGTGGTAAGTCAAAACCGCCCCGATGTTGCCGCGTTATCGGTTGATTAACCATTCCAAATGGTTTCAAGCGAAACCATGCATTTGATGGGTGTTCGCAAGTCCTCATCAAGGTTGACGGAACGTTCGCTTAACAAAACCACGGTTAGATCGCCCCGGAAACCGACGGACCGGAGTTGCGTCCGGTCATTTGGGAAATGAAGGAGCTACGCAATGCCAACTGCCACCCGTTTCATCCGTGGCGCCAAGTTCGCGTTCGCCCTGGTTGCGGTGCTGACCATCGCTGCCTGCGCCAACAAGCCGGCCGATCAGGCCGGTATTGGCGGTCAGGCGACACCCGGCAGCCAGCAGGACTTCGTCGTCAACGTCGGCGACCGCGTGTTCTTCGAATCCGACCAGACCGACCTGACCACCACCGCACGTGCGACGCTCGACAAGCAGGCGCAGTGGCTGCAGCAATACAACCGTTATTCGTTCACCGTCGAAGGCCACGCCGACGAGCGCGGCACGCGTGAATACAACATCGCGCTTGGCGCCCGCCGCGCCCAGACGGTGCGTGAGTATCTGGTGTCGCGCGGCATTGCGGCAAACCGCATGCGTACGATCTCTTACGGCAAGGAGCGTCCGGTCGCGGTGTGTAACGACATCTCGTGCTGGTCGCAGAACCGCCGCGCCGTCACGGTACTCAACGCGGGTTCCTGACACCGTTTGCGGGCATGATTTTAGTGGGGTAGGGGTAATGGCGGCGGATGATTCCGCCGCCATTATTATTTCCGGTCACAATTTTGGCCGCTAGCGGAACTATGATGCCGGTATTCCAGAGCATGCGTTCGAACGTCCCGAATGGACGCGCCAAAAACCAAGACTGCGATCATGATCCGTAACCACATGCGCGCCGCTGCCTTTGCGTTGACGACACTGGCTGTTGCCGGTGTGCCGGGCGCGGCGCTGGCGCAGATGCAGCAGATGGACCCGTCCGATGTGACAGTACGCATCGACCAGCTTGAGCGCATCATCCGCCAGCTCACGGGCTCCGTGGAACAGTTGCAATTCCGCAATCAGCAGCTCGAGCAGCAGGTGAAGCGGATGCAGGACGATACCGAGTACCGCCTGCAGGAACTCTCGCGCGGTGGCGCGCGGCCGCAAGGCGCGTCGCAGCAGGCGCAGCGTCCCGGCCAGATCCAGCAGCCGCTGCCCGGCGCGACGAATGTCCCGGCTGCGCCGTTGCAGCCGCCGACGCAGCAACAATTGCCGCAACAGCAGGGCCGCAATGACGCTTTCGATCCCGGACAGAATCCAGGCGCGCCGGTCGCGCCGCGCACCCTTGGCGCACCCGGCCGCCGCTCCGATGTGGCGCCGCAGCCGCAGGGCAATGACCGCATTGGCGCTGTCATCGCGAACGAGGAGCCACAAGGCGGCGGACAGGTCGGCATTCCGGGCGGCCGCGAGGCCGGTGCGCCGCTCGATCTCTCGACCCTGTCGCGGCAGGCTTCTGCCGGCGACAATGTCGCCATGTCACCTGGAATGGCGCCGGGCGGCAATTTTCAGCGCCAGCCTGCGCAGCAACAGATGCAGCCGCAGGCGGTTCCGCAGCAGCAGGCTTATCCGCAAAATTATCAGCAGCAGGCGGCCGTGCAGCTGCCGCCGACCGTGCGTGACGAATACGACGCCGCCTATGGCTTCATGCTGCGCAAGGATTATGCGGCGGCGGAACAGAACCTGCGCGCGTTCGTGGCAAAATATCCACGCGACAAGATGGTTGCCGACGCGCAGTTCTGGATCGGCGAAAGCGAATTCCAGCGCCAGCAATACCGCGAGGCGGCGGACGCGTTTGTCGCGATGTCGAAGAAGTATGAAAATCACGCCAAGGCGCCGGATGCGCTATTGCGTCTCGGTCAGTCGCTGGCGGCGCTGAACGAAAAAGAACTGGCCTGCGCCACCTTCGGCGAGGTCGAACGCAAGTACCCGCGTGCTTCCAAAAACGTGAAGCAGACCATTGAGCGGGAACTCAAGCGTGTCCGCTGCTGAGCCAGTCTCGGACAAAGAGGCCGACCTGCTTTTCGCCGATCTGAGCGCCGCACCCGCGGTCGTGCTTGCCGTATCCGGCGGGCCGGATTCGACGGCGCTCCTCGTACTCGCCGCGCGCTGGCGCAAGCGCCGCCGCAAGGGACCGGCGCTGGTGGCCGTTACCGTCGATCATGGCCTGCGCCCGGAAGCTGCGCGTGAGGCGCTCGCGGTGAAGAAGCTGGCGACGTCGCTCGGTGTCGCGCATCGCACCGTGCGGTGGAAAGGCGTGAAATCTTCGACCGGCATTCAGGCGAGGGCGCGGACGGCGCGCTACGATTTGCTGGCGAAGGAAGCACAGCGCTGCGGCGCGACGCATTTACTGACTGCGCATACGCGCGACGACCAGGCCGAAACGGTGATGTTCCGCCTCGCGCGCGGCAGCGGCATCATGGGGCTTGGCGCGATGGAGCGTCTGCGGCCCCTGCCGGACCGGCAGTGGCTGGTCCGGCCATTTCTGGATCTGACGAAGGCGCGGCTGCTTGCCACGCTGGCGGCGCGCAGGATTGGCTTTACGGACGATCCTTCGAACATCGACCCGAAATACACCCGTGTGCGCTGGCGCGTGCTGATGCCCAGTCTCGCGGACGAAGGATTGCACGCCGACCGGCTGGCGACGTTTGCCGGCCGGATGCGGCGTGCCAATGCGGCGATCGACACGCTGGTTGGCGGCGTCATCCATCGCGTGACGGCGCCGAAGGCTGGCGTTCTGGCGCTCGATGCCGGGTTGTTCGCCGAGCTTCCCGAGGAGGTCGCGCTGCGTCTTCTGGGTCACATGATCTCTGCTGCGGGCAACGAGGGTGAGGTCGAACTGGGCAAGCTTGAGTCGCTGGTTCTGGCACTTGCGGAGGCGGTCGCGGCCAACGCGCGCTTTCGACGCACGCTGGCGGGAGCCATGATCACCTTCGCGCAGGACAGGATTGCGGTTGAGCGGGCGCCGATGCGCAGGAATCAGGCAAAAAAGCCCCAAAAACTGCGTTCCGGGGACTGAAAAAGCCTGTTCACCAATAGGCCGCTATTTTCGTGCCTTTACCTGACGCTTACTTGGCAGAACGGGCTTGCGCACCTACATTTGTTTCACGTTACCGCGACGGCCCAAAAGACCCAGGTTCTTGCATACGGAACGCCTCGCGGCGGCCGGCCGGGTTTTGAGACAAGGGACGTTGCCATGAGGATTTTGGGATGAACGCCAACCTGCGTAACTTCGCTCTCTGGGTCATTATTGTTCTGCTGCTGCTCGCACTGTTCACGCTGTTCCAGAGCCCCAGCCAGCGGAGCAACACCACCGACATTTCGTTCTCCCAGCTCCTGACCGAAGTCGATGCCGGCCGCGTCCGCGATGTCATCATCCAGGGACCGGAAATCCATGGTTCGTTCTCCGACGGCCGCCAGTTCAACACCTATGCGCCGAGCGATCCGGGCCTCGTCCAGAAGCTGTATTCCAAGGGCGTGACCATCACCGCGCGTCCGCTCACCGACAACGTGCCGTGGTTCGTGTCTCTGCTCCTTTCATGGCTGCCGTTCATCGCGCTGATCGGCGTCTGGGTATTTCTCTCGCGCCAGATGCAGGGCGGCGCCGGCAAGGCGATGGGCTTCGGCAAGTCGCGTGCGAAACTTTTGACGGAAGCGCATGGCCGCGTGACATTTGAAGATGTTGCGGGTGTCGACGAAGCCAAGCAGGACTTGCAGGAGATCGTTGAATTCCTGCGCGACCCCGGCAAGTTCCAGAAGCTCGGCGGCAAGATTCCCCGCGGCGTGCTGCTGGTCGGTCCTCCGGGCACCGGCAAGACGCTGATCGCACGCGCGGTCGCGGGCGAAGCCAATGTGCCGTTCTTCACGATCTCGGGTTCCGACTTCGTCGAAATGTTCGTCGGCGTTGGCGCGAGCCGCGTGCGCGACATGTTCGAACAGGCCAAGAAGAATGCGCCCTGCATCATCTTCATCGACGAAATCGACGCGGTCGGCCGTCATCGTGGCGCCGGTCTTGGCGGCGGTAACGATGAGCGCGAGCAGACCCTCAACCAGTTGCTCGTCGAAATGGACGGCTTCGAGGCCAACGAGGGCATTATCCTGATCGCCGCCACCAACCGCCCCGACGTACTCGATCCCGCGCTGCTGCGTCCGGGCCGTTTTGACCGTCAGGTCGTCGTGCCGAACCCGGATGTCGTCGGTCGCGAGCAAATTCTGAAGGTCCATGTCCGCAAGGTGCCGTTGGCGCCCGACGTCAACCTGCGCACCATCGCGCGCGGCACGCCCGGCTTCTCCGGCGCGGACCTCGCCAACCTCATCAACGAAGCGGCCCTGATGGCGGCACGGCGCAACAAGCGCATGGTGACGCAGACCGAGTTCGAGGACGCCAAGGACAAGGTGATGATGGGTGCGGAGCGTAAGTCGCTCGTTATGACCGAAGAAGAAAAGATGCTGACCGCCTATCACGAAGGCGGCCACGCGCTGCTCGCGCTCAGCGTCAAGGCGACCGATCCGGTTCACAAGGCGACGATCATTCCGCGCGGCCGTGCACTTGGCATGGTCATGCAGTTGCCGGAGCGCGACAAGCTTTCGATGAGCTACGAACAGATGACCTCGCGCCTCATCATCATGATGGGCGGCCGGGTCGCCGAGGAAATGATCTTCGGCGCCGACAAGGTTACGTCCGGTGCGCAGTCCGACATCGAGCAGGCCACGCGCCTCGCCCGCATGATGGTGACGCGCTGGGGCTTCTCGAAGGAACTCGGCGCTGTTTCCTACGGCGAGAACCAGGACGAAGTCTTCTTGGGCATGTCGGTCGCGCGCACGCAGAACGTCTCGGAAGCGACCGCGCAGCAGATCGACTCGGAAATTCGCCGGCTGGTTGAAGAAGGCCACAGCGAGGCACGCCGCATGCTCGAAGAGCAGCGCGCCGGGCTTGAGATTGTCGCCAGGGGCCTGCTTGAGTTCGAAACCCTGAGCGGCGACGAGATCAAGGACTTGCTGAACGGCAAGCGCCCGAACCGCGAGACGATCATCGATACGACGCCACGGGGCTCTGCTGTGCCGCCAGTCGGCAAGCCGCGTCCGCGCCCGGAAACAGGCGGACTTGAACCGCAGCCGTCGTAGGGCTTTCCTTCACCTAAGCTTACCGAACTAAAAAATGCCGCGCCCCTCATTCGAGTGGTGCGGCATTTTTCTTTTCAGGCGTCGGGATTAACGAATGACGACGCGGGCGTTTGAACGGTGTTTAGAGTGACGCCAGCCATTATGATGGCCGCGGTCCCAGCCGCGATGCAGGCCACGGTCATGACGGACGACCCGCTGATGCACCACGCCGCCGTGATGGCGGTGCATTCCCGAGCCAATGCGAACATTGACATCTTGTGCCAGCGCCGGGGTCATGGTGGCCACTGCGGCAGCGGCGGCAATTAACAGGGCAAATTTCTTCACTGCATAATCTCCTCTGGGTACATCGCCTCCCGTTAAACAACGCCCCGGCAAGTGCCGCTTTCCGCGGTTTCTGGATTTATAAAATGAAGGGCTATTCATGTTCGTCGCGGTTCAATCCGACATGAGTTATGTTGGATCATGCCCTTGCAAAACCGCGTCGATCCATTCGGTGAACTGTTCGCGGATGCTGCGCGCGGCATGCTGTTCGGTAATCGCGGCGGCAAGTTTCATCGTGACGACAAAACACTCGGCAAGCGCCGCCATGTGTCGCGACAATGGATCTGCTGCGTGCTGGAATTCAAGAACCGCCAGCGCGATGTCTGGGGCCGCTATTACACCGAGCTGTTCTTTCTCGATGAAGTGACCGCACTCGCGGCCGGACACCGGCCCTGTTTCGAGTGCCGCCGTCCGGAGGCGGAATCTTTTGCCGCCGCATGGGCGCGCGCGAATGGAAAAGATAAACGCCCCAGCGCGCCGGAGATGGACGTGGTGCTGCATGCGCAGCGGCTCGACGGACATGCCAAGCGCGTCCATCGCCTTGCGGCAAAGGACCTGCCGGACGGTGCGATGGTTTCGATTGAAGGCGCGGCATTTGCCGTCCGGGGCGGTCAACTGTTGCACTGGACGCCGCTAGGGTATGGCGAGCGGCGCGAGCGCCCGCGCAAAGGGCAACTCAGCGTGCTGACGCCGCCCGCGATCCTTTATGCACTGGCGGCGGGATATAAGCCACGTTGGCATGAAAGCGCATCCCAAAGCGTGATCGCTTCAGCTTGATTCGATGTTGCTGCGAACTCTGTTCACCTCTCCCATCGGGAGAGGTCGGCGCGAAGCGCCGGGTGAGGGGTTACAGTCCATCGAGAGATTTAGAACCCTCACCCCAACCCTCTCCCCACAGGGGAGAGGGAGCCTACTGCCGTTGCCGCAAGCGTTTCGATTCAAAACAATCAATGCTCTCGGTTGCGATTTCCTCACTTGTGCCACGCGGCGGTGTCGCTACAAAGCGGCGGATGAGTTCCGCCGATCATCCATCCAACAGGCCCTATTGGTCGCGCGCCGGTGCCGCGCTTGGCGCACGCCTCGCGCTGCCGCTGATCCCCGGCTATATCGCGTTCGGGCTTGCGGTCGGCGCCACAGGTGCCAGCAAGGGCTTCAGCTTCATCGCCGTCTTACTGATGAATGCGTTTGTCTATGCCGGCGCGTCGCAACTGATCGCGATGGAGATCTGGCCGGCGAAGCTGACCCTCGCCACCATTCTGGGAATGGCGCTCATTATTGCGACGGTGAATGCGCGCATGCTGCTGATGGGCGCATCGCTGCGGCCATGGCTTGGGCCGCTGCCATGGTGGCAGGCCTATCCGATGCAGCACCTCACGACGGACCCCGGCTGGATTCTCGCCATGCGCTACCGCGCCGAGGGCGGCAACGACGCGGCGATGTTTCTTGCCAACGGCCTTGTGCTGTGTGGCGTCTGGATGACGTCGACCTCGGTGGGTTACTGGCTTGGTGCGCTGGTGAGCGAGCCGCGGCGTTTCGGTATCGATCTCGTCATGCCGATTTTCTTCGCCGTTATGCTGATCCCGCTATGGCGCGGCGGCACCCGGAAGATGCGGCGCGGCATTGCATGGCTGGTCGCGGGCGGTGTTGCGCTTGTGGTGCAGCATCTCGTGCCGGGCTGGTGGTTCATCATCGCGGGCGCAGTCGCCGGTGCATTGGCGGAGGGCTTCGCCGATGAACGCTGATCTTGGTATTTACGGCACCTATGTGGCGATCTTCGCCATGGTGCTGGCGACCTATCCGATGCGGGTTGGCGGCTACTGGCTGATGGCGCATGTGCCGCTGACGCCGAGGGTTCGGCGGATTCTCGAGGCGCTGCCCGGTGCGGTGATTGTCTCGACCGTGCTGCCGATCCTGGCGCGCGAAGGCGTGCCTGCGGCCATCGGCATTGCTGCGGCGCTGGCCTCGACGCTCATCCGGCGCAACGATTTCGTGGCGCTGATTGCCGGCGTTGCCGCTGCCGCCGCCGCGCGGGCGATGGGGCTGGGCTAGGATTTCAATTTTTTGTGCGCGTTGGCAGCGTCTGGCATCGGCGCACGGCGGCGTTGACTCACTCATATATAGTGCGCCGGTCACACCGCTGGCGGCGGCTTCGTGTTCCGGTATGGCTGCCGCACTATTGTCTTTGCGCCCAAAGCGAAGCAATCTTGCCCACCAATCCGCCGAAATTGCCGCCGTCTCCACGCAATGCAGGCTCAACGCAATAAAAAATTTAACGACGGAGGGCGGATGCCCGCTACCAGGAATATGCGCAGCGCCGCCGAGGTGCTGGTCGATCAGCTCATCGTTCATGGCGTCGAACATGCGTTCTGCGTGCCGGGCGAGAGCTATCTCGCCGTCCTCGATGCTTTCCACGACCGCAAGCTGAACATCACGGTCTGCCGGCAGGAAGCCGGCGCGGCGATGATGGCGGAAGCCGTCGGCAAGGCGACGGGCCGGCCCGGCATCTGCTTTGTCACACGGGGGCCGGGCGCGACCAATGCGGCGCATGGCGTGCACATCGCGCAGCAGGATTCCTCGCCGATGATCCTGTTCGTCGGACAGGTGGCGCGCGGTATGCGCGGCCGTGAGGCGTTTCAGGAAATCGATTTCCGCGCCGTGTTCGGCTCGATGGCGAAGTGGGTGACGGAGATCGACGATCCCGAGCGCATTCCTGAAATCATCTCGCATGCATTTTATGCCGCAACGAGCGGCCGGCCCGGTCCTGTGGTGATCGCGATTCCCGAAGACATGCAGCGCGAGATGATCGCGATCGACGATGCGCCGCCCTGCGAGCCGGTGGAAATTTGGCCCGGCCTCACCGACATGGTGAAGTTGCAGAAGATGCTATGGGCGGCAGAGCGGCCGATGGTGCTGCTCGGCGGCAGCCGGTGGTCGGAAGCGGCCTGTGCATCGGTAATGCGGTTTGCGGAGCGTTTTGCGATTCCGGTCGCCACTTCGTTCCGGCGGTTTCATCTGTTCGATGCGCTGCATGAAAGCTACGCCGGCGATCTCGGCATCGGCGTCAATCCGAAGCTGCTGGCGCGCATCAAGGCGGCGGACGTGATCGTCAATATCGGCGGGCGTCTCGGTGAAGTGCCGTCGCAGAGCTACAAGCTGTTCGAGATTCCGGGACCCAAGCAGACGTTTGTTCACGTGCATCCCGGCGTCGAGGAACTCGGCAAGGTCTACCGGCCCCATCTCGCGATCAATGCTGCGCCGACCGCGTTCGCTGCTGCGCTGGAGGGCCTGCAGCCGCCGAATGAAATCAAATGGCGCGCGGAAACGAAAATCGCGCACGACGATTACATGGCATGGAGCGAGATCGCGACGGAAGTCCCGGGTGCGGTGAATCCCGGCAAGGTCGCGGTATGGCTGCGCGAAAATCTTGCGCGCGGTTCGGTGATCTGCAACGGCGCGGGAAATTTCTCAACCTGGCTGCATCGGTTCTATCGCGTGCGCGATTTCGCGACGCAATTCGGTCCGGTGTCCGGCTCGATGGGGTATGGCGTGCCGGCGGCGATTGCGCTGAAGCGCCTCGATCCGAACCGCACGGTGGTCGCGCTGGCGGGCGACGGCGACTTCCTGATGAACGGCCAGGAGTTCGCCACTGCCGTGCAATACGATCTGCCGATCATCGTCATCATCAGCGACAACGGCATCTACGGCACGATCCGCATGCATCAGGAGCGCGATTATCCCGGGCGCGTTTCGGGGACCGATCTCAGGAACCCGGACTTTGCGATGTATGCGCGCGCGTTCGGCGGTTTCGGTGTGCTGGTCGAGAAGACCGAGGATTTCGCCGAGGCGTTCCGGGCGGCGGAAAAGTCCGGCAAGCCGTCGATCATCCACATGAAGATCGACCCGGATGCGATCACCCCGACAACGACGCTGACCAAGTTGCGGGCGCAAGGGAATGCGGCTGGCGGCGCCAAGAAGTAACCCGCTGCCAAGTCTTAAAGCCCGTTAACTTCTGTGCGCTTGATGAAGCGCGAATCATGGTTCATTCCTTGGCGCAGGAAATTGGACCTTCTCAATGGCCTATCGCCGCACCGAACGGGTGGTTGCGCGCTTCAATGCGCGCCGCGAGGCCATTGTGGAAGCCGCAAAGGAACTGGCCGCCGAGGCCGGGATGGAGGCCGTCCAGATCGCCCAGGTCGCTGCGCGGGCCAACATCGCCGCCGGCACCGTCTATCGCTATTTTCCCTCCAAGAACGAACTGGTCGCCGCACTGGTCGAGGGGATCGCCGCGCGCGAACTCGCCGTCATGCGCCATGCGGCGATGGTTGCGCCGGGCCCGCTGTCGGCGCTGGCTGCGGCCATCGTTACCTTTGCCGCGCGTAGCCGGCGGCAGCACAAGCTGATCTGGGCCGTGCTGGCCGAGCCGGTCGATCATGACATCGGCGCACTGCGCATTTCCTGCCGCAAGACGCTCGCCGCCGAGTTCGAGGCGCGGATCGCCGCCGCCATCGCCGGTGCCAACCTGCCGGAACAGGACAGTGCGCTGACGTCGGTTGCATTGCTGGGCGCGTTGCTCGAAGGGCTGGTCGGGCCGCTCGCGCCGGAGCCCGGCGACGACTGGAAGATGCGCGACAGCGTGCAGGCGCTGACGCTCAATGCGCTGCGCGGGCTTGGCGTGGTGGATGCCCGCGCACGCGGCCTTGTCGTGCAGGCCGCGTGGCCGAAGGAAGCGGCAGCTTGATCTTTATTGTAGCGTTGCCGTCGCCAGCCAGTCGGTGACGGCACTCAACGCCAGTTCGCCACCTTCCTTGCGCTCGTGCTTTTCATACACAGCAAGCTGCGCATCGGCTGAAGTGCCCGCGCCGACAATGGAACGGCAACGCCCAAGTTCGGATGCGCAGCCAAGCGCTTCGGCGTGCGGCATCGCTTCCTCGAGTACGTCTTCCAGCATGGCCGGGACCGTGATCGCGCCTTCACCTTTTTCGTTGGCGAAGGTGCCGTGAATGCCGTAACGCTGCGCGCGCCACTTGTTCTCGACGATCAGCGCGCGCGTGACGGCGGTGATGTTGAAATTCTGCAGCGGGTTCTTGCACAGCATGCGCGCCAGCGAACGATACAGCGCCGCGATGGCGACCGAGTCGTCTACGAACGTGCAGGAGTCCGGTGCGCGCAACTCGAGCGTCGGATGCTTGAGCGACGGGCGGATCGCCCACCACACGTAACTGGAGTCGTCGATAATGCCGGCGTTGGTCAGCGCCTCGATGTAAGCGTCGAATTCCTCGCGCTTGCGGAACAGCTCCGGCACGCCCGTGCGGGGGAGTTCATCATAGGCCGCGAGGCGATAGCCCTTCATGCCGGTGCGGCGCGATTGCCAGAACGGCGACGATGTCGAGAGCGCCACGAACAGCGGCAGATACGGCAGCATGCGATACATAATATCCACGCGGTCTTCCTCCTGGGGAAGCTCGACATGCACATGCAGCCCGCACAGCATGTTGCGCTGGCCGGTGATCTGCAGGTCGTGCATCACGGCGTCATAGCGTTCGCCCGGCGACTGGATCGATTCTTCCCACTTGGCCGTCGGATGCGTGCCGGCGGCGAGAATGCCAAGCCCATGCTGCGCGGCGACGCGCGCCACGGTCTGGCGCAGGAATTTCAGTTCGGCTGTTGCGGAGGCCATGTCGGTGTGCGGCAAGGTCGCGATTTCCATCTGCGACTGCAGCATTTCACCCGTTACCTGTTCGCCGATTTCCTTCTTTACGGCGGCAAAAAAAGCCTGCGGGCGCGTGGTCGTCACCGACTTGGTCTCGGCATCGACCAGGAAGAATTCTTCCTCGATCCCGAATTTGTAATCGTCCGGCATGTGCGACCTCTCGGCTGATTGCGTAGCTACGAATGCTTGCGGCGTCCGGTGGTTCCACGGCGCTTGCGGCGCTCAGGAACATCGTTCGTTGCGCTGAAACTCAGGATGAAACGACAGTGAAAAAGGGTGCTGGCGCGCGTCTTGAAGATTCAAACGTGCTTCGCCGATGCGATCAGGAAAGCCCGAAAGCAGGTCATTTGATGTGACGGCATGCGTGCACCTCCGACGCCCTTACATAATTCCGGACGCGTCAAAGAGTTCCGGCCGCGAAGGCCGGAAAAATGCACACGATTTCTGTGTGTTAGCGCAATTGCGCGGTGCGCTGCGTTTTCGCGGCTAGTTCTTGATTTTACCGTCGGCGCCGAATTGCTTGAGATACGCCCACAGGTCGTTGCGCTCGCGCTCGTTCTTGATGCCGGCGAATATCATCTTGGTCTTCGGGATCTTCACCTTGGGATCGGTGATGTAGTCCTTGAATTCCGCGTCGCTCCAGGTGATGCCGGAAGTCTTGTTGGCTTCGGTATAATTATAGCCCTCGATGGAACCGGACTTGCGGCCGTCGAGCCCGTTCAACCGCGGGCCAAGCTTGTTCTGCGCGGCCGGGCCAATATCGTGGCAGGCCGTGCATTTGCGGAAGGACTTTTCGCCCGCTTCTACATCCTGTGCCCACCCAGGCGCGGCCATGGTGACAAGGCTGGCGGCAACGGTGAGGGTGGCGAGCAGCAAGCGGGGCATGAACGTCGCCATAATTACAAAAGCCGAACGGTATTGGACTGCGAGTTTGGCAGGCATACGAACCAATTTCCAGTTATAATCTGATGCCTGTCCCGTAAAGAGGTTCTTCTGTAATGGTCACGATGCCCAAACCGGATGCCGCCGTTCTCGCGCGCCGAGAGGCGATTGTGAAGGCGCTGCGGGCCATCGTGCCGGGCGAGGGGGTGATCGCCTCCGAACGCGAGATGAAGCCCTATGAATCCGACGGCCTGACTGCCTATCGCCAGATGCCGATGGTGGTCGTGCTGCCAAGCACAACCGGGCAGGTTTCGGCTGTCCTGAAGTATTGCCACGACAACGGCATCAAGGTGGTGCCGCGTGGTGCCGGCACGTCGCTTTCCGGCGGCGCGCTGCCGCTGGGTGACGGCGTGCTGCTCGGCATGGCGAAATTCAACCGCATTCATTCCATCGACTACGCAAATCGCGTGGCGGTGGTTGGGCCGGGCGTCACCAACCTCGCGGTATCGACCGCTGTCGCGCATGCGGGGTTCTATTACGCACCCGATCCGTCGTCGCAGATTGCCTGCACCATCGGCGGCAATGTCGCGGAGAATTCCGGCGGCGTGCATTGCCTGAAGTATGGCATGACCACCAACAATGTACTCGGCTGCGAGCTGGTGCTCATCAACGGAGAGATATTGCGCTTCGGCGGCAAGCACCTCGATTCCGCTGGCTATGACCTGCTCGGCATCATCACCGGCTCGGAAGGCCTGCTGGGGGTCGTCACCGAGATCACCGTGCGACTCCTGAAGAAGCCGGAGACGGCGCGCGCCGTGCTGGTCGGGTTCTACTCGTCTGAAGATGCTGGTGAATGTGTGTCCAAGATCATCGGTGCCGGCATCATCCCCGGCGGCATGGAGATGATGGACAAGCCGGCGATCCACGCCGTGGAGGAGTTCGTCCATGCCGGCTATCCACTCGATGTAGAAGCCCTGCTGATCGTCGAACTCGATGGTCCAGGCGCCGAGGTAAATCACCTGATCGAGCGCATCGACAGGATTGCCAAGCAATGCCGCGCCACGAGCTGCAAGGTGTCCAACTCGGAAGAGGAGCGCCTGCTGTTCTGGGCGGGACGCAAGGCGGCGTTTCCGGCGGTCGGCCGTATTTCCCCGGACTACTACTGCATGGACGGCACGATCCCGCGTGCGAAACTGCCGCTGGTGCTGGCGCGCATGCGCGAGATGTCGGCGAAATATGAACTCGGCGTCGCCAACGTGTTCCATGCCGGTGACGGCAACCTGCACCCGCTTATTCTTTACGATGCCAACAAGCCCGGCGAACTCGAACGCTGCGAGGCGTTCGGCGCAGAAATCCTCAGGCTGTGCGTTGAGGTCGGCGGCGTGCTGACCGGCGAGCATGGCGTCGGCGTCGAGAAGCGGGACTTGATGCCGGTGATGTTCACGGAGGAAGACCTCAAGCAGCAGCAGCGCCTGAAATGCGCATTCGACGACAAGGGGCTCCTCAATCCCGGCAAGGTGTTTCCGACGCTGCACCGCTGCGCTGAACTCGGCCGCATGCACGTCCATCATGGACAGACGGCATTTCCTGACCTGCCGCGTTTCTAGACGCACATTCTTTAGGTATCCAGTTTATCCATGGCCGATCCCCTCAAAGTGCGCGATGCCCGCGATGTCGAAACCGCCGTGCGGTGGGCGATTGCGCAAAGCAAGACGCTGGAGATCGTCGGTCGCGGCTCCAAGCGTGCGCTGGGCCGTCCTGCGCAATGGGACGCAACACTCGACCTGTCCGCGCTCAATGGCGTCACCCTGTACGAGCCGGAAGAACTGGTGCTGACCGCGCAGGCGGGCACGCCGCTGCGCGAGATCGAATCACTGGTCGATCGCAGCAATCAGGAACTCGCCTTCGAACCGATGGATTACGGTCCGCTGCTCGGCATGCCGCATGGCCGCAGCAGTATCGGCGGCGCAATCGTGACAAATCTCTCAGGCCCTCGCCGTATCAAGGCGGGTGCTGCACGCGATCATTTCCTGGGTTTCAGCGGCGTGTCGGGCCGGGGCGAGACTTTCAAGTCCGGCGGGCGGGTCGTGAAGAACGTCACCGGCTACGATCTTTGCAAACTGATGGCCGGATCGTGGGGCACGCTGGCGGCGCTGACGGAAATCACGATCAAGGTGCTGCCGCGCGCCGAAACCGAAATGACTCTTGTTGTGCAGGGCCTCGTCGATGCCGGCGCTGCCAAGGCAATGGCGGCGGCGATGGGTTCGCCCTGCGACGTTTCGGGCGCGGCGCATCTGCCGGCGCGGGTCGCAGCTCAACTCCTGCCGGGCCTCGGCGCTGGCAAGGCCGCAACGGTGTTCCGGATCGAAGGTGTGGAGCCGTCGGTGGTGCATCGCGCGCGCGTGTTGTCCGAACTGATGAAGTCCTATGGCGCGCTGGCGATGGTCGAGCCGCAGCGTTCGCGCCATTTGTGGCGTGCGATCCGCGACGTCACGCCGTTCGGTGCAGACGGACCTGTCGGCACCTATCCGGTGTGGCGTATCTCGACGGCGCCGACCGAGGGCGCGGAACTCGCGCGGTTGATCTCGGAAGACATTGAGGCCGAGTTCATTTTCGACTGGGCTGGCGGATTGATCTGGGCGGTACTGGCGCCTTCTGACGATGCGGGCGAGGCGATTGTGCGCGCGGCCACGACGATCTGCGGTGGCCATGCCATGCTGGTGCGAGCCCCCGCTGCGATCCGCGCCATGGTGCCGGTATTCGCTCCCGAGGAAGGCGCGCTGGCTGCGCTCACCGCGCGCGTGAAGCACGGTTTCGATCCGCAGGGTGCGTTAAATCCTGGCCGCATGTGGGCGGGTATCTGATGCAAACGTCGTTTTCACTGGCGCAGCTCGCCGATCCGGATGTCGCCGAAGCGGACAAGATTCTCCGCGCCTGCGTGCATTGCGGCTTTTGCACCGCGACCTGTCCGACATACTTGCTGCTCGGCGACGAACTCGATAGCCCGCGCGGCCGCATCTATCTCATCAAGGATATGCTGGAGAACGACCGCCCCGCCAGCGAGGAAGTCGTTACGCATATTGACCGCTGCCTGTCGTGCCTCTCGTGCATGACGACGTGCCCATCAGGCGTTCACTACATGCACCTTGTCGATCATGCGCGCGCGCATATCGAGGAAACCTACCGCCGGCCGATCGGCGACCGCTTGCTGCGCGCGCTGCTGGCCTGGCTGATGCCAAGGCCGCGGCTGTTTCGCATTCCGCTGTTGTTCGGAATTCTGGCCAAACCGTTCGCACCGCTGCTGAAGGGTATCGGGCTCACGTGGCTTGCAGCCATGCTCAAGCTGGTGCCCGGAAAAATCCCGCCGCACCCGTCGGAGCAGGGCCGGGTGTCGCTGGCGCAGGGTGAGCGCACGGCGCGCGTTGCGCTGCTGACGGGTTGTGTTGCGCCGGTGCTGGCGCCCGATATCAACGCGGCGGCAGTGCGGGTGCTCAATCGCCACGGGATCGAAGTCGTGTCGGTTGCTGGCGAGGGCTGCTGCGGTTCACTGGCGCATCACATGGGCCGGGAACATGAGGCGCTCACCATGGTGCGCGCCAATGTCGATGCCTGGACGGCGGAGATGGATCGCGCCGGGCTGGACGCCATCCTTGTCACGGCGTCGGGCTGCGGCACCACGATCAAGGATTACGGCTTCATGCTGCGCAACGACCCGGCCTATGCGGAGAAAGCCGCGAAAGTCTCCGGCCTGGCGAAAGACATTTCCGAATATCTAGCTGCAATGACGCTGCAGCCAGTGGCGGGCCATCCCGCACTCAACGTCGCTTATCACGCAGCTTGTTCGCTGGCGCATGGCCAGAAGGTCGTGCACCAGCCCAGACAGATGTTGTCCGACGCCGGATTTGCGGTGCAGGAAATCCCCGAAGGCCACATTTGTTGTGGCTCAGCTGGCACCTACAACATTCTCCAGCCCGAACTCGCAGGCCAACTCCGCGACCGCAAGATCCGCAACATCGAGCGAATCAAGCCTGACGTGATCGCGGCGGGAAATATCGGCTGCATCACGCAAATCGCGACGGGCACGGTGATCCCCGTGGTGCATCCGGTGGAATTGGTAGACTGGGCGACCGGCGGGCCTGTTCCGGCGGTACTGGAACGCAGGATATCCACAGAAACGCCGCTGTAGCGCCGTCATTGGATTTTCCGGAAATGCCGGCGCGCTTCCGCGCATTTCGCTGAAAACAGCGCCACAACCTCTCGGAGATGGCGTTTTGTCGCAGAAAACGCGTCGAAAACCGGAAAAATTTGCATTTTCTGTCACCGAAAGCCGCTTCCAGGCTTCAAAATCTGAATTGTTGAGTGGCTGCAACACCCTGAAATGATTCAATAAAAAAGCGCTTTTTTGCCTATTTCTTTGGCAAATGCCGCGTCTATGCGCTTGAAGGAAATCAGTGCGCCGATGTTAATCCGTATTAGTAATTTCGCAGTTGTGGTTGGCCTGTCGGGGGACAACGACTTCACTTCGCGAGGTTGTCGCTGAGGGTCTTGAGATCCACCCAACGACGGGATGGGAAAAGGTCGAAAGAGTGAGAAGGGGCTTACTGATGAAGAAAGTAGTATTGTCGGCACTCGCCGCAATCGCGTTTTCGACCGCGTCATACGCGGCGGATATGAAAATGGTTACGAAGGCTCCGATGGCACCGCCGCCGAGCCCGTGGGATCTCGCCTTCGGCGCAGGTATCATGAACGACTACATCTTCCGCGGCGTCACGCAGTCGAACCACAAGGGTTCGGTCGCGGCGTATTTCGAGCCGCGCTACAACATCAACGCGAACCTGCAGGCTTACGTCGGCATCGCCGGTGAAAGCATCAGCTTCCCGAACCGTGCTGCTGGCGAAATCGATCTCTACGCTGGTATCCGCCCGACCTTCGGCGCCCTCGCGCTCGATTTCGGCTACTGGTACTACTACTATCCGGGTGGACAGTGCTTCGGCGGCTGCCCCGGTATTGCAGCGCTCCCGAACGGCAACTTTGCCAAGGCTGATGCCAGCTTCTGGGAAGTCTACGCCAAGGGTACCTGGACTGTTAACGACCAGTGGGCGCTCGGCTTCAACGTGTTCGCCACCCCGAACTTCCTTCAGCTCGGCGCTGATGGCCAGTACGTGTCGGGTACTGTGAAGTACACCGCTCCGACTTCCGCTGCGCTGTGGAACTCGGTCGGCTGGTACGTGTCGGGTGAACTCGGACAGCAGTTCCTCGGCAGCAGCGACGCGTTCTACGGCACCGGCATCGTCGGCAACCCGTTCCGCTTCAGCGTCCCTTACAAGGACTACACGACCTGGAACGTTGGCGTCGGCTTCACCTACAAGGTGTTCACCCTCGACCTGCGTTACTCTGACACCGACATGTCTGAATCGGAATGCAACATCTTCACCAGCGACCACACTGCTGGCGGCCCGACTGTCGCCAACACCACCCTCTCCAATCCGGGTGGCCTCGGTTCGAAGTGGTGCGGCGCGGCATTCGTTGCCAAGCTCTCCTTCGACATGACGCTCGGCGCACTGAAGTAAGTCTTTAGACTTCAGTCAGCTACAAGATCGGCGGCAGCCTTCGGGCTGCCGCCTTTTTTATGTGCCGAGGCGTGGATGCCTGTAATTCTTTGCGCATGACCGTCACGAAAAAGTCTGCGATGAATCGCGGCGTCGCATTCATACTGGCCAGGGACTGCCGTGCGAAATTTCCGGCTCAAAAGTTTCTGGTCGAAGGATGACGGGCCAATGGTTGATGGCCGGCCGCTTGCGCTCATCCTCGCGGGTGCTGCCGGCGGCGCCGTCGCAAGCTGGTTGATGGGGTATCTCTCGAACACCGCCATGCTGCCGCTGGCCGTCGTGCCGTTCGCAACTTCCATCCTCGTGGTGATGGGAACGCCGGAAGCCGAGCCGGCGCAGCCGCGCGCGCTGGTCGGTGGACATTTGATCTCGACGCTGGTTGGTCTCGCGATGGTTCACCTGACCGGGCCATCGCCTGTTGCGGCAGCAGCTGCGGTCGGCATCGCCATGCTGGCGATGCACCTCACACGCACTTTCCATCCGCCAGCCGGCATCGATCCGCTGATCATTGTCTATCAGGATATGGGATGGAGCTTCCTGCTGATGCCGGTCGCGGTCGGCGCGCTGCTGCTCGCCGCGTTTGCCTTTGTCTGGCACAACGCGTCGCGCCGGGGCTCGTGGCCGGCGCGGTGGTGGTAACTTAAATCTACCTCGCGATTGCAGTCTCGCGAAGCTGCGCGCTCTTGCCGTCGCGGGTGACTTCCAGCCGCCGCTGATGGAATGCGGCAAGCGTCGAGCGGTGGCCGATGGAAATGACTGCAGTTTCGGGAAGCCGCTCACCGATCAGCTTGTAAAGCGTAGCCTCCGCGGGTTCGTCGAGCGAGGCGGTCGCCTCGTCAAGGAACAGGAAATCCGGGGCGTTCAGCAGCGCACGGGCGATGCCGAGCCGCTGCTGCTCGCCAAGCGACAGCATGCGGCTCCAGTGTGCTTCCTCGCCAAGCCTTTCCGTCAATGCCGGCAGGCCGACGGCGGCGATGGCGTCGCGTACTCTCGCGGCGTCGAATGCTTCCGGCAGTGCCGGATAGGCGATGGCAGCATGCAGCGTTCCGATGGGCAAATAAGGGCGCTGCGGCAACACCATGACATGCGCATTGGCGGGCAGGGTGACGGTGCCTGAGCCGAATGGCCAGATGCCGGCGATGGCGCGGAACAGGGTCGATTTTCCCGAGCCTGATGGGCCGTTGACCAGCACATGATCGTGCGGGCGGATTGCGACCCCATTCGCATCGAGCAGGGATTGGCCGTTCGGCAAGCGCAGATCGAGGTTGTCGATACTCACCCCGGCAGCACCGTCGCCTGTCGTGACCTTGATCGCCTGCGGATCGTCCGCGATGCGGTGGCCACCCGCGACCGCCGCCTCGAAGCCGTCGATCCGCTCGATCACGGAGCGCCATTCGGCAAGCTGCCGGTAAGAGCTGACGAAGAACGACAATGCGCCTTGCACGCTGCCGAATGCGGAAGAGGTCTGCATCAGGCCGCCCAGCTGGATAGCGCCCGCGAAATAGGCTGGGCTGACGACGATGAACGGAAACACGTTGGAAAACTGGTTATAGCCGGCGGTGAACGACGTCAGCTTCTTTTGCCGTGACATCATCGCGAGCCAGTTCGCGACGACAAAGGAAAACCGTTCGAGCAGCCGGTTACGCTCCGCGGTCTCGCCGCGAAGCAATGCAATTTGTTCGGCGTTCTCACGCACGCGCACCAGGTTGAAGCGGAAGTCTGCCTCGTAGCGCTGCTGATTGAAGTTAAGTCCGATCAGCGGG
This sequence comes from Hyphomicrobiaceae bacterium, assembly GCA_947472885.1. Taxonomy (GTDB): domain Bacteria; phylum Pseudomonadota; class Alphaproteobacteria; order Rhizobiales; family Xanthobacteraceae; genus CANJBX01. Next base: position 59,063 of record CANJBX010000001.1, read on the forward strand.
CGGCCGATCAGGTGGGTGATCCAGGTGCCGAAGACGGCGTAAATCAGGGCGCTCCAGACCAGATAGCCGGGGATCGCCATATCGACGCCGAACAGCCGCAGCGGGGCCTCGTTCGAAAGCGACCACAGGATAACGACGAACGAACCGAGCGTAACGACCGAGGACAGCAATCCAACGCCGATGGAGAGCGTGCGATCAACAAATAACTGGATGTCGTCGGAAATGCGCTGGTCCGGGTTGTCGGCCGCGTCGCCGAGCAATTGCATGCGGTAATGGTTGCCACCGTCCAGCCACTGGGTGAGGTAGCGGTTGGTCATGAACCGCCGCCAGCGGATCTGGAGCCACTGGTTGAGATAGAGCTGGTAGACCGCCAGCACGATGAAAATCGCCGCCAGTGCACAAAAGTAGAGCAGCTCAGAGACGAACGTGTCCCAGTTCTTTTCCTGCAGGGCATTATAGAACCGCGCATTCCACTGGTTGATCAGCACCGAAATCGCCACGATTCCCAGTTCGATGGCGATGACGGCGGCGAGCAGTCCCCGCCCGGCCCAGCGGTCCTCGGAACGGAAATAGGGGACACTTAGCCGCCACAGCAGGGCGAGCGTCGATAAGAGGCGTGTCACGGGCTTCTCCAGGGTGGCGGAAACTGAGCGGTTGAAATGGCGAGACCGTTAGCCGCGGCCGGTCAGCGGAATCGGCAGGTCGGTCGGTCTGACTGCCCCATTAGCATGAAAAATGGCGGATAGCCGTTCGTTCAGGGGTCAAGTCATGGTGAGTTATCAGATGGTCGCAGGCCGGAATTCCCGAGAATCCGGCTGCGAGGCTTGTGGAATGCCACCAAGTCTGGTCACATTGAGGGGTCACAGCCCATAATAACGGGCCGGGACAAACGTTATTTTTAGAACGGCGCGCTTAACCGACGCCGGCAGGGAGGGGTGAATGTCAAAAAGCGATATCTCGCGCGATTCCAAAATTGCAACACGTCGTAAGTTTCTCGGCGGCATGGCCGCAGCCACTACTGCAGCGGTCGCTGCACCGAGTGTTGTCAAGGCGCAGGGCGTGACCAGCATGCGCTGGCAGAGCACATGGCCGGCGAAGGACATCTTCCACGAATACGCGAACGACTTTGCCAAGAAGGTCAACGATATGACCGGCGGCGACCTCAAGATCGAGGTGTTGCCCGCTGGCGCAGTCGTTCCGGCGTTTCAATTGCTCGACGCCGTCTCGAAGGGCGTGCTCGACGGCGGTCACGGCGTGCTGGTTTATCACTACGGCAAGCAGACTGCGCTGGCGCTGTGGGGCTCGGGTCCGGGCTGGGCGATGGACGCCAACATGCTGCTGTCCTGGCACAAGTACGGCGGCGGCAAGGAGCTGCTTGCCGAACTCTATGCCTCGATCGGCGCAAACGTCGTGTCGTTCCCGTATGGACCGATGCCGACGCAGCCGCTTGGCTGGTTCAAGAAGCCGGTTACCAAGGCCGAAGACATGAAGGGCCTGAAGTATCGCACCGTGGGCATTTCGATTGACGTGTTCACGGGTATGGGCCTCGCGGTCAACGCGTTGCCCGGCGGCGAAATCGTGGCTGCGATGGATCGCGGCTTGCTCGATGCGGCTGAATTCAACAACGCCACGTCGGATCGCATACTCGGCTTTGCCGACGTTTCGAAGGTCTGCATGCTGCAGAGCTATCATCAGAACGCCGAGCAGTTCGAGATCATGTTCAACAAGGACAAATACAACGCGTTGCCGGAAAAGATGCGCTCGATCATCGTAAATGCGGTGGAAGCGGCCAGCCAGGACATGTCGTGGAAGGCAGTTGATCGGTACTCGCAGGACTACATCGAGTTGCAGACCAAGGACAACGTCAAGTTCTACAAGACGCCGGATAGCATCTTGAAGCAGCAACTTGAAATCTATGACGAAGTCGTCAAGAAGAAGTCGGCGGAAAATCCGCTGTTCAAGAAAATCGTCCAGTCCCAGCTCCAGTTTGCCGAACGCACGACGCGTTGGGAGCAGGACACGGTCGTAAACCGCAAAATGGCGTTTGACCATTATTTCGGTGCGAACGGGGCGGCGAAGAAGATCTAACGATACGTCGAACTGGCAAAGCACCATTCGGAATCGGCCGGATGGTGCTTTGTCGTTCCTGTAAATCCCTCGGGTAGCACTTGTTATCCTCCTAACTAACGGCGGCGGAGTATGAGCGTCCAGAAGTTCCTCCATACGATCGACGGCATCAGTACGTGGGTCGGCAAGGCCGCGGCCTGGTTGATTATCGCTTTAATGCTGGCGGTCTGCATCGAAGTGTTCAAACGCTACATCCTGAACGCGCCTACGGCGTGGATCTTCGATCTCGATAACATGCTGTACGGATCGCTGTTCATGCTGTGTGGTGCCTATACGCTGGCGCAAAATGCCCATGTGCGCGGCGACTTTCTTTACAGCTCCATGAAACCGAGAACGCAGGCGACGCTCGACCTCATTCTCTACGTCGTGTTCTTCATTCCTGGCATTGCCGCGCTTATCTACGCTGGCTATTCCTATGCTGCAGATTCCTGGCGCATTCTGGAACACTCCACCGTTACGTCGGACGGCCCGCCGGTCTATCATTTCAAGTCGGTAATCCCGATTGCTGGTGCGTTTGTCATGCTGCAGGGCTTTGCCGAAATCGTGCGTTCCGTCGTTTGCCTCAAGACTGGCGAATGGCCCAGCCGCCTGCACGATGTGGCGGAAACCGATGTTATCGAGCAACAGTTGGCCAACAGCGAATACGTCGATGAAGAGTCGCGCAAGATCGCCATTGAAGGAGCCAAGAAAATAGACGAGGTCGCGCGCCAGCGTGGCATGGGCGGGGAGTTGAACTCATGAGCGATCCCGCACTCGGACTACTGATGCTCAGCCTCATCGTGGTGGTTATCATGATGGGGTTCCCGACAGCGTTCACGCTGATGGGCCTTGGCATCATGTTCGGCTTCAAGGCCTTCTACGATCCAACGCACGGCTTTCTGGATAACAAGGTTTTCGACCTGATGGTCCAGCGCACCTATGGCGCCATGACCAACGACGTACTGATCTCGATCCCGCTGTTTGTGCTGATGGGATACGTGATGGAGCGCGGCGCGCTGGTCGACAAGATGTTCTATTCGATCCAGCTTGCCTTCCGGCGTGTGCCAGCATCGCTCGCCGTCGCGACGCTGGTCGTGTGTACGTTCTGGGGCATCGCATCCGGCCTTGTCGGCGCGGTGGTGGTGCTGATGGGCGTTATCGCATTCAATCCGATGCTGCGCGCGGGCTATGACGTGAAGCTCGCATCGGGCGTCATCACGGCCGGCGGCACGCTCGGCATCCTGATTCCGCCGTCGGTGATGATTATCGTGTATGCCGCGGTGGCGGGACAGTCGGTGGTGAAACTTTACGCCGCCGCGATGTTCCCCGGTTTCTTTCTGGCATTCCTCTATCTCGTCTATATCATCGGCTGGGCGTTGATAAATCCGAAGATCGCGCCGCCGCTGCCCGAGGAGCAGACGCGGGTGCCGGTGCCCGAGTGGCAACGCAAGATGCAGGCTGCCTATTCCAAGAATATGTTCGTCGCTCTGGTCTCGTCGCTGTTTTCGCCGAGCAAGGCGATGCAGATCGAGACAGAGAGCGGCCGTATCAATTACTGGATGCTGGTCAAGAGTTTCTGTATCTCGCTGGTCCCATTCATTCTGACAGGCGGCACTATTCTGCTCATCTACTGGTATGTGGTGATCCACCAGCAGGCTGGTGTCGAAGTTGTGACGCAAGGCGTCGAGCAGCTCGGCACGCCGGGGCTTGCGACCAGAGCCGCAACCGAGGCGGAGAAGGGGCCGTCTGCGGCGTTCTATTACTGGTTCGGCGCGATCTCACTGGTTATGATGTTCTTCCAGGGGCGTTACTATTTTCGAATGGATGCCGAACGCTTCGAAGTGCTGAAGCTGTTGACTTCGTCGGTCATGCCGCTCGGCATTCTCACCGTCATCGTGCTTGCCGTCATTCTGTTGGGCATCACGACGGCGACCGAGTCCGCAGGCGTCGGCGCGGCGGGTGCCTTCGTCCTCGCATTCTATGCGCGAACGCTGAACTGGAAGCGCACCAAGGAAGCGGTGTTCCTGACGGCGAAGACGACAGCCATGGTGTGCTGGCTGTTCGTTGGCTCGGCGCTGTTCTCCGGCGTATTCGCGATCCTTGGCGGGCAGGCACTGGTCGAGCAGTGGGTGCTGTCGCTCAACATGTCGTCGATCCAGTTCATGATCCTGTCGCAGGCGATGATCTTCGTGCTGGGCTGGCCGCTGGAATGGACAGAGATCATCGTGATCTTCGTGCCGATCTTCCTGCCGCTCCTCAAGCACTTCAGCATTGATCCGGTACTTTGGGGCACGCTGGTGTTCGTCAACCTGCAGGCGGCGTTCCTGTCGCCGCCGGTGGCGATGTCGGCGTTCTACCTCAAGGGCGTCGCGCCCAAGCACGTCACGCTCAACCAGATTTTCAGCGGAATGATGCCGTATATGTTGATCGTGATTGTCTGCATGATCTTCATGTATATCTGGCCGGGTATGACGCTCTGGCTGCCGAACTATCTTTACGGCGGCAACTGATCGCAGCGCTGCTCAAAAACAAAAGCGCCGCCCCGAAAAACGAGGCGGCGCTTTTTTTATTCTCGCCTGTGCGGGGCTAGGAAGCCTTCGCCGGTGTACCAAGATTTTCCCGGAAGAACACAATTGTGCGGCCCCATGCAAGGTCGGCGGCTTCCTTGTTGTAGCGCACGCCGGCGGTGTCGTCGTTGAAGGCGTGCTGCGTGCCCGGATAGATGTAGATCGTATAGCGCTTGTTGCTGGCTTTCAGCGCGGCTTCATAGGCGGCGATGCCCTTGTTGATGTTGTCGTCGTTCTCGGCGTATTGCAGCAGCAGCGGCGATTTGATCGCCGGGACAAGATCAGCCGATACCTGCGCGCCGTAGTAGGGAACTGCGGCTGCAAGGTCCGGGCTACCGGACGCCAGACGATTGACCACGCCGCCACCGAAGCAGAAGCCGGTCGCGCCGACCTTGCCGGTCGATTCCGCGTGCTTGAGCATGAACGGCACGCCCGCGAGCGCGCCCGCGATCATGTCCTCGCGGTCGGTCTTGGTGTGCAGATCACGCGCCTTGTCGTCGTCGGGCGGCGTGCCGCCATTCACCGAGAGAAGGTCTGGCGCCAGCGTCAGGAATCCTTCGAGCGCGAAACGGCGTGCAACGTCTTCGATATGCGGGTTGAGGCCACGGTTCTGGTGAATGACGATGACGGCGGGACGTTTGCCCTTGTCCTTGGGTCGCGCGAGATAGCCGTTGATCTTGCCCTTGGGCGAGTCATACGAAACGCGCTCGAGCGCCAGGCGCGGATCGTTTTCCGGGATCGTCGCGGCCTTTGCGTAGTCGCATTGCAGCAGGGGCAGCATGGCAGCGCCGGCAGCGGCCGAGCCGGCCAGCACATTCAGGCGATCCAGAAATGCGCGGCGGTTGATTTCACCATGGGTAAAACTGTCATAGAGATTGATGATCTGCTGGTCCATGCGGCATCCTCCCGGTGTTGTTATGGAGCGGCAGCATAGCGCAGCGGGAAGCGCACCACAGCCATCCCCACGCATTTGTGAAAAATCCGGATATGGCAAAATGCACCTGGGTCGCTTGCGCCGCGGGGCCAAAAATTGCCTAATGTTACGGGGAATATCGGCCGGGTTTGATTGGGGTTTTTATGGGTTTGTTGTGGGTGTCCCGGCGCTGGCTTCAGGCCGGCGCCTTTGCGGCGATTGTCGTATTTGCGTTTTCCGCATTGGCGGAAGCTCAGGCGCAAGGCCAGCAGAGTTTTCCGTTTGGCCGCGAATTGCGGATGGATGCTCGTCCGTTGAAGGGCTCCAAGCGTGTTCCATTCCTTGAAATCGGGCAGAACGGCGCTGCCACCATCGATCTGTGGTGCGACAGCGTGCAGGGTCAGTTCGTTGTCGCGGCCGATACGGTTACGGTCCTCATTGGGCAGAAGACCCAGCGAAACTGCACCAGCGAGCAGGCGCGGGCAGACGGTGAGCTGATCAGTGCGCTGGAACAGGCAACCAGCTGGAAGCGAGACGGCGAGGGCGTCGTGCTGGTCGGCGGCCGGATGCTTCGCTTCCAGCCATCGACAAACTGACCTTCATTCCGGCTGTAGAGGAAGAGGCGATGCAAAAGCAGGTCATCAACGCCGGCATTCCGCTGAGCGGCGTTCCGCTGAACTACTGCGTGCGCTACGGCGACATGGTCTACGTTTCCGGCCTGCCGCCGTTCACGCCTGAATACTCCAACGCGTTGAGCGCTGCGCGCGCCGCGGGGAAACCTGTTCCACCATTCCCGGATATTCCATTCGCCGATCAGGTCCGGATTGTGATGGATAACCTCAAGAAGCTCGTCGAGGCGGCGGGCTCCAACATGGATTGTCTGCTCAAGGTCATCGTATGGCTCAAGGACCAGAACCAGTCGGCTGAGTTCGACGGGGTCTACAAGACGTATTTCTCCAGCCCCGAATCCTATCCGGCGCGCACGCGTATGCAGGCCGGCCGCACACCGATGGATTGCGGGCTTGAAGTCGAGGCCATCGGCTACGTGCCTTAGCGCGTGGACTTACGCTGCCGTAACATCGTGTTCGTAGATCCAGGTCTTGCTCTGCGGCGGTGGACGCGGGACCTTGCGGTTGTCCTCGAACTGCAGCCGCGCCATGATCTGCACCTTGCTTGCGCGCCCGAGCCGTTCGGCTTCATAAGCCATCAGCGCCGCCGCCGGGTTTTCCGGTTGTGCATCGAGGCATCGCGCCAGCACGAAGGCATCCTCGATTGTGATGCCCGCGCCTTGCGCAAGCGTCGGCATCATCGGGTGCGCGGCGTCTCCCAACAGGCTGACGCGGCCTTGTGTCCAGCGCGTCAGCGGCTCGCGGTCGAAGAACGCCCATTTGAAGACTTCCCGGACCTCACCGAGCGCACGAAGGATGGTCGGATGCCAGCCCTCGAACGAGTCGATCATCTCGTCATGGGTGCTGGGCACAGTCCATGATTCTTCGGCCCATTCGTCGGTGTATTTGCCGGCAAATACATTGAGCAGTTCGCCTGCGCGCAGTGGATAAAACAGTGCTGTACCTGCGGGGCTGCGCCACAGCACCACGTCCTTGCGGTGCATCGCGGCCTTGGCGTTGTCGCCCATAGCTGCCAACGCCTGCTCCATCGGCAGGATGCCGCGCCAGCCAAGATAATGCGTGTAACGCGGCTGGTCCTTGCCCCACAGTGTTTCACGCACGGCGGAGTGAATGCCGTCGGCGCCAATCACCACGTCGCCTTCGGCCTGCCAGCCATCGGCAAAGCGCGCGATTGCGTTTTTTGCGTTGGATTCAACCGAGAGGCAGCGACGGTTGAGATGAATGGAATTTTGCACGACGGCGTTCATCAGGATGCCGTGCAGGTCGGCGCGATGCGCGGTGAGATAGGGCGCGCCATATTGTGTGAACGAATCCTGGAACGGTTCGATGTGCATCACCGCGCCGTCTGCCCAGTTCAGCATGACATTGCTTTCCGGTGCACAGCACAAGCGATCGACTTCGCTGCGAAGTCCGAGCGCATAGAGAGCCTTCACCGCATTTGGCCCGAGCTGAAGGCCGGCGCCGACCTCGCCGAGCTGGGACGCGCGTTCGTGGATTTCGACCTCGTGGCCACGCAACGCCAGGGCGCGGGCCGCTGCCAGCCCGCCAATCCCGCCGCCAATGATAATGATGCGTAGCCGCCTTGCCATTTCATCCCCCGACCGGGGCGCAAGTGACTGGCCGCGGCATTGCTGTCGGATGGAAGGCTATCTCAAAAGATAAGGCAAAGGTGCATGCATTCCGGTCAGGCCGGTATGCATGCTCCTTTGTTGAACGCGTCTGTTGGCGCTACTTTTCCTTCACGATGTCGGCGACCTTGCCGCCGCTGCCATCGACGATCACGACTGCATCGTCCTTGATGAAATAGCGATGCGATTTCAGCGCGGCGATCTTGCCTGTCGCCAGCACCGGAAATTCGTAGGTCACGACGCTGCCGGGTGGCGCATCGCCAATGGTGACCTTGTCAGCGCTGGTATCCGGCGTGACCTTGGAATCCTTCAATACGATCTCGCGGATCGTGTGGCGGTCTTCCTCGGTCAGGTTGATCGAGCGCTTGACGATAATGGGCTCGTTAGTGGGTGCTTGCGCGTATTGATAATTCACCCGCATCCACGCCGCGGTCCCACTTTCCGGCGCAGTGAACAGCGCGCCGACCAGCACCAGCATGCCTCCTGCCGGTAACGCGATAAGCGAACGCATGACGGAATTCTCCCATTAATGTCCGGAGTAACTCCGCGAGGCGGGAGGTCGTTCCGTCCTGGGATTCTTAAATGTATTCCGTTAGCAGTGTGTTGATTGCGCACAATAAAAAAGGCCCGGCTGATGCCGGGCCTTTTCCATAATTTGTAGAAATGGGCTTGTTAGAAGCCCATGCCGCCCATTCCACCCATGCCGCCGCCGTGATCGTGGCCGGCGTGGCCCGCTGCTGCCTTTTCCTTTGGCAGTTCGGCAACCATGGCTTCGGTGGTGACGAGCAGGCCAGCGACCGAGGCGGCATCCTGAAGCGCGCGCTTCACGACTTTCGCCGGGTCGATGATGCCCTTCTGCACCATGTCGACGTATTCCTCGTTCTGCGCGTCGAAGCCAAACGTCTCCGACTTATTCTCAAGGATCCGGCCGACGACGATCGAGCCTTCGACACCGGCGTTCTCGGCGATCTGGCGGATCGGAGCTTCGATTGCCTTCAGCACGATGTTGATGCCGGCCTGAACGTCCGAGTTGGCATGGGTGAGCTTGCCGACGGCCTTCTTGGCGCGCAGCAGAGCGGTGCCGCCGCCCGGAACGATGCCTTCTTCGACGGCAGCGCGGGTGGCGTTGAGCGCGTCATCAACGCGGTCCTTCTTTTCCTTCACTTCGACTTCGGTCGCACCGCCGACGCGGATCACCGCGACGCCGCCAGCGAGCTTCGCGAGACGCTCCTGGAGCTTTTCCTTGTCGTAGTCCGAGGTGGTTTCTTCAATCTGAGCCTTGATCTGGGAAACGCGGGCCTCGATTTCCTTCTTCTTGCCGGCGCCGTCGATGACGGTGGTCTTTTCCTTCTCGATCAGCACCTTCTTGGCGCGGCCGAGCATGGCAAGCGTGACGGTCTCGAGCTTGATGCCGAGGTCGTCGGAGATCAGCTGGCCGCCGGTGAGGATCGCAATGTCTTCGAGCATCGCCTTGCGGCGGTCGCCGAAGCCCGGAGCCTTGACGGCAGCAACCTTGAGGCCGCCGCGCAGCTTGTTGACGACGAGGGTCGCCAGTGCTTCGCCTTCGATGTCTTCAGCGATGATCACGAGCGGCTTGCCGCTCTGAACAACGGCTTCCAGCACCGGCAGCATCGGCTGCAGCGAGGTCAGCTTCTTTTCATGCAGAAGGATGTAGGCGTCGGCCATGTCGGCGACCATCTTCTCGGCATTGGTGATGAAGTACGGCGACAGGTAGCCGCGGTCGAACTGCATGCCTTCGACGATTTCAACGTCGGTCTCGAGCGACTTGGCTTCTTCAACCGTGATGACGCCTTCGTTGCCGACCTTCTGCATCGCCTGGGCGATCATCTTGCCGATGGCTGCATCGCCGTTGGCCGAGATGGTGCCGACCTGCGCGACTTCCGCCGACGAGTTGACCTTGGTGGCGCGCTTTTCGATGTCCTTGATGACGGCGGCGACTGCGAGGTCGATGCCGCGCTTGAGGTCCATCGGGTTCATGCCGGCGGCAACCGACTTGGCGCCTTCGCGCACGATGGCCTGGGCGAGAACGGTGGCGGTGGTGGTGCCGTCGCCGGCGTTGTCGTTGGTCTTGGAGGCAACCTCACGAACCATCTGCGCGCCCATGTTCTCGAACTTGTCCTCAAGTTCGATTTCCTTGGCGACGGTGACGCCGTCCTTGGTGATGCGGGGAGCGCCGAACGACTTGTCGATCACGACGTTGCGGCCCTTGGGACCGAGCGTGACCTTGACGGCGTTGGCGAGGATATCGACGCCGCGCAGCATGCGGTCGCGTGCGTCGGTCGAGAATTTTACGTCTTTAGCGGACATGAACTGTTTACTCCGATGAGATGAATTCTTTTGATCGTCATCGCCGGGGCTTGTCCCGGCGATCTCGCTTAGATGGGCACTGTGCGCTCCTTATCGGGATGGCCGGACATAGGCGACTGAAAGGACGCCGTTCTTCGAACGGCTATGCCGGCCATGACGGCGGAGGAAGTGCCGGATTATTCTGCGTTACGAGATCACGCCCATGATGTCCGACTCCTTCATGATGAGGAGTTCTTCGCCGTCGAGCTTCACTTCGGTGCCCGACCACTTGCCGAACAACACCTTGTCGCCAGCCTTGAGATCGATCGGGATGAGCTTGCCGGCTTCGTCGCGGCCACCTGGGCCAACGGCGACAACCTGACCCTGCATCGGCTTTTCCTTCGCAGTGTCCGGGATGATGATGCCGCCGGCGGTCTTTTCCTCGGCGTCGGTACGCTTGACGACCACGCGGTCGTGCAGGGGACGGAATTTGGTCTTGGCCATGACTTCCTCATTACCGCATCAACGCGCGGCTTTGCTTGAAACTGAAGACTTTGGAGGCTGTTAGCACTCAATCTAGGGAGTGCCAACGGCTGCCGGAGAGGTAGGGCCTGCGCTTTGGAGAGTCAAGCTTTTGGGCCTCATTCGGGGTTCCGGGGAACCAAACGGCCGCGTCTTGGTAAACGCAAAGGCGCCGGGCTTGCGCTTGCGCTTGGGTCTAGGCCCTCGCAAAGTAAGGGAAATCGGGGGCGGTCGATTCCTTCCTCAAGATGGCCGTCATTATCGGACCAGAACGGGATGCCGTTTCGGTCAAAAGTTGCTGGTTATGTGGAGGATTTCGAATGTCTCATTTGCCCGTTGAGGCCATCGCCCGGCGTGGCCGCTTGGCTGCAGTCCTTGCCGGCGTGCTGGTACTGGCCGGGTGTGCGGGCATGAGCAATCCGTTCGAAACCAGCCCGCCACCGCCTCCTGCCGCCTCCCAGGGCCGCCCGAGCGTTGCGCCCTCCGACATCATTGGCCGCTGGGGCATCGCCTCGTATCACCGCGAACAGGACCGCGCCCGCACCGAAGTTGCCGCGCGCGGCCAATGCAAGCAACCCTATCTCATCAGCGGCGGCTCTGCCGGTGGCGTGATGATGCTCAACCATGACAGCCCGAACATCGTCGAACATCTCATCAAGGCGACCGCCGACAACAGAACCTATCTTGGCCCCGGCGCGGACCCGGCAGGCGCGGACGACCGCGAAGTCCTGTCGTTCGATGGCCGCGTCCTGACGATGAAGTGGGTCGATCCGGAAGTGCAGAGCCGCTATGGCATCATGGTGCTGGTGCGCTGCGGCGCCGAAGGCACTGCACCGCCGTCCGCGCCACGCCGCGCGGCCGCACCGCCACCGCAAGTGATGCGCGCGCCGCCACCCGCTGCCCGATGAACACGACGATCTGGCACAATCCCAGGTGTGGCACGTCGCGCAAGGTGCTCGACGCGATCCGTGCGCGCGGGGTTGAGCCGGCGATTGTGCTTTATCTCGAAACGCCGCCGAGTGCGGGTGAACTCAAGGCCGTGTGCAAGGATGCTGGGATTTCTCCGCGTGACCTCGTGCGCCGCAAGGAGCCTTCGTTCAAGGAGCTTGGTCTCGATGGTGCCAAGGTAACCGAGGCGGCGCTGATCGCCGCCATGCACCAGCATCCGATTTTGATAGAACGCCCGGTCGTAAAAACCAAAAAGGGCACGCGTCTGTGCCGTCCGCCGGAAAAACTCGCCGAGATTTTGTAGTCCCATTTCCATGAGCCTCATGGTTGCAGCCGCGACATGACAAAGCTGCGCCTCCTGTTCCAAAGCATCTTTCTAACGTCCTGGCGCGCGGTGCCGGTGCTGGGCTTCACGCAAATCCTGACGTGGGGCACGCTGTTCTATCCACCCGTTCTCACCGTGCCGCTGATGGCGGCCGAGCGCGGCTGGTCGATCACCTTTGCCATGGGCGGATTTTCCGGCGGATTGCTTACGGGCGGTTTGATCGCGCCGACTGTCGGACGGTTGATCGACCGCTTCGGCGGCAACATGGTGATGGCGTTCGGATCGCTTGCTGGCGCGTTTGGCCTCCTGCTCATCGCCATCGTCACGCACCCCATCGCCTACTTCGTGACATGGATGGTGCTGGGAACAGCGATGGCGGCATCGCTCTATGACCCGGCATTCGCGACGCTCGGGCGGATTTTTGGTGCGGGGGCACGGCGTCCGATCACGCTGATTACCTTTGCGGGCGGTTTTGCCTCGACTGTCAGTTGGCCATCGACGCTCGCCTTGATCGATTTTATCGGTTGGCGTGGCGCGTATTTCACCTACGCCGCCATTCTCGCATTTGTCGCAGCGCCGTTGCATGCCTTTGCATTGCCGCGTGAGCGTGCGGATCTTTCTGCGCCGCTGGCAGGCCGGGCAGTGAATGCCGGGCCTACCGTGTCGCCGGCGGGTTTCACATTTGTCGCGCTGCTGTCAGCGTTCACGCTCTATGCGTTTATTCCCTCGGCGCTGTCAGCGCACCTGCTGGCGATCTTCAAGCGCGGCGGGATCGATGCCGTCACGGTGGTTGCCATCGGTGCGTTGTTCGGGCCGGCGCAGGTATTGATCCGTATGTGCGAATTCACCTTTGGCAGCAACACGCATCCGCTCAACATCGCGCGCAGCGCACTCATCCTGCTGCTTGGCGCTTTCGCCATGTTGCTGTTCGCTGGGATTTCCACGCCGGTGGCGGCGGCGTTCGCCATCATGTTCGGCATGGCGAACGGATTGCTGACATTGTCGCGCGGGACAGTGCCGCTCACGCTGTTCGGTCCTCATGGTTATGGGACGGTGGTTGGGCGCATCGCGGGACCGTCGCTGGCGATGCAATCAGCCGCGCCGCTGGTATTGGCATTTGTGTCCGAGCGTGTCTCCGACACCGGCGCGTTGATGCTGGTTGCCGCCGTCGGGTGCGTGTCACTCACGGCATTCCTACTGGTGCAGCGGCCGCGTGCATGAAGCGTTATCGATTGGCTAACCATCGCGCTAAAGCGAGCATTAACCACGCAGCGCCGGCCTTCACGCTTCCTGAACTATATCATTATGAACAGCTTATTTCCGCGCATTAGAGTCAATTGGATACCGTTCGATTTAGGGAATGATTTGAGATTTGGTTTTTACTGGGTGTGACGGTGCCGAAGTTGTGGCGCTGTGTTCAAACGACGATTTGTAACGAGTACGCTCATGAACCGCGTTGCCCTTCGCCTGCTCGCCGCGGGCGCTTCGCTTGTCGCGCTTTCTATAGTGACGAACTCCGGTGTCGCCGCGCCGCTCAATCTTGATCCCGCGCGCAATGCTGCGCCTCAATCGCCAGCGCCGCAGTCCCCCGTCTCGCAATATCCCGGTCAGTATCCGGAGTCGCCGCAATCCACGTCCCGTCTTCCGCAGCTGCAAGCTGCAGCGCCTGAGCCCGCGAGCATGCAGCAGGTGAGTGCGCAGCGAGGCAACATGGGCGGCGGCTTTATCGAATTCCTGTTCAGCGGCGGCAACAATGCCGTGCAACAGCAACCGCAATATCGCCCGGAGCCGGCGCCGCAGTTCGATCCCGGATCAGAGCCGATGCGTCCGGAACCGCAAGAGCCGCTCTATCAGCCGCAGCCGGGGCAGATGGCTTCCGCGCCGATGCCGCCGGTCGTGCGCCCAGAAATCGCACAGCCCGCCATCAACCCGCGCTATTTCAAGCAGACGGTGAATTATGAGGGGCCGGAAAAGCCCGGCACGATCGTCATCGATACCCGCATCAAGCATTTGTTTCTGGTGCAGGCGAACGGCAAGGCGATCCGTTACGGTGTCGGCGTTGGCCGTCCGGGCTTTACATGGGCCGGCACCAAGCAGGTCACGCGCAAGCGCGAGTGGCCGGATTGGACGCCGCCGCCGGAAATGATCGAGCGCCGGCCGGATCTGCCGCGCCACATGCAAGGCGGCCCTGAAAATCCGCTCGGTGCGCGTGCACTGTATCTCGGTTCGACGCTGTATCGCATCCACGGTTCCAACGAGCCGTGGACCATCGGCACGAATGTGTCCTCGGGCTGCATCCGCATGCGTAACGAGGACGTCATCGACCTCTACGGACGTGTGAAGGTCGGCACCAAGGTCGTCGTGCTCTGATTTCTTCTGCTTTGCTACGCCACGGATTTTCGCGCAGGCCGGCCCCACAATTCACGACTTGCAATATCTGCGCCTTCGACCAGCGCCGCGAGTTTTGCCCACTGCAAGGTCGGGTGAACGCGGCGCGTGAATGGTCCCTGCGCAAAGCCGCAATCGGTTGATGCGATCACATTCTCGCGGCCGACCAGTTTCGCGAGACGCACGATCCGTTCGGCAACCAGTTCCGGGTGTTCGACGATATTGGTCGAATGCGTGACGAGGCCGGGCAACAGCATTTTCCCCGGCGGCAGTTTGATGTCTTTCCAGATTTGCCATTCGTGTTCGTGCCGCGGATTCGCCATTTCGAGTGAAATCTGCCCGACGTTGAGTTGCAGCACGAGGTCCATGATGTCTTTTGCCGCGACATCGTTGGTGTGCGGGCCGTTCCAGCTTCCCCAGCAGACATGATAGCGGATGCGTTCGGCCGGCAGACCCTTGATCGCTTCGTTGGTGGCGTCGATGCGCACCTGCGCCCATTTCTTGTAGTCGGCAAACGTGCCGGGCGGCACCATCACGTCGTAGTAGGTCGCGAGGAACGCATCGTCGATCTGCACGGTCAAGCCGCCGTCGATGATCGCCTTGTATTCCTCGCGCAGTGCGCGGGCGATGGCGAATAACGATTCATCGGCGGACTTGTAGAATTCCTCGCCGCGTTCGGGCGCGACGCTCGCCGGCGCGACGACGGGCAGGAATGCGCCTTCGGCCTTCACGCCGTTCAGCGCTGTCTTGAAGTCGTCGATGTCGCGCTTGATGACGGTCTGGCCGGTGTAGCTGATCGGGCCGGTGACGTACCAGAGCCCGAGCTTGGCGAACGAACGTCCCATGCCCACAAAACCATTGACTGCTTCATATTCAGTGTAGAAATCCGCGAAGTCGCGGCGGTCCTTGCCGGCGGTGGCGCGCACCGAGCCGACCCCGCCGCCGTGGCGCTCCTCAAATCCTGACATGCGTTCGAGGACGTAGCGCGACCAGCTCAGGTTTTTCCCAAACTCGCCGTCACTGACGATGTCGATGCCGATCTCGACCTGCTTGCGCACAACATCGGCGACGGAGCGGGCGAGGCATTTCTCATAGGCTGCCTTGTCGATCTTCTCGCTATCCTGCTGCTTGCGCAGGAAGTCGGTGAGTTCTGTCGGGCGAATGAGGCTGCCGACATGCGTCGTCAGGATGCGGTCTCGCGCCATGTGTCCTCCGTGAAACGCCGCGCTGTTCCGCGCTTGCGACCACTTTAATGACAGGCATTTCAAAAGGGCATCACATCGGCAGGGGACGGGAGACCATAGGTGGTGTTTGCCGTCCGCGATCCGCTATTCGGCTTAATTGAATTTGTTGCCGGTGTGCTTCCGTGAAAGCCAAGTTATGTCAGCTTCACTGACCTTCCGGGCAGGCTGAGGAAGGCCAGGTTCGTCAGCGCGCATGGATCTTATAAGTCATCATCGGCAGTCATCATCGGCGTTATTTGATGCTGACCGGAACCATCTCCCTCACGAAACATGGTTTTTCGCGAAATATTTTTCGGTTTTTGTTTCTGACACCATCAAGACTGGCGACCGTCCACTCTTAAGCCGGTCGTCCACGATCTCTATAACGCTGTTCTCACATATCCGTGAAGCGTGGCAAAATAAGCTGCACAATCGCGTGTACCCGCCTGTTTTGTTACGAATGTCACTTTTCGCCACAGGGGCATGCGTTACTTTGTCTCGGCTAAACGGGACAGATTTCGTTCGTCGCGGATAGCCGCAATTAAACAGAAACACACGAGGAGATTTTCAAATGTCACTTTCCAAAACCGCATTGCTCGCTGCCAGCCTGACCCTCGGTCTTTCGACCATGGGCGTCGTCACCAAGTCGTTCGCGCAAGCTCCGCAGAATGCGCCGGCCAACATGCTCTTGGACGTCGGTGAGGACGAAGTCATGTACATGAACATCAAAACCGGGAAGATGACCAAGGGCAAGATGAAGATTTCGGCCGCTCACAACACCAAGGCGATGGGCATGGGCGCTCGCGAAATCTCCAGCTCGATGATCTATCGCAAGGGCGGCAAGCTGTATCTTCTGGAGAACAAGGCGAGCGCCGGCGGCAAGACCGTTGTGCAGGAAAACTTCCAGGAAGTTTTCGACGGCAACCACCAGTACTAAGCATTGCGGCTTCGGCCAGTAGCACTTAACCTTCCGTCATGGATACACACGAGCGGCCTTGGGGCCGCTCGTGTTGTTTCTGGGGGCAGCATCTACAGGTTTAATTCTGGAAATTTACTGCCGCGTCTTGCCCGGATCGGTAGCTGGCTGCGCCTTGTGATGCGATTTAGCCACACTCGTTATCTCTAATTGACGCGCGCGCTTTATGACGCTTGCCGTGCTTGCGGCTGGAATTTCCTCATGTTCTGCTTTTGGCATAGGCGTGGGGGTTAAGAGGCCATCCCGACACGCCACCCTCTAGGTGGTTAATGGGCAGCGTTACAGGTCGCGTTCAATACGTGCGTGAAGCCTTATCCGGTCTGCGTATATTCAGTTTGATTGCCGTTGCCGCTGCATTTGCTGCGGGGCCGTGCATGGAAGCGCGGGCGAATCCAGCTCCGGCGCATAAAACCACAGCCAAGGAAAAGCCGAAGGCCGCGGCGCATCACAAGAAATCCTTGACCGCCGCCCAGCGCAAGGCTGCTGCCGTTGCAGCGCGCAAGAAGGAAGCTGCGCGTGTCGCGAGAGTTATCCGGGCGGCTGGCCCGCCGCCACCGATCAAGAAGCAATACGACGGTGTCGCGTCGTTCTATAGCGACCGTCAGCGGCTTGCGTCGGGCGGACGGTTCAATCCATCGGCCATGACGGCGGCGCATCGTTCGCTGCCGTTCGGCACCAAGGTTCAGGTGACGGACAAGCGTTCCGGCAAGAAAGTCACCGTGACGATCAATGATCGCGGCCCGTTCAAGAAGGGCCGGGTTATTGATCTCTCTCGCGCCGCCGCGCACGCGCTTGGTATGGGCCATCGTGGCGTGAGCAATGTGCGCGTCACGGTCCTTCCGAAGAAGCCAGCGGTCTATGCGACCGCGACCCCATCAAAGAAGTAGCTACGCCTCAGGCGTCGCTGCTGTTGCCGCCGCCGAAGTCACCGCTGTCGGCGAGGTCGCTGTTGTGGTCGTCGTTGCTATCGCTGTTGCCGAACAGGCTGCTGGCGCCACCGCGTTCGCTGCTTGAGCGTCCGCTGCCGATGTCACCCAGGCCGGCATCTTTTGCGATGTCGCTGTTGGACGAGTCGCTACCGCTCCACGGCGAGTCACGTCCGCCGCTTTCCGACGCGAACGCCTGGCCGCGGTTGCCGCCCATCATGGAACTCAAGCCGCTGAACAGCATGCTGCCGCCGATCACGCCCGCTGCGGCTGCAGCGGCGGTGCCGAGGAACGAGCCGCCGCGTCCGGGTTGCTCCTGCTGATGGGCCTGCTGTTGCGGCGGGGCTGTGTTTGGATAGCCGGCAACCTGGCCGGAATTCCACTTGTTCGGCGAGAACGACGGCACCGAGCCGCGCGAAGGCTGCGCGTTGCCGCCAAAGATCGTGGAGCGCATGGAATCGAGGAAGCCGCCGCTCTGCTGCGGAGCATTGCCGCCTTCGAGCTGCTGGATATGCGCTTCGGCGCGCTTGAGCGCCTCATCTTGCACCAGCACGGTTTGCACTAGGGCATAGGCGGCGTTTGGCGCACGCGTGAAGCCCTGCGCGATGACGCTTTCGGCGTCGGGGTCGCGCTGTGTCTTCTCAAGCGAGGCCAGCCGGTCAAAAAGTTCGCTGACGAGCTGGCGTTCCTGCGGGGTCATCTGTCGTCTCCTGTGGCGGCGAGTGGACCGAGGCAGATATGGGGATCGCGCAAGGCCGCCGGAATGCCATGCGACAAAATTGTTTTGCAGGAAATAAGGGAAACCTCATGGCGTCGTGACGTTATAACAGTTCGACGCCGTTGGCCGCGAGGATTGCGGGGAATCTGTCGTCCTTGAAATAGGCGTATTCGCGTTCCCGCAGCGCGGTCAGGGAATCCAGCGCCACCAGCGCATCATCCACGACGCCGGGATGACACATCACAAGACCGCGCTCCGGCATCCCGCGCAGGAAGTTCGGAAACAGTGCTGCGAAATCCGCATCGGGGCCGAAATCATAGGTGCCGGCAAATGCTGCATTGGTCGCGATGCCGTTTGCCGCCGCGCGCTTGCGAAACCTGTGGCTGAGGAAATCGAGCAGCATCGCCTTGCGATCACCTGATGCGGCATTTGGCGCGCGACCGCACTGGCGCACCCATGCGCCGGGCGCGTCCTGTTTCATCACGGCAAGCAAGGCGTCCGTTACTGGCGCCAACAGTTGCACATGCTGGTGACCGTCGATGTAATCCGGGGCGCGCCCGAACGCGGCCTTGAACATGTCGATCTGGGCGCGAACCTCCTCCGCAATCGCCATGCGTTCAAGATGGCCGAGGAACGATGCCGCCATGGTGCGGCCGAGCGAAAGAAACTTGCCGTCCTTCAATGGTGCGTAGTCATCGCCCAGCGGCTTGAACGGCGCGGTCAGCGTGAAATGAAGTCCGATAGCGGCGTGACGCGCGTCAGCGACGACGTCCGCGAGCAGCTTTGCCTCATAGGCGTTGAAGCCGGGCGCGCCGACCATCACCGATGTTGCGTTGATGCGGCCGCGCGCGATCAGGTCGCGGATAGCGCCGTTGACCGGCAGCGTCATGCCGTAGTCGTCGGCGACGAGCCAGATGCGGTTCATTCCGCTGCGCTGCGCGGGACAGGCCCGGTTTGCCCGTTGTCCGCCGCGCTTTTCAGGGTGTGTTCCGAAATGAAATAGACCGGGCGGGCTTTGATCTCGGACAGGATCTTGCCGATATATTCGCCCATCACGCCGATCATCAGGAGTTGCACACCGCCAATCGTCATCAGGCCGACGATGAGCGACGGATAGCCCGGCACCTGCACGCCATACATGAATGATTCAATCAGCATGTAGGCGCCGAACACGAGCGCGCTTGCCGCCAGCAGCAGGCCCAGCAGGCTGGCGACGCGCAATGGCGCGACCGAGAATGACGTCAGTCCCTCGAGTGACAGTCCGATCAGCGAGCGCATACCCCAGGATGTCTGCCCATGGGCGCGCGGCGCCGGATTGTAATCGACTCGGATCTGCCTGAAGCCGATCCAGCTGGCGAGACCTTTGAAAAAACGGTTGCGCTCGGGAAGCTGCCGCAGTGCCGCCGCTGCGCGTGGCGAGAGCAGGCGGAAGTCGCCGGCATCCGGCGGGATTTTCTGGCGCGCGCCCCAGTTGATGAGCGAATAAAACATCTTCACCGCAAGCCGCTTGGTGGCGGACTCGTCGGATCGATGCGCCTTCGCCGTGAACACGACATCGTAGCCGCCGCTAATCCAGTTATCGACGAGGGTTTCGATCAGGGCAGGCGGGTGCTGGCCGTCGCCATCCATAAACAGCACGGCGCCTTGCCCGGCATGGTTGAGACCGGCGAGGAGGGCGGCCTCCTTGCCGAAGTTGCGCGACAGGGAAATAACCTGAACATCGGTCATGACCGCCGGCAGCGCCTTGGCGACCGCCAGGCTGTCGTCCTTGCTGCCGTCATCGACATAGACAATGTCGCTGACGATCTGGTGGAGGTCGTGCAGGCGCGCCGCCACCGCCGTCAGGTTGGCGTGCAGCGCGTTAAGCCCCGCGCCCTCGTTATAGACGGGGACCACGATGGAAAGCCGGCGCACGGCGGCCTGCTTCTGCCTGCTGGCTTGTCCAGCGCCGGCGCGTACCGCCTCGGTCCGCTCCCCGAATGTCACTGTCATGTCCGTCATCTCATTACACAATCCTCCTATACCTCAATCGCTTACGCCTGTCGCCGCCCAGAGTCGGCGGACGGCGCGGGACGTGCTAAGCCGTGCGACACGATGACACCACCGAAAGTAGTACCCGTGGCCCAGGACGCCGACAGCCCGCACCGGCATATCGGGCTTTTCAGGAAGGCCGGCAGCTTTGCGGCCATCGGTCTGGTGAACGCGGCCATCGATTTCGCGGTGTTCTGGGTTGCCGTTCAGACGTTCGATTTCTCGAAAATCCCGGCCAATGTGATGGCATGGGCGGTCGCCGTCACGGCGTCCTACATGATGAATACGTTTATTACATTTGCCGCCGAGTCAGGCCGCAAGCTGCGCTGGCGGTCCTACGTGACCTTCGCCGGCAGCGGCATCGCCGGGCTGGTCGCCAACACGACGGCGCTGCTGGTCGGCGACTGGTTGCTGGCGTTTGTGATGGACAATGAAGACGGGCGGCTGGCGCTCGCAAAAATCGGCGCCATCGGCGCGAGCTTTATCGTCAATTTCTCGATGTCGCACTTCATCGTATTCAGGCCGAAGGCTGCGAACGATAACTGATCTTCGCAACGACGATGGTCAGCCAATGGCCTCGAGGGTCTTGCTCGGCTTTACGACGCTGTGGTCGCGCAGATTCAGAATGCGCCGGGCGTTGTCGTAAAACAGCTTCTGCTGGTCGGCGGCGGACAGGTTGAGCGCGCCGAGGTATTTCAGCGTCTCTTTCGGCTCCCAGCACGGATAATCCGTGCCGTACATCACATGGTCGATGCCGTAATAGTCGATGGCGAATCTCATGCCGGCCGAGTGCGGCGTCACCGTATCGGTATACATCCGCTTCATATACGTGCTGACCGGCTGCGGCAGCCCGGCCTTCTTGGTGTTCTTGTCCATGCGCCCGGATTGGTAAGGCAGGGCGCCGCCGGTGTGCGACATCACGATCTTGAGCTTCGGGTGCCGTTCCATCATGCCTGACAGGATAAGCCGTGTGGCGGCGACGCTCACTTCGATCACGCGGCCGAGGCTGAGGTGAAGCGAGTCGTTGTAGCCTGCAAGGATATCGACGAAGACCGCATCGGTCGGATGCAGGAACATCGGAATTCCGAGTTCCTCGACGCGCGCGTAAAACGGTTCAAGCCGCTCGGCGTCGATGCGTGGATCGTCGCCGACGCTGCCGGGCAGATTGACGCCCATCAGCCCCAGTTTTCCGACCGCGTGGTCGAGGACTTCGATGGCGATGCGTGTATCCGTGAGAGGAACAGCCGCGCTGGCCCACAGGCGATTGGGATACCGGCGTTGGGCATCCGCCATGTATTCGTTCCACTCCATCGCGGCGTCGCGGCCCTCTTCGGGCGGCAGGTCCGAGAAGTAGATCGAGAACGGGCCGATGGAGCAGACGACATCGACCTGGTGGCCGAGCGTATCCAGGTATTCAAGCTGCTTGTCGAGATCGAACCATTCGGCCCAGCTGCGCAGCGTGTCGGACCGTTCGTTGCGCAGGTAATCATACCCGCCCTGACCGTTGACCAGCGCGCGCGGGAAGCCCTTGCGGTTGCAAAGCCGGTCGAAGAATGGCCGCGGCCACCAGTGAAAATGAGAATCAATGATCCGCATTCGCCGTCTCCATCCCTTCACGACCGGGCTTGAACCCTGCGCGAGGCACATTTGCCGGCTTAAGTTTACATGCCGAACATTGCCAAGGTATTTGACCGATTCTACTCCGGATAGGCCCTTCGTTCCAGAGGTGTACCGCCGGGGGACGCCGCCATTTAGCCCGTCTGCCCAGCGGCGAACGCAAGGCTGGCAGCAAGGCTGCGGCTGGACGGGGTGCCTGAAGGTTGCCAAGATCACCCTAGAGGGCGGAATAGACGGCGCGTTTTCGACCGAATTCTCGTTAGAAAGAATGGGTCTGGTCAGTATGGGCATTTCAATTTTTGGCGATGTGAAGTCGGTATGGGCGCGCCTGGCGCTGTCGCTGACGATCGTGCTGGGTGTGACCTCGGCATACGAGAACGCGCAAGCGCAGCACTATCCGAGCCAGGACATCCATCTCGTAAGTGCGTTTCCGCCCGGCAGCGGGGCCGATGTGCTGGTGCGGTTTTTTGCAGAGCGCCTGCGCATGGTCACGGGCCGCACGGTGCTGGTTGAAAACAAGGCCGGCGCAAGCGGCAATATCGCCACTGAGTATGTGGTGCGCTCCAAACCGGACGGCTACACGATCCTCGTTCATTCGGCCAACACGCTTGCATCCAACTATCACCTGATCCGCAACAATCCGGTCGATGCCGGCAAGCAGATCCAGGTCGCAGCCACCATCAACCGTCAGGCGTTCATGCTGGTTGTCTATCCGAAGCGGCCGTGGAAGTCGGCTGGCGAGCTTGCCGAATACGCCAAGGTGAAGGGCGACAAGGGAACCTATGCTGTTTCCGGCAATGGCAGCATCATCATGTGCTCTATCTACAAGGAGCAGGCCGGGCTGGCGACCGTCGACGTCAGCTACAAGTCGGCAAACGATACGCTCAATGATATAGCGAGCGGCAACGTCGATTTCTCCTGTCACGATCCCGCCTTTGCACTTTCGCAACAGCGCGAAGGGCGTCTGCGTATTCTCGCTATTGCTTCCGGCCAGCGGATGGCCTCGACGCCTGACATTCCGACCATGACGGAACTGGGATATCCGATGGACCTTGTCGGCTGGTTTGCCGCAATGGTGCCTTCAACTACGCCGAGGCCGATCATCGATCAGATCAACGCATGGTTTGCAAAGATTCACGCAGATCCGGAGACGCCAAAGTTCCTGAACAATTTTGGCGGCGTGCCGTGGATGTCCACGCCCGAAGAGGGGCAGGCGCGTCTGTTGAAGGACATCAAGGATTTTGCGGACTACATCCGCATCGCCAAGCTCAAGCCGCAGGGCTGAGGCCGGCGCGCGCGGCACCTTCACTCAATCGACAGGTTCAGCGCCTTGACCATCTTGCCCCATGTGGCGACTTCGGCGCGGAAGTAGGATTCTGCCTGCGCTTGCGTTCCCGTGATGGGATCGAAACCAATCGACGTGAGCTTCTCCAGCAGCGCCGGATCTTTCATCACGTCCTGGATGGTGGCATTGAGTCTGGCGACGATCTCCGGGTCCACGTTCGATGGCGCAAAAACGCCGACCCATGACGCAGCTTCAAAATTGGGATAACCGGCCTCTGCAAAAGTTGGCACGTTCGTAACAACCGCCGCCCGTGACGCGCTCGCAACGCCGAGACCCTTGAGCTTGCCGCCGGTAATTTGTGCAGCTGCGCCGCCGCCCAACGTCGTTGCCAGCAGGTCGATCTGATTGCCCATGGTCGCATTCATGGCCGGCGCGCCGCCCTGGAACGGGACATGCGTCGCCGAAACCTTGGCGATCTCCTTGAAAAAATATTCAGCCGCGATGTGCGAACCGCTGCCAACGCCGGCGGTGCCGAAATTGATGCTCTTGTCTTTGGCAGTTTTCATGAAGTCGGCAAGGTTGCTGGCCGGGTTGCTCGCACTGGTAATCAGCGATTCCGGGCTCGAGGCGACAATCGCGATGGTCTTGAAGTCTCCCACCGAAAACGTCTTGTTCGCGCGCAAGGTCTCATTGATGGCCAATGCCGTAGTGGTGACCAGCAACGTATGACCATCGGGCGCGGCGCGCGCGACCGCCGTCGCTGCAATATTGCCGCCCGCGCCGCCGCGATTTTCGATAATGACACTGCGCCCGAGCCGGGTGCCGACGCCCTGTGCGACGAGCCGCGCTACCGTGTCGGCGACCCCGCCCGGCGCAAAGGCAACAATGAAAGTGATATCCCGCGCCGGATAGGGCTGGGCGCTCGCGAAAGCGACCGTAAGCATAAAGACAAGTGCGCCAGACAGGACTCGAACGGCAGCGGCCATTGTCGTTTCCTCCGAATGTCAGGGATATCTGTGCCCGTCTTGCGTTGATATTAGCACAGCAAAATGCCGCGCACCCCGGCATCCACAGAGCATCATCTGCGGCCGAAGGCTAACGAGGGCGTGCTTTAGATTGCCGCTTCCAGCCGCGCGAACAGGGCGTTCTCGCGCGCGAAGATATAGTCGAGGTCGGCGACCGCGACCGTCTCAGCGCCATGGTCGCGCAGGAAGCCCGCCAGCGCGTGCACTTCCTTGGGCGGACAATGCAACGTCAGCATGCCGGATGACGTCGGCCCGCCGTAGGGCGTGGCGATGCCGAATTTTTCCTTCGCCGTTGCCAGCATCTTGTCGTCGCAGCCGGGGAAGCGCGTGCGCACTTCCTTGAAGGCGCGTGCGCGGGCGTGCGCCGCAACGCGGTCGAGTACGATGCGTGCGGTGGCGCGTTCGCCTTCGCCCCAGGTGGCGGTGCGCGCGGCAACGAGATTGGCCTGCGAACGCAGCATGGTGCCGTCGTCGATCATCTTCAGCGCATTGGCGGCGAGCGTCGAGCCCGTCGTCGTAATATCCACGATCAGCTCGGCTGTGCCGGCGGCAGGCGCACCTTCGGTCGCGCCGTTGCTTTCGACGATGCGATAGTCGGTGATGCCGTGGCTGGAGAAGAAGTCGCGCGTCAGGTTGAGATACTTGGTCGCGATCCGCATGCGGCGATTGTGCTTGAGCCGGAACGCCGTCGCCACGTCGTCGAGATCGGCCATGGTGCGCACATCGATCCAGGCCTGCGGCACGGCGACGACGACATTGGCAAAGCCAAAGCCAAGGCCTTCGATCAGCGCGACCTTGGCGTCGGCATCGGGAATCGACTCACGGATCAGGTCTTCACCCGTGATGCCGAGATGCACCATGCCCTGCGCAAGCTGCTGGGCGATTTCGCTGGCCGAGAGGTACGCGATCTCGACACCGTCGAGGCCATCGACGGCGCCGCGATAGTCGCGCGCGCCGCGCGGCTTCACGAGTTTCAGTCCGGCCTTGGAGAAATACGCTTCCGCGTTTTCCTGCAGGCGGCCCTTGGCGGGTACGGCGATGACAAGATTGTTCATGGGTTAGCTCTTGGCGTTCCCGCCAGTCTGGAAATGTTTTCGATCCAGATGCCGAGGCCGACTGCCGGAATTTGCGCCGTGCTGCCGAGCCGGGTCATCAGGTTGTCGTAGCGGCCGCCGGCGACAAGCGGCTGCGCGCTGCGGCCCGAGGCGTCATGCACGCTGAATTCGAAGCCGGTGTAATAGTCGAGGCTGGTGCCGAACGTCGTCGAGAACCTGATGCGGCTGACATCGACGCCGCGCGCGGCGAGAAAACCCGTGCGGCTTTCAAACAGGTCGAGCGCGGGGTCGAGTTCGAGTTTGGTGTCGGCAGCGAAGGTGCGCAGCGCGGCAAGCGCGTTGTCGGGATCGCCCGCAATGGCGAGGAATCGTTCGACCTGGGCGCGGATTTCCTGCGGCAGGCCGTTGCCCGCGCCGAGCGTCGCCTGTTCGAGGAAACGATCGGCGATTTCGCCGACGGTGCGGCCACCGACCGCGGTGATACCGGCGATGGAAAGCAGGTCGGTGACGAGCGCGCGCGCGGCGGTCGGATCGGAATTGGTCAGCGCGGCGAGAACGCCGGCATATTCCGTCCGCGTCTGCGTCGTCTGACGCATCAGCATGTCCAGATCCTGCGTCAGCCGGCCTGCGCGATTGAAGTCCTTGATGAGGCGGCGCTTCCACACTGGCGCAATCTTCAGCGCGTTGACGAGCGCGATGAACAGGCCGACGTCGCCCATGCGGATATCCGGGTCGGCGAGGCCATAGGCGCTGGTGGCTTCAACGGCGAGTGCGAAAATCTCGGCGTCGGCGGCGGCGATGTCGCGGCGGCCGAAGGATTCGATGCCGGCCTGGATTAGTTCACCTGAACCGCCGTCCTGCTGGCGAAACACCGGACCCAAATAGCTGAAACCCATGGGTTTTCCGGCCTCAGCGGAGGCGAGGTAGTCGCGGGAAACGGCAATGGTGAAATCCGGCCGCAGGCAGAGTTCATGACCGCTGGCGTCGGTCGTGAGATACATGCGGCGGCGGATGTCTTCGCCGGACAGGTCGAGGAACGGCTCGGCCGGCTGCAGGATCGCCGGATCGACGCGGCTATAGCCCGTGCGCTCGTAGGACGCGATCAGCGCGTCGGCGCGGGTATCGGGATTTTGCTTGGCGTCGGTCATTTCTGGCGGCTTTTGAACGGTTTGGCTTCAATGATGCGGGCCGTGTAGCACGCCACGGGTAAAGGTTCGACGGCATTTGAGGGGTGCAATTAACGACAGCGGCGGGCAATTCACCGTTCTGATTAGCGAAATGGAAATGCGGCTTGACTCCGCTGGCGCGCCCGCCGTTATAATATAACATAGATAACGCTGGGGCGGCGTGGGAATGGGCTGGTTTCGGTCGATCAGGCGGGGAAGTGGCATGCTGGCGCTGTTTGCGCTGGCATTTCAGTTCGTTGTCGCCTTCGGCTATGTTCATCCGCCGCAAAATCCCGCCACCCTCGGCCCTGCGGCGGTCATGGCCTCGATCACGCTGGACGGCGCCGCCGGTCCGCCCGGCAAGCATCATCCCGCCGCCGACGTCTTTTGCGACGTCTGTGCAACCCTTACGCTGACCACGCAGGGCCTGGCCGCCTCGCAGCCCGTCCTGGCCGCGCCGTCCTATGGCAGAATAGTGCAAGCCAGCACGCCGGACGACGATGTTCCGGTCCAGCGCCGCTATCTCCTCGCCCGGTCCCGGGCGCCTCCCGCCGTCTGACTCAAAGCCGCGTGATCGCCGCTGCGCATACGCAGCCGCAGGTCGCAGGTCGCGCCCTTCGATCAGAACGGACACGTCGCGCAACGCGACGCCTCATCCCGCAGCACATGAACGCGGCATGAGGAGGGGACAGGGACCGCACCAATGTTCAAGCGTAACCACGCATTCTTGCTGGCAGGCACCGCCGTGCTGCCGCTGTGTTTTTCGCACAGTGCATTGGCGCAGGGCGCGATGGCGCTGCCGGAAATCGTCGTCACCGCGCCATCGCCCATTCGCCGCGCGCCGACCGGCGACGGCACGGGTTCACAGCCGCAATCCACGCCGCCGGTGATCGAGGATACGTTCTCGGCGGTGACGGTCGTCACCAAGGATCAGCTCCAGCGCAGCGCGGGCGGCACGCTCGGCGATGTGCTGGGCGACAAGCCCGGCATCACGTCGTCGTCGTTCGCGCCGGGCGCGGCGAGCCGCCCGGTCATTCGCGGCCTCGATAATTTCCGCGTGCGCGTGCAGGAAAACGGCATCGGCTCGCACGATGTGTCGGACCTCGGCGAAGACCACGGCGTACCGATTGATCCGCTCGCCGCCGATCAGGTTGAAGTCGTGCGCGGCCCGGCGACCTTGCGTTACGGTTCGCAGGCCATCGGCGGCGTCGTCAATGTCACCAACAACCGCATTCCCGAAGCGCCGAAGCCCGGCATGACCACGCAGGTGCGCGGCGCGTACACGTCGGTCGATCGCGGCACCGAAGGCGCGCTGCTGGTCGACGGCGGCACGAAAGATTTTGGCTTTCACGCCGATGCGTTCGGGCGCGGCACCAGCGACTATAAAATTCCGGCCTATCCCTATCTCGTCCCGCCGACACCCGCGCCGGATGTGGGCGGCAAGCAGCCGAACACCGGCAGCCATTCGGAAGGCCAGTCCATCGGCGGCTCGTACTTTTTCAACGGCGGTTTTGCCGGCGCGTCAGTCACGCACTTCAACAGCATCTATCATATCCCCGGCATCGACGGCGCGGCGACCGGCACGCGCATCAAGATGGAGCAGACCAAGGTCAACGGCAAAGCCGAATGGCGCGCGCCGTTCTCCGCCGTCGAGGCGCTGCGCCTGTGGGTCGGTGTGAGCGAATATCGCCATTCGGAAATCGGCGTTGGCGGCGATGGCATCGACGGCACGCAGGCGGTGTTCAGGAATCAGGAGCAGGAAGCGCGCCTTGAAATGCAGTTGATGCCATACCGCACGTTCCTCGGTCCGGTGACGACCGCGGTCGGTGGACAGTTCGGCCATCAGCAGATCGGCACGGCGGGCGCGGCCGGCGGCTTGCTGTCGCCGGCGGAAACCAGATCTGCCGCGGCGTTCGTGTTCAACGAGCTGAAGTTCACCGACCTGATGCGGATGCAGGTCGCGGGCCGCATCGAGACCGTCAACGTCAATGGCACCGCCGCGACGTTTCCGGCGGACTTCCTCGGCGGCGGCCCCGATCCGGTCGCCGCGCAAAGCGGCCGCACGTTCACGCCGCGCAGCCTGAGTCTTGGCGTGCTGCACGACCTGCCGTGGAACATGGTGGCGAGCGCGACAGGGCAATACGTCGAGCGTGCGCCGCGTGCGCTGGAACTGTTCTCGCGCGGCGCGCACGATGCGTCCGGCACGTTCGAGATCGGCAGCGCCGACCTCAAGCCGGAAGTGGCGAAGACCGCCGAGGTCGGACTGAAGCGCGCCAGAGGCGCGTTCCGGTTTGAAGCTAATGCGTATTACACCGAATATCAGGGCTTCATTTACAAGCGGCTGACCGGCAACACCTGCGACGAGGATTTCCAGACCTGCGTTGCGGGCGCGGGCGGCGAATTCCGGCAGGTCGTCTATTCGCAGCAGAATGCGATCTTCCGCGGCGCGGAAGCGTTTGCGCAACTCGATGTGACGCAACTCGGCAACGGCATGCTCGGCATCGACGGGCAATATGACATCGTGCGTGCGACCTTCGCCGATGGCACCAATGTTCCCAGAATGCCGCCGCAGCGTTTCGGCGGCGGCGTCTGGTGGCGCGACGCCAACTGGTACGCCCGCGTCGGGCTTTTACATGCCGATGCGCAGAACAATATATCCGGTTTTGAAACGCGCACCGACGGCTACAACCTGCTGAAAGCCGAGCTGACCTACACGACGAAACTTCCGCAGCGCGATTTCGGGCCGAAGCAAATGACGGTCGGTATCGTGGGGACGAACCTGCTCAATGAGGAAGTCCGCAACAGCGTGTCGTTCCGCAAGGACGATGTGCTGCTGCCCGGCGCTGGCGTGAAGCTGTTTGCGAATTTCACGTTTTAGGTTGGCGTCATTGCTTTGTTGGCCTGCGGCCTTCTCGCAATGCCAGCTTGTGGCACTGTTACCCTCTCCCCTTGAGGGAGAGGGTGCCGAGCAAAGCGAGGCGGGTGAGGGGTGCTGCCTGTTACGCGCGCCTTTACCCCTCACCCGGCGCATCGTTCGCTTGCGCTCACGACGCGCCACCCTCTCCCTCAAGGGGAGAGGGTTACACCGCGCTCGGTGCAAGAGCATCCATCTTCAACTCCCCAGTTCCCTTAAGATTTTTGTGATTCCGGTCACCGAAAACCCGCGAATCGGCTGATAGGTTTCGGCAGCCCCTCGCCGCAGGAGATTTTCGGATGTACCGCCGCATCCTTCCGCTCGCCCTTTGCGTATTCGCAGGCACGGCGTTCGCCGAGGACATCCCGACGCGCAAGCCGGGCCTGTGGGAAGTGAAGATGTCGTTCGACGGCAAGGGCATGCCGGCGCAGACCATGCAGCAATGCGCCGACGCCGAAACCGACGTGGCGCTGCGTTCGCCGCCGGGCAGCGGCGCGGACATGTGCCCCAAGCCGGTGATGAAGCGTTCGGGCGACACCATGACGATGGACTCGACCTGCACCATCGAGGGCAAGAAGTCGCAGACCCACATGGTCATCACCGGCAGTTTTGAGTCCGCCTACACGATGAAAGTGTCGATCAAGAGCGACAGCGTGCCGGGCGGCGGCGAAATGTCGATGACGATGGATGCGAAATGGCTCGGCGCCTGCAGGCCGGACCAGCGGCCGGGCGATCTCATCATGCCGGGCGGCATGAAAATGAACATCAAGGACATGCAGAGGGTGCAGCAGCAGCGGTCGGGTGGTTTGCCGCAGCGGTAGGTGCTATGGATGAATCGGTCTTTGGATAGAATGAACCAGGCGGCATACGCGGGTGTAACCCTCTCCCCTTGAGGGAGAGGGTGGCGCGCGAACGAAGTGAGCGGGCCGGGTGAGGGGTGTTTTCGATTAGGGCATTACCCCTCACCCCGCTCGCAAACGCTCGCGACCCTCTCCCTCAAGGGGAGAGGGTAGGACCACCCGCGTGGCGAGAATTTTAATTCCAGCTGATGCCGTGCTTGGCCAGAATGCGCTGCACTTCTTTGACCAGATCACCTTCCGCAACGCTCGTCTGCGCCTCGGCCTGCTTGGTGAGATAATCGTCGCGGCCTTTTTCGAGCTTGGCGAGGTCTGCGCCGACGATCAGGTCCTTGAGCGTGACTTCGCCCTTGGCCTTCTCGTCGCCGCCCTGGATGACGACGCAGGGTGAGTTGCGCTTGTCGGCGTACTTCAACTGGTTGCCGAAGTTCTTGGGATTGCCGAGATAGAGTTCGGCGCGGATTTTGGCGGCACGCAACTGCGCAACCATTTTCTGGTAGTCGGCAATACGCTCGCGGTCGAACACCGTGACGACGACCGGGCCGACTTCCGGCTTGCTGTCGAGCTTGCCGATCAGCGTGAGTGCGGCCTGCAAACGCGAGACGCCGATGGAGAAGCCGGTGGCGGGCACCGGCTCGCCGCGAAAGCGCGAAACCAATCCATCGTAACGTCCGCCGCCGCCGACCGAGCCAAAGCGCACGGGCCGGCCTTTTTCGTCCTTGGTTTCGAGTAGGAGTTCTACTTCGTAGACCGGGCCGGTGTAGTATTCGAGGCCGCGGACGACGGAGGGGTCGATGCGAATGCGATCTTGGCCGTAGCCGGATTGCGCAGTGAGTTTTCCAATCTCCTCTAATTCGGAGACGCCTTCTCGCCCCATTTCTGAACCGGCTACTGCTCCCCAAAGAGTATGTAGAACTTCAGTCAATGAACCATTTGCGGGCCTAACAAGAAGCATTACGCGATCAATTTGTTGAGGAGTTAGCATAGCTCCGGCCGTGAAATCGCCTTTGCGGATTTCGCCGCCATCCAGCCGTCCGCTCCCGAGTAGCTTGCGGATCTCTTCAGGGGGAAACTTGTCTTGTTTGTCGATTGCCCGAAACGTCAATAGCTTTTGTTTTTGATCGACGACGCCCATTGCTTCCAGCACGCCATCAAGCACCTTGCGATTGTTCACCTTCACAACGTACTGCCCGCGCGCGATCCCAAGCGCTTCCATCGTGTCGGCTGCCATCATGCACATCTCGGCATCGGCGGCAGGCGAGGCGCTACCAACCGTATCCGCATCGAACTGCATGAACTGCCGGAAGCGGCCGGGGCCGGGCTTCTCGTTACGAAACACCCAGCCGAAGCGATACGAACGATAGGGGAGGACGAAATCTTCCTGCCCGATTTTGCCCGCCACGTAACGCGCGAGTGGCGCGGTGAGGTCGTAGCGCAGCGAGATCCACTGTTCGTCGTCGTCCTGAAACGAGAACACGCCTTCGTTCGGGCGGTCCTGATCGGGCAAAAACTTGCCGAGCGCGTCGGTATATTCCATCGCCGGCGTTTCCACCGGCTCGAAGCCGTACAGCTCGTAGACCGCGCGGATCGCATCGGTCATGCGCCGGGTGGCGGCGATTTCGGCCGGGCCGCGGTCTTCGAGGCCGCGCGGCAGCCGCGCCTTGAGCTTGTGGGGTTTGGCCATTGAAATGGTGTCCGGTTCTGGCCGGTTGGTAGCAGCCGCACCTAATGCCAGCAAGCGTCGCAGGACGGGATTTGGGTCTACCTCTCCCCGTTTACGGGGAGAGGTCGCCCGCCGTAGCCCAAAGGGCGAAGGCGCGGCGGGTGAGGGGCTTTTTGCCGTCTTCGCCAGCCCCTCACCCCAACCCTCTCCCCAACAAAAGGGCGTTCACGCCCGTCTTCGACGGGCTTTGCGGGGAGAGGGAGCGCACCGTGTTTGCAGCTGCTAACAACGTGCTACATCACGCCAAACAACTGATGGTCTCTCGCATGAATCAGCCCGCCCCCAACGACCTCGAAGCCTTCTGGATGCCGTTCACGCCGAACCGCGCCTTCAAGGCCGCGCCGCGCATGCTCGCGCGGGCCAAGGACATGCATTACGAGACCACCGATGGCCGTCAAATCCTCGACGGCTGCGCCGGCCTGTGGTGCTGCAACGCCGGGCACAACCGCGCATCCATTGTCGAAGCGATCCAGCAGCAGGCGGCGGAAGTCGATTACGTGCCGCCGTTCCAGTTCGCGCATCCGAAAGCCTTTGAACTCGCGAGCCGCATCGCAGAGCTTGCGCCGGCGACGCTCGACCATGTGTTCTTCTGCAATTCAGGCTCCGAGGCGGTCGATACCGCACTCAAGATCGCGCTCGCGTATCACAATATTTCCGGGCGCGGCGCGCGCACGCGCCTGATCGGCCGCGAACGCGGCTACAGCGGCGTCGGCTTCGGCGGCATTTCGGTCGGCGGCATTGTCAACAACCGCAAGCATTTCGGCACGCTGCTGGCCGGCGTCGATCATCTGCCGGCGACGTATAACCGCGAGCAGCAGGCGTTCACGGTGGGCGAGCCTGAGTGGGGCGCGCATCTTGCCGACGATCTTGAGCGCATTGTTGCCTTGCATGACGCTTCGACCATCGCCGCTGTCATCGTCGAGCCGATGGCGGGCTCGACCGGCGTGCTGCCGCCGCCCAAGGGCTATCTCCAGAAGCTGCGCGAGATTTGCACGAAGCACGGCATCCTCCTGATCTTCGACGAGGTCATCACCGGCTTTGGACGGCTGGGGTATGCCTTTGCCGCCGAGCGCTATGGCGTGACGCCGGACATGATTACGTTTGCCAAGGGCGTGAACTCCGGCACCGTGCCGATGGGCGGCGTGCTGGTTGCGGACAAGGTGCATGACGCTTTCATGCACGGGCCGCCGGGGGCGATGGAGCTGTTCCACGGCTATACCTATTCGGCCCATCCGCTGGCCTGTGCGGCCGGCCTCGCCACGCTCGACCTCTATCGCGACGAGGGGGTGTTCGAACGCGCCCGCAAGCTGGAGCCGGCGTTCGCGGCGGCGGCCATGGGTTTGAGGAATCAGCCGAATGTCGTGGATATCCGGGTCGTTGGCTTAGCCTGCGGCATCGACCTTGCGCCCATTGCCGACAAGCCCGGTGCGCGCGCCTATGCCGCCATGGAGCGGGCGTTCCACCATGAAAACCTGCTGGTGCGCGTCACCGGCGACACGCTCGCGCTGTCGCCGCCGCTCATCATCAGCGAAAGCCAGATCGGCGAGCTTTTCGGCAAGGTCGGGCGGATTATTCAGGCTGTCGCCTGAATCGCCGAGTATCCGGTAAGCGGCTGCCGTCCGGTTTTAACCGCGTTTGTTAATTCGTCATGAAAACCCGGGAGCATGTCTGGCGGACGCTTGCGCGCTCATGCGCGCTCGGTGAGAGTATGCGCCGGGCATCGAATCGGCTTGTCAGGACAAGCTGTTGGGGAGGCTGTCGAGGCGCGTATATCGCCTTGCGATAGCCGCTGCGGGGAAGTTGCGATGGTTC
Organism: Hyphomicrobiaceae bacterium; assembly: GCA_947472885.1. Classification (GTDB taxonomy): domain Bacteria; phylum Pseudomonadota; class Alphaproteobacteria; order Rhizobiales; family Xanthobacteraceae; genus CANJBX01. The sequence goes on from CANJBX010000001.1 coordinate 92,724, forward strand.
GCCTAAGCGCGTTGCTGATCGCGATCTGTATGGTGGTGATCGCGGCCTCGTTGGGCCTGGTGCTGTACCTGTCGCTCGGGTTGACCGGGGCGGAAGCGGCGGTCGTCGCGCTGTCCGCGCTGACCTGCTTCTCCGTCTACAACGCCGTCGCTACGCGGATGCGCTACCAGTCCGAACTCGCGGCGCAGCTTGGCGATCTGTCGCGCGGCACGGCGGATCTCGCCCGTCAGGTCGGCGAACAGGGCCGCCGTCTGGCCACGCTTGAGAAGAATTCCGACACCAATATCCAGAAGGCATTTGCCGCCACCCAGCCGCTGCAGGCCGAGATCAGCGAACTCAGCGTGATGCTCCGGCAGGTGGCGCAAACCGTCGCGACGCAGGATGCCACGATCAGCAAGCTGAATGCCGGCGGCGCGGCGCCATCGTCCGGCGCGGTAACGCCGGCGATGGATGCGCGAACCGATAGCGCCATGCCCACGGTGATGCCGGACACGCAGGCGGACGTTGCGAAATCTTCCGCGCCGCCGCGGCTGAACGATACGGTCAACGCCGGCCCGTTCCGCGGCATGACCGGCAGCGCCGTGGTTGCGGCGATCCGCGAGGCCATCGGCGCCAACCGCATCGAGGTCTATCTCCAGCCGGTGGTGACGCTGCCGCAGCGCAAGGTGCGTTACTACGAGGCGCTGATGCGGCTGCGCATGCCGGACCAGAACGTGATTGCCGCCGCCGATTTCCTGCCTTTCGCGGAAGCCGGCTCGCTGATGGCGAGCCTCGATTACCTGATGGTGGCGCGCTGCGTGCGCGTGCTGCGCCGCTTGCAGGAGAAAACCAAGGACGTCGGCGTGTTCTGCAATCTTGCCGCCGTCACGCTTTCCGACCGCGAAGTCATGGCGCAAATCCTCGACTTCGCCGAAGCCAATCGCGTACTCGCCCCGGTGCTGACCTTCGAACTTCCCTATCCGGCGATCCGGGCCATGGGCTCGCGCGAAGATGAAAGCCTGGCGCGGCTGACCGACCTTGGCTTCCGCCTGTCGGTCGATCACGTCACGGACCTGCGCTTCGATGCGCGCGAGCTGGCGGACCGCAAGTGCGCCTTCATGAAGATTTCGGCGTCGATCCTGCTCGGCCGCACGACGCAGGCGACGGCCAACATTCATCCGGCGGATATCGCGGGGCTGCTGTCGCGCAACGGTATCGAACTGATCGCCGAGAAGGTCGAGAGCGAAGCGACGGTGGTCGATCTGCTCGATTTCGATCTCAAGTTTGGCCAGGGCTATCTGTTCTCGCAGCCGCGTCCGGTGAAGCAGGAAGCCGGCAGGGGCGAAGCGGAAGCGCCGGCCGCTGTGATCGAACGGTCCGCGCCTGCGCCGATGCTGTCCGCGCCGGTCGCCTCCGCGTCCGTGACGATACCGCCGCTGGTTGCCGATGTGACCGAATTGCCGCCGGCTGCCGCGCAGCTTCCTGCCGTCGAACCGGCCTTGACGGTGGCTGCAGCGATGCCGTCGCTGTCCCTGCCGGCTGCCGATTTCAAGCTGGCGTCGCTGCAGGAAAACGCCGCGCCCGTGAAAGAAGAACCCGCGCCGGTGGTTGCGCAATCCGTTGCAGAACCCGTCGTCCAGCCGGTCGCGCCGCCAGCGCCCCCGCCGGTTGTGGAACGTGCAGCAGCGCCCGAGCGTGCCCCGGAACGTGCGCCCACGCCGGAGCGTACCGAACAGCGCGTCGATACGCGTTCCGCCATCGACCGTAATTCGGCGCTGGCGCGGCTCGCCAGGATCGTCGCACGCCCATAGTAGCCCGCCATCGCCGGGCTTGACGCCGCCGCCGCGCTCGCGTTTTTGACGCTCCATGACCGCAGCCAACTACATCGCGAACTTCTCCGTGCTCGCGCCGGACTACGACGTCCTCCTGTGCGACGTCTGGGGCGTCGTTCACAACAGCATCGTGGCGTCGCCGCAGGCGCACGATGCGCTGTCGCGCTTTCGCGCCAGCGGCGGCGCGGTGATCCTGATTACCAATGCGCCGCGTCCCGCCGCGGAGGTGAGGGCGCAACTCGACAAGATGGGCGTGCCGCACCACGCCTATGACAGCATCGTTACGTCGGGCGATCTGTCGCGCAGCATCGTCGCGGCGCGGCCGGGCAAGGCGGTGTTTCACATCGGGCCGAAGCGCGACCTGCCGCTGTTTGACGGGTTGGGTATTGCCTTCGTGCCCAATGAAGTCGCGGACTACATCGTCTGCACCGGACTTTTCCATGACGACGGCGAGACGCCGGAGGACTATCGCGCGGCGTTCGCACTATCGCGTGCGCGCAGCATGTTCATGCTGTGCGCCAACCCGGACCTCGTGGTCGAGCGCGGCACGCAACTGATCTACTGCGCCGGCGCGCTGGCGGAACTCTATCAGACCATGGGCGGCGAGGTGCTGTACGCCGGCAAGCCGCATCCGCCGATCTATGAGGAAGCGCTGCGCTGCGCGGCACTCGCGCGCGGAAAGGCAACGCCGCTGCCGCGCGTGCTGGCAATTGGCGACTCGTTGCGGACGGATATGAAGGGCGCGGAGGCTTTCGGCATCGACAGCCTGTTCGTCACCAATGGCATTCACGCCGAGGAACTCGGCACGCGCGAAGCGCCGGGCGAAGCGAAGCTCGTGGAAATCTACGCACGCCATGGCGTGACGCCCAAGGCGGCGACACGCAGCCTGGTGTGGTAGCGGAAATTCTCACACCTGCATGTTTGAATCGAAACGGGTGAGCGAAGACGGTGTGCTCCCTCTCCCCTGTGGGGAGAGGGTTGGGGTGAGGGTTCTAGCTCCCTCGGTAGACCGTAAACCCTCACCCGGCGCTGCGCGCCGACCTCTCCCTTAGGGAGAGGCAACTGAGTTCGCGGCGACTTTCGTTTTAGTTTGAAGCAATGTCGATGCGCTAAGCCGCCAGCATCGCTTCGATCTTGGTCTGCAAGGTGCGCGCGTTGAAGGGCTTGGTGATCGTGTTGGCGCACGTTGCCTCGGCCTGATTGATCGACGGCGCCGTCAGCATCAGAAACGGCGTCTCCGCCAGCTTCGGATTGGCGCGGATGGCGTCGAGCAACTGCCCGCCGCTGATCGGCTCCATGGTTTCGTCGGAAATGACGAGGCCATATTCCTTGCGCAGCAGCTTCTGCATCGCGCTGACGCCATTCTCGGCGCCTTCGACATGCTCGAATCCGATCTGCTTCAGGATCGTGGTGACAATGTTCGCCATGAACGGATAGTCGTCGACGACTAGCACCGGCATCGAAAGATTGACGGACATTTTTTACTCTCCCTGCCGTAACGCTAGCAAAACCCCTTGAATCCGCGGTTAAACGACGAGGCTGATAAATTACGATGCAGGCTGGCTATCTGCACAATTCCGCGTCAGATGATCGTGGATGCGCTATACAGGTGGTGTGTTTCGGTTAGATGTCATTAAGGCTAAGGCTGCTTGACGCAACGTTGGGCATCTCGTTACCCACACATGAACAAGATCCGCCTGTTTTCTCATCATCTGAAATGACCGACCGGAAAAAATCATTCACCATCATTCGAGGTAGTGCTGCGGGCGGCGAAACGCCCGGCGCGCTGTCCGGTGCCGTGGTGGCGCTCGGAAATTTCGAGGGCGTGCATCGCGGGCATCGCGTGGTGATCGACCATGCGGTGAAGCTCGCGGCGAAATTGGGTCGTCCCGCGGTGGCGCTGACGTTCGAACCGCACCCGCGCGCGTTCTTCCGTCCGAGCGAGCCGGTATTCCGTTTGTCCGACGAACGCACGAAGTTGCGGCTGCTTGCAGCGACCGCGCTCGACGGTGCCGTTGTCCTCAAGTTCGATGCGTCGCTTGCAGGATTGTCGGCGCAGGATTTTGTCAGCCGCATCCTATGCGGCTGGTTGTACATCTCGGGTGCGGTGATCGGATTCGATTTTCATTTCGGACGCGACCGCGCCGGTTCGCCGATGTTCCTGACAGGCGAGGGCGCGGAGCGCGGCTTTGTTGTCGAGGTGGTACCGGAAGTGAAGGACGCCGCCCGGCGGTTTTCTTCGGGTGCGGTGCGCGCGGCGCTCACCACAGGTGATGTTGCAGATGCGGCGTCGATCCTCGGATTTCCGTGGTCGGTGTCGGGCGAGGTGATCCACGGCGAGAAGCGCGGCCGCGATCTTGGGTTTCCGACCGCCAACCTGCGGCTCGACCCGGGCTGCGGCCTGCGCCACGGCATCTATGCGATGCGGGTCGCGGTCGATGGCAAGTTTTATGGCGGCGTGGCGAGCTTTGGCCGGCGGCCAACGTTCGATAACGGCGCGCCGCTCCTCGAAATCTTCCTGTTCGACTTCAAGGGCGATCTCTACGGCAAGGTGCTGGATGCCGCCTTCATCGGCTGGATCAGGCCCGAACTGAAGTTCACCTCGGTTGACGCTCTGGTCGTGCGGATGAACGAGGATGCCAGCGAGGCCAAGGCCATGCTGGCGGCCTCCGGGGGCGTTTTTCCGCCATTGGGTAACTTTGAGTAGGCAGAATCCTTCTTGATTTCCTCGATGTTGCCTTACCCAAATTGGGTATTATTATTCCCATATTGGGTATTGAAATTACCCAAATTGGGTATTATCATCCCCAAAATGGGAAGGCAGACAGAAGATTACAAAGGGTTTGCTGCTGCGCTTTTTTCAAAAGTGCAGTTGCGTTTGTTGAACCTTTTAATCGGACACCCAAACCAGGCTTTCCATACTTCCGAGATCATAAAGCGCGTTCAATCCGGTACGGGTGCCGTACAGCGTGAATTGGTGAAACTCGCGGAAGCAGGCATCCTTACATCTGCGTCAGATGGAAACCGGAGAATTTATCAGGCGAATAAGCAGGCCCCAATTTTTAAAGAGCTTAGCGGGATTATTTTGAAGACTACCGGCTTGGTGGAGCCAATAAGAGATTCGCTAACCCGTTTTCAAAATCAAATACGCCTCGCATTTATTTATGGTTCGATCGCCAACGGAACTGACACTGCCAACAGCGATGTAGATCTAATGATTGTTGGAGAAGAACTGTCTTACAGCGAGATTTTCGGTGCACTTGAAATCGCTGAAAAGGCCATTAGCCGCCCGATAAATCCGAACATCATGACGCCGCCAGAGTGGAGTGAAGGACTTTCAAGCGGCAACTCTTTTGTCAGGAAAATTTTTGAAAACCCCAAACTCATTGTTTTAGGAACGGAACATGAGCTTAAAGGAACTTGATAATCTGGTCGGCTTGGGAACCCTGAAAAAAGAAGCTGCGGATCAAGGCGAATTTGATGGTCTTCTGGCGCTAGCCCGCGCAAGGCTCATTGATGCCGAGAACAAAACCCTTTCGGCCGAAAGTAGATTTGATCTCGCTTACGGCGCGGCTCATGCGCTCTCGCTGGCGGCTATGAGGTGGAATGGGTATCGCCCGCACAATGCAAGATATGCGGTTTTCTTATCCCTGCAGCATACTTTGGGGCTTGGGCCTGAGGTTTATCGTCCTTTGGATAAAGCTCATAACCTTCGCAATCTGGCTGACTACGCCGGTTCGTTTCGGGCCGACGCTCAATTGCAAACTGACCTGATAAACGCCACCAAGATTGTGCAAGTCGCAGTTGAAACGCTGGGTCCAGTTGAACAAAGGAAATAGCGTTTTCCCGGAGGCCCTTTAGCTGACGTTTATTGTCTTTATCGTGCCTTTGCGTAGCCCTGCGCCCCTGCTAAACAGCCCGCCATGACCGACAAATCATCCGATAAATCTGCCGATTCAGCCGCCAACGACCCGGACTATTCCAGGACGCTGTTTTTGCCGCAGACCGAGTTTCCGATGCGGGCAGGCTTGCCCCAGAAGGAGCCGGAGCTGCTGGCGCTGTGGCGCAAGAACGACCTCTACGGCAAGCTGCGCGCAGCCTCAAAAGGCCGGACCAAGTTCGTCCTGCACGACGGCCCGCCCTATGCCAATGGCAACATCCATATCGGCCACGCGCTCAACAAGATCCTCAAGGATGTGGTGACGCGCAGCCAGCAGATGCTGGGCTACGACTCGAATTACGTTCCGGGCTGGGACTGTCACGGCCTGCCGATCGAATGGAAGATCGAGGAAGAAAACTACCGTTCCAAGAACAAGCCGAAGCCGAACTTCTCCGACCCCGACGCCATGATCGCATTCCGCAAGGAATGCCGCGCCTATGCCGCGCACTGGATCGACGTGCAGCGCGAGGAATTCAAGCGGCTCGGTGTCGAAGGCGACTGGGACCATCCCTACACCACGATGGCGTTCCCCGCCGAAGCGCAGATCGCGCGCGAGATCATGAAGTTCGCGCAGAACGGCACGCTCTATCGCGGCTCCAAGCCTGTGATGTGGTCGGTCGTCGAGAAGACCGCGCTCGCGGAAGCCGAGGTCGAATACGAGGATTACACGTCCGATACGGTGTGGGTGAAATTCCCGGTCGTCGGTGGCCCGAAGGAACTGGCAGGCGCATCGGTGGTGATCTGGACCACGACGCCGTGGACCTTGCCGGGCAACCGCGCGATCTCGTTCTCGTCGAAGATTTCCTACGGCCTCTATGAAGTCAAAGACACGCCCATGGGTAACTGGGCGAATGTCGGCGACAGGTTCATCCTCGCCGATCCGCTCGCGCTCGATGTGATGAAGCAGGCCAAGGTGCTGGCCTATGAGCGCCGCTCAGCCGTCAGCGGGGAGACATTGGAGAAACTCGTCTGCGCGCATCCGCTGCGCGAGACAATCGAGGGTTACGGCTTTGGCGTGCCGCTGCTGAACGGCGATCATGTCACCGACGACACCGGCACCGGCTTCGTGCACACCGCGCCCGGTCATGGCCGCGACGACTTCGAAATTTGGACTGCAAATTTTCCAAGAATATTGGAAAACATGTCTGCAACAGGAACGCAGTCTTCGGTACATTTCAGGCTGACCAAGGGAATTCCATACACGGTCGATGCGGACGGCTGTTTAACTAAGGATGCGCCGGGCTTTGAAGGTCGCCGTGTTCTTACTGACAAGGGTGAGAAGGGTGACGCTAACGAGGCGGTGATAAAGGCGTTGGTTGAAGCCAAAAACATCATTGCGCGTAGTCGCCTCAAACATCAGTACCCGCATTCTTGGCGGTCAAAAAAGCCTGTTATCTTTCGCAATACGCCGCAATGGTTCATTGCGATGGATCAGGAAATCGAAGGCGGGAGAGGTGGCGATGACACGCTGCGCGCCCGCGCGCTACAGGCCATTGAGGTAACGCGCTGGGTGCCTGAGCAGTGCCAGAACCGCATCACCGGCATGATTGCTGGACGTCCAGACTGGGTGATCTCTCGACAAAGGGCTTGGGGTGTTCCCATAGCGATTTTTGTAAACACCGTTACTGGACAAATTCTACAGAATGAGGCGGTCAATCAAAGAATCATTGACGCTTTCCAAGCTGAAGGTGCGGACGCTTGGTTCGCCATTGGTGCACGAGAGCGTTTCCTCGGCACGGATTTTATTGATGTTGGAGTTTGGCAAAAGGTCGACGACGTCATCGACGTCTGGTTCGATTCAGGTTCCACGCACGCTTTCGTACTCGACGATCCGGAACATTTCCCCTCGCTCGCCGGCATCAAGCGCAAGGTGGCGGGCGGCGAAGACACCGTGATGTATCTCGAAGGTTCGGACCAGCATCGCGGCTGGTTCCACTCGTCGCTGCTGGAAAGCTGCGGCACGCGCGGCCGCGCGCCTTACGATGTCGTACTGACCCACGGCTTCGTGCTGGACGAGAACGGCCGCAAGATGTCGAAGTCGCTCGGCAACGTCGTAGCTCCTCAGGACGTCATCAAGAATTCCGGCGCGGACATCCTGCGCATGTGGGTGTGCGCATCGGATTATGCCGACGACCTGCGCATCGGGCCGGAAATTCTGAAAACCACGGCGGATACCTATCGCAAGCTGCGCAACACCATCCGCTGGATGCTGGGTTCGCTGGCGCATTTCAGGGACGAGGATCGCATCAAGCCGGAGCAGATGCCGGAACTGGAGCGTCTGATGCTCCACCGTCTGGTCGAACTCGATGCCGTGGTGCGGCAGGCCTATGCCGATTTCGATTACAAGCGCATTTTCGCGACGCTCTCGACGTTCATGACGTCAGACCTGTCGGCGTTCTATTTCGACATCCGCAAGGACGCGCTCTACTGCGATCCTTATTCCTCGACGACGCGCAAGGCGTCCCTGACGGTCATCGACCATCTGTTCCGCTGCACGGTGACGTGGCTGGCGCCGATGCTGCCATTTACGTGCGAGGAGTCGTGGCTCGCGCGCGATCCCAACGCCGGGTCGGTTCATCTTGAACCGTTCCCCGAAGTGCCGGCGGCATGGCGCAACGATGCGCTGGCCGAGAAGTGGCGCAAGGTGCGCAGCGTGCGCCGCGTCGTCACCGGGGCGCTCGAACTCGACCGCGCCAACAAGAAGATCGGCTCGTCGCTCGAGGCCGCGCCGCAGGTGTTCGTGTCGGACAAGGATCTGTTCGGCGCGCTGGTCGATGTCGATCTTGCGGAGACTTGCATCACTTCCGCAGCGATTTTGGTGGAGGGCGAGGGACCTGCTGAGGCATTCCGTCTTGCCGATACGCCCGGCGTTGCGGTGGTGCCGAGCCGCGCCGAAGGAACCAAGTGCGCGCGCTCGTGGAAAATCTCACCGGCGGTTGGCCAGGACCCGCAATATCCCGACGTCACGCCGCGCGACGCGCAGGCGCTGCGCGAGTGGGAAATCTTCCGCAAGGCGGCGGAGTAGCCGTGGCGCTCCCGGCAATGGCCGCCTTGAAAACCTTTGGCCCGTTCACCCGGCTAGGGCTCATTGCCGCAGTTCTGACGGTCGCCGCCGATCAGGCGTCCAAGCTGTGGCTGCTGTTCGGGTTCGAACTGCCTTCGCGCGGCACGGTCCATATCATGCCGTTCCTCGACTTCGTGATGGTCTGGAATACCGGCATCAGCTACGGCCTGTTCCCGCAGGAGGGTACGGCTGGCCAATGGGTGCTGTTCGCCATCAAGCTGGCGGCGGTGGTTCTGCTGCTGGTCTGGCTGTTCCGGGCCGGAACCCGGCTGACGGCGCTTGGCCTCGGCCTGATCGTCGGCGGGGCGCTGGGCAACGCCATTGACCGGGTCGCCTATGGGGCGGTGGCCGATTTCGTGCTGTTTTACTTCGCTACCGCAACATACCGCTTCAACTGGTACGTGTTTAACCTTGCGGACGTGGCCATCGTTGCCGGGGTGGCGGGGGTCCTGTATGAATCCCTGATGACACCGGACGCCGCAAAAGCGCCCTGATTTTTGGCCACAAACTGGCCGGGCGCGGCGCTGCTGCCGAATAGTAACCAGCAGGCTTTAATCTTGAGCCTTCCGGCTTTAGCGGGGATCTTACGCGAATGACCTATCCGGTCTTTCTTCATCGCAAGTTCCTGCGCGCGTCCTTGGGCGTTGCGCTGGCGGCCATGGTCGGCGTCGCAAGCTTTGCGCATACGGCGATGGCCGCGGACGACGAAGTCGAAGACACCGCCGACACCAAGTTTTTCAAAAATCTGCTGTCCAGCTTCGGTCTGGGCGGAGGTGGCGGCCCCGGCATCGAGTATCACGAACGCTCGCCGCTGGTCGTGCCACCGAGCATCACGCTGCCGCCGCCGGACGGCAAGACCGCGGCTGCAGATCCGGCGTGGCCGAAAGACCCTGACCTGGCGCGCCAGAAGAAAACCAAGAAGAAGATCCTCTCGACTTCTGAAGGCGAAAAAGAAGATATGCGGCAGTTGTCGCCGAGCGAACTCAATCCGGCATCGAAGGCGCGCCGCACGGCGGACGCCGATGGCGGTCCGGCCCAGCCGGGTCCCGGCGGTGCAATGCCTGAACAATTGTCACCTCGGCAGTTGGGCCATGACGGCTTCACGCTCGGCTCGCTGTTCGGTAGCCGCGATGGCAAGGAAGTCAAATTCGTCAAGGAGCCGGAACGCTCTGCATTGACTGAGCCGCCGCCAGGGCTGCGTACACCTTCGCCGAAGTATTCCTATGGCACCAAGGGCAAGCTCGACCCGACCAAGGAAATCGGCAAGGACCAGGCCGTCTTCGGTATCGACAGGTAATGTTCTTGTCGCCTGCAATCGACACGCAATCGTGATGTGGAACGGTGCGGCGCAACGGCGCTGCACAGGTTGTCTCGCGCGTGGTTTCAGCCGAGTCTTGTTGCGTAGCGGCGCAGCCGTTGTCTCGCCTGCGTTGAGTCTGAGGCGCTCCCTTTCGAAGCGTCCAATGGTGGACAGATGCCGGATCACAACATGCCAAATTTCTTGAAGCGCCCGCTGATCGCGCTGGCCATGACGGCCGCCGTCGTTGCCTTGCTGCCGGTGACGCAGGCTGCGGCCCAGAAGGCATCGCCGCCACCAGCCGCTGCGAAGACGCAGCCACCTGCTGCCCAGGCCGCGACAGGCATTTCAAACTTCACGCTCGCCAATGGTCTGGAAGTGGTGGTCATCCCGGATCATCGCGTGCCGGTCGTCACCCACATGGTCTGGTATCGCGTCGGCTCCGCCGACGAGCCGCCGGGCACTTCGGGCATCGCGCATTTTCTCGAACACCTGATGTTCAAGGGCACCGAGAGGAATCCGGCCGGTAAATTCTCCAAGGTGCTTGCCACCATCGGCGCGCAGGAAAACGCATTCACCAGCTCCGACTACACCGGCTATTTCCAGCGCGTCGCCAAGGAACATCTCGCGCTGGTGATGTCGTTTGAAGCCGACCGCATGACCGGCCTCGTGCTGACCAACGAGAACGTGCTGCCCGAACGCGATGTCGTGCTGGAAGAATTCAACATGCGCGTCGCCAACAGCCCGGAAGCGCGGCTTGGCGAGCAGGTCGCCGCGGCGCTCTATCTCAATCATCCCTATGGCCGTCCCGTGATCGGCTGGAAGCACGAGATCGAGAAACTCTCGCGTGAAGATGCGCTCGCTTTCTACAAGCGCTTCTACACGCCGAACAACGCGATCCTTGTGGTTGCCGGCGACGTCACCGCCGCCGAAGTGAAGACGATGGCGGAAGCGACCTACGGCAAGCTGGCGCGCACGGCCGAGATCACCCCGCGCAAGCGCCCGCAGGAGCCTGAGCCGGCGTCGGTGCGTCACGTCTTGCTGGCGGATGCCCGCGTCACCCAGCCGAGCCTGCAGCGCAGCTATCTGGTGCCGTCCGATACCACCGCGAAGCCGGGTGAAGCCGAAGCACTCGATCTGCTCGCCCATATTCTGGGCGGTGGACAAAACAGCCGGCTGTATCGCCAGCTTGTCGAAGACCGCCGGATCGCGATCAACGCCGGCGCGAGCTATTCCAGCACGGCGCTCGACCCGACCCGCTTTGGTTTCTACGCGACGCCGCAGGCGGATACGTCGCTTGAGAGTCTTGAAGCCGCCATCGAGCAGGTGATCGCCGATGTTTCCGAAAACGGCGTGACGGGTGTCGAGCTTGATCGCGCCAAGACGCGCATGATCGCCGACGCGGTGTATGCGCAGGATAACCAGGCCACCATGGCGCGCTGGTATGGCGCGGCGCTGTCGTCCGGTTCGACGGTCGAGGCCGTGAAGTCGTGGCCCGACCGCGTGCGCGCGGTGACGCCGGATGCCGTGCGCGACGCCGCCCGCACCTGGCTCAAGGTGCAACGTTCGGTCACGGGTTATCTCGTGAAGGAATGGCCCAAGCCCGGCGACAAGGACAAGAAGGAGAAGAAATCGTGATGGCATTCCTTGCAGCCGGCCGTATGCCGGCCATCGCGATCGGCGCCCTGACGCGTCGCGTTCTGCCCGCGCTCTGTGTCGCCGCCGGCATGGTTGCCGCGCCCGCGCAGGCCGCCACCAATATCGAGCGCATCGTCAGCCCCGGCGGCATCGAGGCATGGCTGGTGCGGGAAGCCACCGTGCCGCTCGTCGCCATCGACTTTGCGTTCACTCACGGCTCCGCGCAGGTGCCGGCCGACAAGGCCGGGCTCGCCAGCCTGATGACGAACCTGCTCGACGAGGGCGCCGGCGATCTCGATTCGCGCGCGTTCCACGAGAAGGTCGAGAACTACGCCATCAGCATCGGGTTTTCGGCAAGCCGCGACCAGATTTCCGGTTCGCTCCGCACGCTCGCTGAACATCAGGACGTTGCCTTCGACCTCCTGAAGCTCGCGCTGACCAAGCCACGTTTTGACATTGATGTCGTCGAGCGCGTGCGCAACCAGACCATGTCAAACTTGCGCCGCGGCACGATGAATCCAAACGAGATCGCCAACCGGCGGTGGTGGGAAGCAGCTTTCCCCGGCCACCCCTACGCCATACCCACGAGCGGCACGCTCGAAGCCGTGCCGGGAATTACGCCCGACGACCTCAAGGGCTTCGCGCGGCGCATCTTCACGCGCGACACGCTCAAGATCGGCATTGTCGGCAATATCGATGCCGCTGCTGCGGGCCGTATCGTCGATCGCATCTTTGGCGAACTTCCCGTGAAGTCCAACGCCGTGCCGGTGCCTGACGCCAAGCCGCAGGCGCTGGGCACCAGGATCAACGTCGAACTCGATGTGCCCCAATCGGTGGTGATGGTCGGCGGCGCGGGCATTGCGCGCAAGGACAAGGACTTCATGGCCGCCTATGTGCTCAATCATATTCTTGGCGGCGGCTCGTTCTCCTCGCGGCTCTATCGCGAAGTGCGTGAGGTGAGGGGTCTTGCCTATTCGGTCTATTCGACCCTGATCCCGCTCGACCATACCGCGCTGTTCGTTGCCGGCACCGCCACGCGCGGCGACCGCGCGCAGCAGGCGCTCGAAGTGATCGAGCAGGAAATCCGCAGCATGGCGACCGAAGGGCCGAAGCCGGAAGAACTGGCGGAAGCCAAGTCCTTCCTCAAGGGGTCGTTCGCGCTGCGCTTCGATACGTCGAGCAAGATTGCCGGCCAGCTGGTGCAGATGCAGGTCGAGGGCCTCGGCATCGACTACATCACGCGGCGCAATGGCCTTGTGGAGGCTGTCACGCTCGCCGACCTCAAGCGGGTGGCGAAGCGCATTCTGGATGCCGGTATGCTGGTCGCGGTCGTGGGCCGCGCGCCGACGGCGGTTGCGGCTGGCGGCGGGGCAACCACACCGGCGGCAAGCCAGCCGGCGGCGGCCAAGCGCGAAGGGCAGTAATTCCGCCCTTTTGTTGCCTGATACGATTCCTTGAATATTGACGGGTAAGAGGGCGTAACGCCGCATCCCGGAACCGCAAGGTGCCGCAGGTGTTGGATTGCCGGGCCTATAGACTTCGCGGGGGATCAGAATGCCGATCGTACAATCGACCGACAATGCGTTTGAAGAACGCATCGGCCGTGGCGGCATTCCCCAAGGAGTCTATCGGGCCGCACTGGCGCGTACCGGCGAAGCACTCGACTGGCTGCGCGCGCGCCATGCCGATGGCACGTTGCCGCTGCTGCGGCTGCCGGAGCGCGACGACGACCTCGCCATCATCGGCAAGGCAGCGGCGGGCCTCAAGGAAGCCGCCAGCGATATCGTGGTCTTCGGCACTGGCGGCTCAAGCCTCGGCGGCCAGACGCTGGCGCAGCTTGCCGGACACGCCGTGCCGGGCCTCGGCCTTTTACGCGACGGCCCGCGGCTGCATTTTCTCGATAACCTCGATCCCGTGACATTCGCGCAGGTGCTGGATCGCCTGCCGCTCGCCGACACGCGCTTTATCGCGATCTCGAAGTCCGGTGGTACTGCCGAAACGCTGATGCAGACTTCGGCGGCGCTCGCGGCCGTGAGCAGCGGCCTGTCGCGCGAAATTCCCGGATTGTTCCTCGGCCTGTCGGAGCCTGTCGTCGAAGGCAAGCGCAATGGCCTGCGCGAACTTTTAGGCAGCCATGACGTGGCGTTCCTCGATCACGATCCGAAACTCGGCGGCCGTTATTCGGTGCTGAGCAATGTCGGCCTGTTGCCGGCAGCTGTTGTCGGCCTCGATATTGCGGCGATCCGCAAGGGTGCGGCGGTGGCGCTTTCGCCGGTGCTGGGGGGCGGGCCTGTTGAAGAAGTGCCCGCCGCTGTTGGTGCGGCGCTCGCGTTCGCCGGCGCGCAGAGCGGCAAGACAATTTCGGTGCTGATGGCTTACGCCGACCGGCTGGAGCGGTTCACGCGCTGGTATGTGCAGCTCTGGGCCGAAAGCCTCGGCAAGGACGGCAAGGGCACGACGCCGCTTGCTGCGCTCGGCCCGGTCGATCAGCACAGCCAGCAGCAGCTTTTTCTCGCCGGCCCACGCGACAAGCTCGTCACCGTCATCACGACCGATACCGCCGGCAATGGTCCGCGCTTCAATCCGAAATACGCCGCGCTCGCGGGCGAAGACGCCATCGGCGGCAAGACCATTGGCGACCTCGTCGCCGCGCAGAGCCGCGCCATGGTCGAGACGTTTGCCGGCAATGGCGTGCCGGTGCGCACGCTGCATCTGGCGAAGCTCGACGAGGCAAGCCTCGGCGAGTTGCTGATGCACTTCATGCTGGAGACGATCATCACCGCCAGGCTTTTGGGGATCGATCCGTTCGACCAGCCTGCGGTCGAGCAGGCCAAGGTGCTGGCGAAGAAGTATCTCACCACCTGACGGCCTTGTGCGGGGCAACGCGCTTAGGTAGCCATAGGCATGGCCACCGTCCCGGTTACCGACAGAATCAGCGTGGACGAATCGGAGCTTTCCGAGACGTTCGTGCGCGCCTCCGGTCCGGGCGGCCAGAACGTCAACAAGCTCTCCACCGCCGTGCAACTGCGCTTTGATGTGCGGCGTTCGCTGTCGCTGCCGAACGACGTCGCCATCCGCCTGCAAAAGCTCGCCGGCAAGCGGCTGACCAACGAGGGCATCATCGTGATCGTGGCGCAGCAGCATCGCACCCAGGAAAGGAACCGTGCCGACGCCCGCGACCGCCTGTTCGAGCTGATCCGCGAGGCTGCCGTGAAGCCCATCGTGCGCCGCGCCACCCGGCCGACCAAGGCCTCC
The DNA here is from genome assembly GCA_947472885.1 of Hyphomicrobiaceae bacterium. Taxonomy (GTDB): domain Bacteria; phylum Pseudomonadota; class Alphaproteobacteria; order Rhizobiales; family Xanthobacteraceae; genus CANJBX01. The sequence goes on from CANJBX010000001.1 coordinate 107,729, forward strand.
AAGACGCGGCGGCTGGAAGGCAAGAAGGTTCGCAGCAATGTGAAGGCGCTGCGGCGGGACAGACCGGGTTACGACTGAGCCTGTTTTGGCGTGTATTTCCCTCGTGTTTTATGCTTTTCAACAGCCTCGCAGCGGCCGTCTGCGCGGGTTAAAATGGACTTTCCGCGAGTCGCGTCACCGAAAGCCGCCATGCCCGTCCGCCAGCTTGAACCCGGTATCATCAACCGCATCGCCGCCGGCGAAGTGGTCGAGCGGCCCGCGAGCGTGGTCAAGGAACTGGTCGAGAACGCGCTCGACGCCGGCGCGACCCGCGTCGATATCCTGACCGATGGCGGCGGCCGCCGCCTGATCCGCATCACCGACGATGGCGCAGGCATGACGCGCGACGACCTCGCGCTCTCGGTCGAGCGCCACGCGACCTCCAAATTGCCCGACGACGACCTGATGGCGATCAGCACGCTCGGGTTTCGCGGCGAGGCTTTACCCTCGATTGGGTCGGTGGCGCGGCTTGCCATCGTCACGCGCCATGCCGGCGAGCCGCACGCCTGGGCGATTGGCGTCGATGCCGGCGTGAAGTCGGACGTGAAGCCTGCGGCGCTGAGCGAAGGGACGCGCGTCGAGGTGCGCGACCTGTTTTACGCGACGCCGGCGCGGCTGAAATTTCTCAAAGCCGACCGTACCGAAAGCGAAGCCATCCGCGATGTGGTGCGCCGCCTCGCCATGAGCCGGCCGGATGTTGCTTTTACGCTCGCAGGCGAGGAGCGCGCGCCGGTGACGTGGGCATCTCATGGGGCTGCTGCGCTTTCTGGTGTGTCGGGCAGGCTGGCGCGGCTTGGCGATATTCTGGGCAGCGACTTTCGCGAGAACGCGGTCGAAGTTGCGGGCGGCCGCGATGGCCTGCACATCGAAGGCTATGCAGGGCTGCCGACGTTCTCGCGCGCGAATTCGCTGTCGCAATACCTGTTCGTCAATGGGCGCTCGGTGCGCGACAAGCTCCTCGTCGGCGCGGTGCGCGGCGCCTATGCCGATTACCTGCCGCGCGACCGCTATCCGGTAGTGGCGTTGTTCGTGACACTCGATGCGCGCGAACTCGATGTGAATGTGCATCCCGCCAAGACCGAAGTGCGGTTTCGCGATGCGGGTCTGGTGCGCTCGCTGATCGTGCGGTCGCTGCAGGAGGCGCTGGGCCGCGACAGTTCGCGCGCCGCGACGACGGGCGGGTCGGCGACGATTTCTGCGCTGCGGCCGAATTCGGCGTCGATGCCGTCACGCCGCAACTGGGATTGGCGCGTGTCGCCCGCGCGTGGCGGGTTGTCGTCGGTTGCGATGGGCGCGACGGCGCTGGCGGGATTGGCCGAAGCCGCGCAGGCGGCGTTCGATGTCGGCGCGCCTTCGGCGGATGCGCGGCTCAATAGTATCGAGGCGACGCCCGACCTGATCGACAAGCCGCTCGGCGCAGCGCGCGCGCAGGTGCATGAAACCTACATCGTGTCGCAGACCCGCGACGGCATTGTCGTCGTCGATCAGCACGCCGCGCATGAACGCCTTGTCTATGAGCGCATGAAGGCCGCGCTGGAAAAGACCGGCGTGGCGCGGCAGATATTACTGATCCCGGAAATCGTCGAACTCGACGAGGCCGATGTCGGCCGCCTGACCGAACGCGCCGATGAACTCGCGCGCTATGGCCTCGTGCTGGAAGCCTTCGGCCCCGGTGCGGTCGCGGTGCGCGAAACCCCGTCGATGCTGGGCGAAATGGATGCAGGCGCGTTCGTGCGCGATCTCGCCGAACACATGGCGGAATGGAGCGAGGCGCTGCCGCTCGAACGCCGCCTGATGCATGTCGCCGCGACCATGGCGTGCCATGGCTCGGTGCGCGCCGGGCGGCGGCTCAAGCCCGAGGAAATGAATGCGCTGCTGCGCGAAATGGAAGTGACGCCGAACTCCGGCCAGTGCAACCACGGCCGCCCGACTTACGTGGAACTGAAGCTCAGCGATATCGAGCGGCTGTTCGGGCGGAAGTAGCTATCCCTGCGGATCGATCTTGGCGAGCTTCACGTAGTCGCCCCATTCCCTGATCTGCTGGTTGAGATAGGCTTGGCCCTGATCCGGTGTCGTCACCCACGGGTCGCTGGCGATATTGTTGAGGAACTTCTTGCCGTCCTCGCTGCTCGTCACCTGATTGAACATCCTGTTGATGTCGTCGACGATCGGCCGTGGCGTTGCGGACGGCACCATGGCGGCGAACCACCCGAGGATATCCATCGGCGTGCCGACTTCCGTCATGGTCGGCAGATTGGGATTGGCCTGCAGCCGCTCCTTTGAACTGACGGCGAGAATGCGCACGCGGCCTTCGCGCGATTGTGCTGCGCCGAAGATGTTGTCGTACATCGCGTAGTCGATGGCGCCGCTCTTGAGATCGTTGAGCGAGTCCACCGCCGTGCGGTAGACGACCTCGACGGCTTCGAGCTTGTTCGTCTCCTTGTAGATTGCGCCCATCACCTTGCCGACCGGATTGGTGGTGGCGTAGGTCGCCTTTTCCTTGCGCTCCTTGGCATAGGCGGTGACTTCGGCGACCGATTTCCACGGCTTGCTCGGATCGACGCAGAACATTGTCGCCTGCTTGTTGATCGTCGCTGCAACCGTGATGGCTTTGGCGGCATCGACGGAAGGGTTTTTGAACAGGTGTATGTTGGCGGCGACGGCGCTCGCGCCATGGACATAGATCGTGTAGCCGTCGGGTTTCGCGCGCGCGAGGTATTCGGTTGCAAGGTTGCCAATGGCGCCGACGCGGTTCTCGACCAGGATCGGCTTGTTGAAAACCGGCCGCAGCTTGTCCGCATACCAGCGCACGATGATGTCCGCGCCGGAGCCGGCAGGAAATGCGCAGATGAAGTGAATGTCCTGCGCAGGATAGGCTTGCGCGCGCAGGATGCCCGGCATGGCGAGTGTTGCGCCAACCGTGGCAATGCCGGTGTTGAACTGGCGGCGTGTGAATGTCGTCATCGGTGTCCTCCCTGCAACTGCGATCACCACGCAGCGCGATATAGCTTTTGATTGTGACGGAGCTTATCGGCCCATGACGCCGGGGGAAGGGCACATGGCGAATGCAAGCGATGCAAATAGCGGAGATGCGTGCGGCTTTTACGCGCGGCGCAGGAAGACCAGTTCGCTTTCGCCGTAATCGCGGCGTTCGATTTCCTCGTAGCCTTCGGGCGCGCTAAATCGCGCTTCGAGGGATTCCTCCACCACCGCGAGCCCGCCGCTGACCAGCCAGCCGCCGTCACGCATGGAATTCAAAGCCTTTTCGGCCAGGCCCTTGCCATAGGGCGGGTCGAGGAATGCCACGGAAAACGGTTCCAGCGGATGCACCGGGCCGAGGCTGGTGGCGTCGCGGCGGAAAATGCGCGTCACGCCGCCAAGGCCGAGCGCCTCGCCGTTTTCGCGCAGCAGCGCGCGCGCCTCGGCGCCATCATCGACGAACAGCACGAAAGTCGCACCGCGCGAGGAGGCTTCGATGCCGAGCGCGCCGGTGCCGGCAAACAGGTCGAGCACGCGCGCATCGACAACGGCGTTGCCGTAGCCATGCGTCAGGATATTGAACAGGCTTTCGCGCAGCCGGTCGGCGGTCGGCCGGATGGCCTGCGATTTCGGTGCCGCGAGGTTGCGCCCGCGCAGCCTGCCGCCGACGACGCGCATTATTCTTTCGGCCGTGAGGGACGGGGACCGGAACGGGTGCGGTCGCGGCGCGTGCCTTTGCCGCCGGCCTTGCCGCCAGGTCCGCTGCGCGGGCGATCTCCATCAGGTCTGCCACCACCGGGTCTGCCGCCGCCTGGCTTGCCGAAAGAACGCTCGCCCCGCGGCTTATCTCCAAAGGAACGTTCGCCGCGATTCTCGCCTCTTGGCTTGTCACCGTAACTGCGTTCGCCGCGTGGTTTGTCGCCAAAGCTGCGCTCACCACGGGGTTTGTCTCCGAAGCTACGCTCGCCACGCGGCTTGTCGTCGAAACGCGCGCGCTGCGGACGGTCGCCATAGCTGCGTTCGCCTTGCGGGCGGTCCTCGCGTTTCGTGAAGGGACGGTCCCCGCGAGGGCGATCACCATAGGGCCGGTCACCACGCGGCTTGTCGCCGGGCTTACCAAAGGATCGTTCGCGCGGCGCGCCGCCCTCAGGTTTTCCATAGCGCCCGCGTCCACCGCGATCGTCCGGCTTGTCGAATGAGCGCCGGCCGCGTGGACGCTCGACGATCTCCGGCTCCGGCTCGACTTTCTTCTCGCCGAAACGCTCGACCAGAATGCGGCGGCCCTTGCGGTCGGCAATCAGGCCAGCCTTTTTCTTGGTTTCCGGATTGGGGCTGAATTTCTCGCGCGGCGCGGTCTCGTCGTTGGTGTTGCCGTGGAATTTCCGCCGCAGCAGTTTGTCTTCCGCACGCCAGACGTGGCTTGCACTTTTGTGAGGGCGTTTGGGCGAGCGGGACGGGAGTTCGCCTTCCGCAGCGGCATTTTCGGCGAGCCTGGCATCGCGGCCAAACGTGCGCGGGCGATCTTCGCCAAACTTGCCGTCGCGGGGCTTGTCAAAGCGGGGCTTGTCGAAACGCGGCGCGTCGCCTTGCGGCTTTGCAAACCGCGCCTTGCGCTCGTCCGCCGCTTCATGGGCGAACGTCGCACGCGTATCCGGGCGGCGGTCGAAACGGTCTTCGCGCTGGGGCTTGCGATAGTCGAGGCGCTTGAAGTCGGGTTTCTTCTTGCGCACGTCGGAGGCGTCACGCTCGACAATCGCACTGTCGAGATCGACACCTGCGAGCTTGATGATGCGTTCGCCGAGTTCCTCGCGCAGCTGGCGCGTGCGGACTTCTGCGACCGCGCCTTCGGGGATTTCGCCGAGGTTGAACGGACCGAACGACACGCGGATCAGCCGGTTCACCGCAAGGCCGAGCGCGCCGAGTACGTTGCGGACTTCGCGGTTCTTGCCTTCGCGGATCGCGAATGTGATCCAGATGTTGGCGCCGGTGGTGCGGTCGATGGTCGCTTCAATCGAGCCGTAGTTCACGCCGTCGATGGAAATGCCGTCCTTGAGCTTGTCGAGGCGCGCCTGCGTGATCGTGCCGAGCGCGCGCACGCGATACTTGCGGACCCAGCCGGTATCCGGCAGTTCGAGCGCGCGGGCGAGGCCGCCGTCGTTGGTGAGCAGCAGCAGGCCTTCACTGGAGATGTCGAGGCGGCCGACGCTGACGACGCGCGGGACTTCTCCCGGCAGCGACTCATAAATGGTCGGGCGGCCCTGCGGGTCGGAGTTGGTCGTCACGAGGCCGGCGGGCTTGTGGTAGAGGAACAGCCGCGTGCGCTCGCGCTCGGGCAGCGGCTTGCCATCGACTTCCACCTTGTCGCCGGGGCCGATATCGAGCGCCGGAGATCTGATGGTCTTGCCGTTGACCTTGACGCGGCCTTCCGCGATCCAGGCTTCGGCCTCGCGGCGGGAGCAAAGTCCGGCGCGCGCCATCACCTTGGCAATGCGGGCGCCCTCGTTGTCGGCGGACTCGCTGGAGTCCTGGGATTCCTGGGTATTTTCGGGGGTCGAATTCATGTTGTTTCGCCACAGCCTCACGGCCTGAGCGCCTTATGTCGTTCTGTGTATTGTTCAGCCCTGTGTATAAAGACCGTGGGCGCGGGCACAACCCCGCTCTCAAAAGCCCGTTAAGATGCCCATTTTGGCCCGAAAACCGATGCCGACGCCCGCTTTTATGGACATGGCCTTCGAAGAAGCCCGCGCCGCAGCCCTGCGGGGCGAGGTGCCGGTCGGCTGTGTGGTGGTGGCGGATGGGCAGGTGGTCGCCAAAGCCGGGAACCGGACGCTGGCCGACAAGGACCCGACGGCTCATGCGGAGATGCTGGCGATCCGGGCCGCCACGGCGGCGCTAGGCTCCGAGCGGCTCAACGGCTGCGATCTCTATGTGACGCTGGAGCCCTGCGCCATGTGCGCGGCGGCGATTTCCTTCGCGCGTATCCGGCGGCTGTATTATGGCGCGGCGGACCCCAAGGGCGGCGCGGTCGATAATGGCGTGCGGTTTTTCGCGCAGCCGACGTGTCATCACCGGCCGGAAGTTTACGGCGGCATGGGCGAGGGCGAGGCTTCGGCGATGCTGACGGAATTTTTCAGGGCGCGGCGCTAAATCTCAATCGGTGCAGCGCGTTCAGTTTACCTCTCCCCGCTTGCGGGGAGAGGTCGGATCGCGAAGCGATCCGGGTGAGGGGGAGCGAGCGATTTGGAAAGATGCCCCTCATCCCAACCTTCTCCCCAGCATAAGGGCGTTTACGCCCGTCTTCGACGGGCTTTGCGGGGAGAAGGAGCGCACCGTGACCGCCGCGATTGAACGGCTACCTCACGTTTCCTCCGCAAACTCCCACGCCTTGTCCGCCAGCGGCTTGACCATCTGCGCGCGGGCGGCGGCGTGCGCACTGGTCGCGGTGCCGTCGCGCACGCGGCCGACGATGCCCTGCACGATGGCGGCAAGGCGGAAGAAATTATACGCAAGATAGAACGTGAGATGCGGACGCGGGTCGAGGCCCGTGCGCTTCACGTAATCGCCCACATAATTTTCCAGCGATGGAATGCCAAGCGCCGCGAGATCGCAGCCGACCAGCGAGCCGGTATCCGCGCCGCTGTCGGAGCGCGGCATGTGCCATTGCATCAGGTGATAGGAAAAATCCGCCAGCGGATCGCCGAGCGTCGAGAGTTCCCAATCCAGCACCGCCAACACTTTTGGTTCATTCGCGGCGAGGATCACGTTGTCGAGCCGGAAGTCGCCATGCACCAGCCGCACCGGACCTTGCGGCGGCAGATGTTGCGGTAGCCACGCGATGAGCTGCTCCATGGCTTCGACGCGTCCGGTTTCGGACGCGCGATATTGCTTCGACCAGCGCTCGACCTGCCGTGCGACATAGTTCTCGCCGCGTCCGAAATCCGACAGGCCGATGGCCTGCGGGTCGAATGTATGGAGTTGAGTGAGCGTGGCGTTCATGGCGTCGTAGGTCGCAGCGCGCTCAGGAGGCGTCACGCCCGGCATGTCCGGCTCCCAGATCACGCGGCCTTCGACGTGGCTCATGACATAGAAGGCCGTGCCGATCACGTCAGGATCGTTGCAGAGAATAACTGGCTCGGCGACCGGGAAGCCCTGGCGGTGTAACGCCGCAATGACGCGGAATTCGCGGTCCACCGCATGCGCCGACGGCAGCAACTTGCCCGGCGGCTTTCGCCGCAGCACATAGCGGCGCGCAGGCGTGGTCAGCAGGTAGGTCGGGTTCGACTGCCCGCCCTTGAATTGCTGGGCGGTCAACGGGCCTGCGAAACCTTCGACGTTGCGGTTGAGATATTCTTCCAGCCTTGTCACAGCGAAACGCAGCGCGCCGGCGACCTCCTTGGTGCCGGTGAAGTCGCGCTGGCGGTCGATGCGGTCCATGTCTAGCGGCCTGAACGGGGGCGGATTGGCACGTCATAGTGCTGCGCCGCGCCACCGCCTGCAAAGGTGAAGTGCCACCATTCGCGAAAATAATTGGAAAAGCCGCGCTTTCGCATCGCCGCGACCAGCGCCATCCGGCGCTGGTGCTGTTCAGGCAAGAGCTTGTCCACGTTGTTGTGGCTTCTGGGGTCGAGGCAATCGTAGCCGGTGCCCATATCGACGCTGTTGTCCGGCGCGCGCGCCGTTGCAGGCCCGGTGCACGGGCCGTAACCCGCTGCTGCGTCGAATGCAGGCGTGAGGGCGGCGTCTTTCTCGATCATGGTGAGGTCGATGGCGGTGCCGGTCGAATGGCGCGACACCCGCGCGATGTAGCCGAGTGCAAACAGGTTGCGCTTGTCGATATTGGGAAAGAACGGCTTGGTCGCCGCGCTGTCCTTGCTGTCCTGCGACCATTGCGCCATGGCGCGCGCCGCGCGTTCCGGCCGGTAGCAATCGTAAACCTTCAGCGCGCGGTTCGACGCGGCGAGGTCGGCCTGCACCAGCCGGAGTGCGGTTGCCGCCTCGCGCGTCAGCACGCATTCGGCGGCGTCGTAGCCGGGCAGCGGCTTGCCGGTGAAGTTGTTGGAGGTGGCGTAGCGGATGTCATGCGCAATCGTTGCATCGACATCGCGCAGATAAACGAGCGACGAGGGCAGTGCGGTCTGTGCGGACGTAACGGTGCAGGACGCTACAACGGACACAAACGCCGCTGCAGCGGTCGCTGTACCGGAGAACTTCCGCGTCATTTATGGGTGGCGTGCCAGTTTTGCCGGCTTCTTGTTGCCGCGCGCCGCAAGCCTGATCTTGCCCTTGCCGCCCTTGTGCGCAACTTTCACCTTGGTCACGTCGTTGATGACCACGCGCGGCATCGGCCCCTTCGCCGCAATCGCGGTTTCCGACGGCGGCTTGAACCGGCAATAGAGATCGACCGCGTCGGCAATCGCGGCGGTGATCGGCGCGCGGTACTGCGCCTGCCGCAGTTTCCATTCCTCGCCGCGGTTGATGATCGAGCCGGCTTCGAGCAGCACGGAGGGGACGCGCGTGTTTTTCAGCACCAGCAGCGCGTCGTAGCGGTAGACGCCGGCTTCCGCGTCGATGAGTTCGCGCTGTCGGCTGCCCATGATCTTTTCAATGTAGTGCGGCGTGTAGTGCAGCCCGCGAGCGGTCATTTCGTTGCCCATGGTTCGCGCAAACAGCACGCTCGAAGCGTAATGCGGATTTGCCGCCGACACGAAAATCGAATGTCCGGCAAACTTGTCGCTGAAGTTGCGGGTCTTGTCGTCGTACTGGAAGGTTTGGAGCAGGTTGTCCGGCACCGAGTCGTGGTGGATCGAGAGAAGCAGGTCCGGCGCGATCTTGTTGATGCGCGCGACGCGCGCGCCCAGTCCCGGCCGCGTCCTGCCTTCCGTGATCATCACCGCCGTATTTTCAAAACCGCGCTTGTGCAGCACGTCATCGAGTTCGCGCGCCAGCGTAAGATTGAACTGGTATTCGTTCATGCCGCGCGCGCTCACCGCGCCTGCCGCTTCCAGGGTGTGGCCGACGTCGATCAGCAGGCGGAAACTGGTGCGGTCGCAGGTTGGCGCGGCAGTAACGCGCTGCAGCGATGCAAGCGAGGGCGCCACAATCGGCCGTGCCTTGTGTCTGGCTATCTTGGCAATTTTCTTCGCTTTGGCCGCGGTAGCGACAGCGGGTTTCTTCGGCAGGGCGGCCAGTGCAGCCGACGACGTTGCCGCGGCAAATGCCACGGCAAGCACCGCAGTTACGATGTGCCGGCAAGCTTTCATCTTTGCGGCCCCGATGAATCGCACCACCCCCGCGATCCGATGGACGATGCTAGTAGAGGTTTCGGGGCTTGCCCAGTGCACCAAAAGCACACTTTGGCGCGGCGATCAGTTTCCCCCGAAAAAGTCCAATAACGCCCGAGTGGTAGCATCCGGCGCTTCCTCCGGGATGAAATGCCCGCAGGGCAGCGCAAAACCCTGCACATTGGTTGCCCAGGCCTTCCAGAGTTCCAGCGGGTTGTTCTGCCCCGGCAGGCCGCGCTCGCCCCACAGCGCCAGCATGGGGCAGGTGATCTTGTTGCCGGCCTTGCGGTCGGCGTCGTCCAGTGCGCGGTCGATGGTCGCCCCGGCACGATAATCCTCACAGCCGGCATGGATGCGCAGCGGATCGGTGAACGAGGCGCGGTAATGCGCGATGGCGCGGTCGTCGAATGCGCCGCCGCCGGGCTTTACGGGTGCGCCGGTGGCTGCACCCGCCGCCGCGCCGCCGGAATGCGTGCCGCCGCGCTGCCATGCCGCCGAGAGCATGTCGAAATATGCGTTGGCCGACGTGCCGAGCAGCAATTCGGGCAGCGGCGCGTTCTGGGCGAGAAACATCCAGTGCCACGCGCGCATGGCAAGCCGCGCATCCATCTGGTCCCACATGTCCCAGGTCGTGATGATGTCGAGCGTGCAGAGCTGTTCGACGCGGCCCGGATGATCGAGCGCAAGGCGATATGCGACACGCCCGCCGCGATCATGCCCCGCGATGCGGAAGCGCACATGGCCGAGTGCTTCCATGATATCGACCATCGCCTTCGCCATATTGCGCTTGGCATAGGGCGAGCGCAGCCGCTCGGCATCGTCCTTGGCGGCGGAGAGATTGGACTCCGGCGCTGCCGACCAGCCGTAGCCGGGCAGGTCCGGGATCACGAGCGTGAACTTTTCCGCAAGCTTCGGCGCAACGATGTGCCACATCACGCCGGTCTGCGGATAGCCGTGGATCAACAACAATGGCGGACCCTTGCCGCCTGATCGCGCGAACATCTTGCCAATCGAGGTGTCGATCCAGTGCGACTGAAATCCGGGAAACAGATCGGCGAGGTCGGACATGGTCATGCTCCCTTTTCGCGCTTGATCGCCTGCCAGCCGATGTCGCGGCGGCAGAAACCTTCCGGCCACGCAATCTTGTCGATGGCCGCATAGGCGCGGGCCTGTGCTTCGCTCACGCTTGAGCCTTGCGCCGAGACGTTCAGCACGCGGCCGCCATTGGCGAGGATGCGCCCGCCGTCGGCCCTGGTGCCGGCGTGGAAAATCTCGACGCCGTCGATTTTCTCCGCCGCATCGAGATTTTTGATTTCCGTGCCGCGCTCGTAATTGCCGGGATAGCCCTTCGCGGCCATGACGACGGTGAGCGCCGCATCCTTGAACCAGCGCAGGTCGAACGACTTGAGCTGCGCGTCGCACGACGCGATCAGCGCCGGCACGATGTCCGACTGCATCCGCAGCATCAGCACCTGGGTTTCCGGGTCGCCGAAGCGCGCGTTGTATTCGATCAGCTTGGGGCCATCTTTCGTAATCATCAGGCCTGCGAACAGCACGCCCTTGTAAGGGCAACCCATGGCTTTCATCGCCCGGATCGTCGGCAGCACAATCTCGTCGAGCGCACGCTTTTCCATCGCCGGCGTCATGATCGCGACGGGGGAGTAGGCGCCCATGCCGCCGGTGTTCGGGCCCTTGTCGCCATCGAACACACGCTTGTGGTCCTGCGCTGAGATGAGCGGCAGCGCGTTCTCGCCGTCGGAAAGGACGAAGAAGCTCGCTTCCTCGCCCTCGAGAAATTCCTCGACCACGACTTCCGCGCCGGCATCGCCAAGTCCGCCGCCGAACATCATGTCGATGGCGTCGTTGGCTTCAGCGAGCGTCATCGCGACGACGACGCCTTTGCCGGCGGCAAGACCGTCTGCCTTGATGACGATGGGGGCGCCTTGCTTCGCAATGTAGGCCTTCGCCGTCGCCGCATTCGTGAAGCGTTCATAGGCGGCGGTCGGAATGTTGTTGGCCTTGCAGATGTCCTTGGTGAAGCCCTTGGAGCCTTCGAGCCGCGCGGCGAGTTTGCCCGGGCCGAATGCCTTGATCCCGGCCTTGGCGAGATCATCGACGATGCCGGCGGTCAGCGGTGCTTCGGGGCCGACGACGACAAAGCCGATGTTCTTTTCCTTGCAGAACGCGATGATGGCGGCGTGGTCTGCGATGTCGAGCGCAACGCAGGTCGCCTCGCGCGCAATGCCGGCGTTTCCCGGCGCGCAATAGAGCGTCTCGACCAGCGGGCTTGCCGCGATTTTCCATGCCAGCGCGTGTTCGCGCCCGCCGCCGCCGAGGATGAGAATATTCATGCCTGCCGCACTCTGGAAAATGGACTATGCGAAACGCATAGCATGGCGAGGGTGCCGGGCAACCCATTTGGCCGCGTTATCAAACGCGCAAGCGGGCATTCGTCGCCCCCGTGGGCCAGCCATGCAGCACGATTGGGGTTGTTGCGCTGGTCTTGCCCACGAATCCGCGATAAACGCTGGGTTCCTCCAGCCGGGGCAGTTCGTGACCGATGTGAATTCGCAGCCGCGTCCGATGTCGCGCGCCGCCATGGTACTCGCCGCCGGTTTTGTCCTGACGTTGTTTGGCGGCGGTTCTCGGTTTGTCATCGGGCTTGTGCTCAAGCCGGTGGTCGATGAGCTGTGCTGGCCGCGCAGCTACCTCGGCATTGCCGTCGGGCTTTATTTCGTCGTCACGGCGGTCTGCACCTTCTATGCGGGCAAGCTCGCCGACCGCGTGAGCTTTCGCATTCTCTTCGGTGCGGGCCTCGCCGTCAGCGGCGTCGGTGTCGGGCTGATGGGGTTCATGACCGAGCCGTGGCACGCGCTGGTGCTGTATGGCGTGATCTTCGCGATTGGCAACGGCGCGGTATCGACGCCGCCGGTTGGCGTGATGGTGACGCGCGCATTTCCGGGCCGCACCGGGCTCGCCAATTCGCTGGTGCTGTCGGGCATGACCATCGGGCAACTGGTGATGGTCGCGATCCTCTCGCTCGTGCTGGTGGCGATCGGCTGGCGTTCGGTATTCTTCTGGATCGGTCTTGCGCATGCGGCGCTGCTGATTGTCGTGCTGCCTGCGATTCCCGCGAAACCGACGGCACAGGCCATCGCCGCCGCGCCGCGGCGTGAAGGCATGACCCTGAAGCAGGCGATGCAGACGCGGCAGTTCTGGATGTTGTGCGTGATCTTCGCGGTCTGCGGTCTCGACGATTTCTTCGTCACCACCCATGTGGTGGCGTTCGCCCAGGATCGCGGCGTCGTACCGTTGATCGCGGGTTATCTTTTCGCGGTCATGGGTCTCACGGGTTTTGTCGGTGTGATCTCGGCGGGCCTGTGGGGCGACCGCGCAGGGCCGGTGTGGCCGACGGCGGCTGCTTTCGCCGTTCGCATCGCGGTGTTTGCCCTGATCGTGGTCGATCAATCGCCGCTGTCGATCACGATCTTCTGCCTGGCATTCGGCCTGACATTCCTCGTCACCGCGCCGCTCACGGTGCTGTTCGTGCGCGATGCTTTCGGCATGGCGAATCTTGGCGCGATTTCCGGCGTCATTACCATGGTGCACATGGTTTTTGGCGGCATCGGCGCTTACGCAGGTGCAGCAATTTTCGACAGATCCGGCCGCTACGATCTCGCATTCGTGATCGTGCTGGTGGCGACTGTCGTCGCATTGGTGCTGATGATGTGCCTGGATCGCGGTCACGCTGTCAGACCGGCGTCGTAATCCCGGAATATTCCCTCATTCTCGGAATAATCTTTTCAGGCCGGGGTTGAACCATGGCGTGGCGATCCGTCGCGCGCCTTGGAAACCAAAAACACGCTCGATGTGAAAAGTTTTCGTCGGGTAACATCATCAGGGAGAATAAAATGAGCGCTCGCCTTTCACTTATTGCTGCAACTGCGGTTGCTTCGCTCGCTATGGGCGGGACCGCGATGGCGCAGCAGAATGCCACCTCGTTCTTCGTCACCAGCGTCGGCTCCGGCAAGGGCGCGGACCTCGGCGGTCTCGCCGGCGCGGATACGCATTGCCAGAACCTCGCGCAGGCCGCGGGCGCGGGCGCCAAGACCTGGCGCGCGTATCTGAGCGCACATGCCACCGCCAATTCGCCGGCCGTGAATGCGCGTGACCGGATCGGCAACGGCCCCTGGCAGAATGCCAAGGGCGTTGTAATTGCCAAGACCGTCGATGAACTTCATGGCGCCAACAACATCACCAAGCAGACTGCGCTGACGGAAAAAGGCGATGGCGTGCCCGGCCGTGGCGACACGCCGAACGAGCATGACGTGCTGACCGGCTCGACCGCGGAAGGCCGCGTGTTTCCAGGCAACCTCAGCCTGACCTGCGGTAACTGGACCTCAAGCACGTTCGGCAGCGCCGAAGTCGGTCACTCGGATCGTCAGGGCCAGACCGATACCGACATCGCGAAGTCGTGGAATTCCTCGCACATGTCGCGGTCGTGCAGCCAGCCGGACCTCGTCGCCACGGGCGGCGCGGGGCGTTTCTATTGCTTCGCGACGAACTAGATCATTTGATGTGTTAGAGAGCAGGCAGTGGCGAAAACCGCTGCCTGTTTTCTTTTGAGCTAGAGCGTAATCATATTTGTTTGAATTGATGTTGTCGCGAACTCTGGTTACCTCTCCCCGCTCGCGGGGAGAGGTCGGATTGCGAAAGCAATCCGGGTGAGGGGCAATTGTGCATGTCTCGATACGCCCCTCACCCCGACCCTCTCCCCGCGAGCGGGGAGAGGGAGCGCACCGTCGTCGCTGCAAGCGCGCGGATTAAAGGGATACTGCGTTAGCGCGTGTGGCCGGTGTTGAGCGGCTTCTCTTCCAGAATCCACATCGTAATCAGCGCGGCGAACAGGCTAACGGCCGCAATGCCGAACACGATCTGGAAGCTGGTGGCCGAGCTGACCGTCGTCGCCGCCGAACCCTTCAAGGTGATCGCACCGAAGATCGCAACCAGAATGGTCGAATAGAGACTGCGCAGGAAGTTCATCCCGCCGACAGCGGTGCCGAACTGCCAAGGCGGCACGGTGTTTTGCAATGCGACGCCGGTTAACGGCGCCAGCGGGCCGAAGCCGAACGCCAGCACGGCCAGGATGATTTCAAATCCCCAGATGTTGAGGTTCTGGGCTTGCCACGCCAGCACGGCGACGGCGAGCAACGCCGTCACGAGTCCCACCAGCGGCACGATCTTGTAACGGCGGTGCCTGGCGATCATCGGCGAGGTCACGCCGGCGCTCACGTTGAGGACGCCCATCAACACCATCAGCGACAGGCCGGCCGAGGTCGCGCTCATCAGCATGACGTCCTGCAAATAGACCGGCAGGTAGATGTTGAGCGCCACAATGGCGCCCCAGCCGAGCGAATTTGTTGCGACGGCGCAGCGCGCCACTGGGTCCTGCATGATCGACAGTGGAATGAGCGGCTCCGGCGCTGTCCGCAGCCGCCAGAAGAACAGGCCGCAGAAGATGGCCGCCGTCGCGAACAGGCCGAGGATTTCCGGCGACGACCACGGAAAGCGCACGCCGCCGGTCGTCAGCGCCAGCATGAAGCTCACGGTCGATATCACGATCAGCGCGGCGCCAAGGAGGTTGAGCTTGTGCGGACGATCATGACGCGGCAGGCGGCGCATCACCGCGAGCGTGAAGAAGATTGCCACCAGCGCCATCGGAACGTTGATCCAGAAGATCGCCGACCAGTGGAAATAGTCGGCGAGAAAGCCGCCGAGCGCCGGGCTGCACGCGCCCGCGGTCGTGTAGGTCATGGCGAAGTAGCCGTAATATTTCGCGCGGTCCTTCGGCGTCGATACGTCGCCGAGCACGATCATGCCGGTGGAGGTGAGGCCGCCGCCGCCGAGCCCGTGCAAAGTGCGGCCGAGGATCAGCACCGTCATGTTGGGCGCGAGCGCGCAGACGAGCGAACCCGCGAGCCAGCAGCCGATGGCGATTTGCAGCGTGAAGCGGCGGCCATAAATGTCGCTGATCTTGCCATAAAGCGGCGTCGAGGCGGTCGCGGCGATGAGGTAGGTGGTGATGAGCCACGGCAGGTTATGGATGTTGCCGAACTCGCGGCCGATGGCGGGCAGTGCGCTCGCCAGCACGGTCTGGTCCATGGAGCCCATGAAGACCGGAACCATCATGGCAATGACGATCAGGCGGGCCTCGCGGTGTGCGAGCGGGGCTGGGTCCTGCGGCGCACCCTGCGGTGTCTTGGCTTCCATCCCGGTTCCGGCTGTGCGTGTTGTGGTGCGACATTGCGGCGCTTCGCACGCAATGACAACCGCGTTGGCGGGGATCAGCGTTGCAGCAACCGGATACGTCGTTCGGCGGGAACGCCGGGGCTTACAGCCCCAGCATCGCCTTGGCGAGAATGCCGGTTTGGATTTCCGAGGTGCCGCCGAGAATCGTGTAGGCGCGGAAGTTGAGGTAGCGCGGCGTCTGCGTCAGCATCTCTTCCTCGTCGGGCGGCAGTTGCAGGCTCTCGAACAGCGGGCGTTCGGGAATGAACTTCAGCGCGTCGGCGCCGATGGCATCGACGGCAAGTTCTGAAATGTCCTGGCGCAGCTGGCTCCAGCGCAGCTTCAGGAGCGACGACACCGGGCCGGGGTTCGCGCCCGACTGCAACGCCGACAGCGTCGAGATGTCGATCATCTCCATGGCGTCGAGATCGGTGCCGAGTTCGGCGAGCTTCGAAATGACCGCCTGATCGTCCGGGCAGCGCGCCTGCACGAGCTTCACGAGCTTGGTGAACTGGGCGCGCACACGGCCGGCCTGCAACGCGCCACCGCGTTCGAATTCGAGCAGATACTTGGCGACTTCCCAACCCTTGTTCTCTTCGCCGATGCGGCCGGACTTCGGCACGCGCACATTGTCGAAGAATACCTCGTTGAATTCGTGGTCGCCGCCATTACCAACGATCGGACGCACGGTGATGCCGGGCGTGTTCATTTCCAGCAGGATGAAGCTGATGCCTTCCTGACGCTTGCCTTCGGTCGAGGTGCGCACCAGCGCGAACAAGCGGTTCGACTTGTGCCCGAACGTCGTCCAGATTTTCTGTCCGTTGACAATATAATCGTCGCCGTCGGAAATCGCGCGCGTCTTGAGCGAGGCAAGGTCGGAGCCTGAGCCCGGTTCGGAATAACCCTGCGCCCAGTGATCGTCGCCGGAGACGATGCCGGGAAGATATTTCTGCTTCTGCGCGTCGGTGCCGTATTTGAGAAGGACCGGGCCGACCATGCGCTGTCCTGCGCCGTTGTAGATCGGCGCGCCGGCGCGGGCGCATTCGGTGTCGAAAATATAGGACTGCACCGGCGTCCACTCCGTGCCGCCGTATTGTCTGGGCCACGACGGAACCGACCAGCCCTTTTTCACCAGCGACTTGTGAAAGCCGGCGGCGACTTCCGGCTCGGAAGAAAAGCCGGTGGTGAGCGCCTGGCTGCGCTTCATGTCGGGCGGCACGGCGTCCTTGAGGAATGCGCGGACTTCGTCGCGGAACTTGATGTCGTCTTGGGTGAGGGAGAGATCCATGATCGTGACCTTAGGCGCTGGCGGGTTCGAGCAGCAGACCGGCGCTGGCGAGCGCCGGGTCCGCGATCACGGCGCTGTAGCGGCGCAGATGTTCGCGGGTCGAACCGAACATGATTTCATAAGCCAGACACCGCTTGGCGAAAGCGCCGAGCGGGAGTTCTTCGGTGGTGCCGATGGCGCCGTGGGTCTGGATCGCCTGCTGCGCGACAAAGCGCGAGTTGCGGCCGATCTTGGCCTTGGCGCCGGAGACGGCGCGGGTGCGGCGGTCGGCAGGTCCATCGAGGCTGAGCGTTGCGAGCAGGCATGAAGCGCGCGCTTCTTCCTCGGCGACACGCATGTCCACCATCCGGTGTGCCAGCAACTGGAACTTGGACAGCGGCTGGCCGAACTGCACGCGCATCTTGGTGTATTCGATGGTCTGCGTGACCATGGCGGACATTGCACCGACGGCGTCGGACGACATCGCGGCAATGGCGCGGTCGATCACGGCTGCGATCGCTTGTGTCGCATCGCCGTTGCCGCCCAGCAGCGCCGGGCCGGGGACGAAAACATCGGTGAGTTCGATGTCGGCGAGGCGGTTGCCGTCAACGCTGCGGTAGGGCCGCAGCACCAGGCCAGACGATGTGACGGGAACCACGAACACGCCGGTGGTGCCGTTGGTGAGCGTGGCGGAAACCAGCAGCGTGTCCGCCATCGGGGCGGACAACACGGCGGCCTTGGCGCCGGCAATGACGTAATCGTTGCCGCGCAAGGTTGCCTTGGTCGGCGCGCGGTTGTCATGGGCGAAGGCGAGCTTGGTTTTGCCTTCGACCAGCGGGCCGAGCAGTTCGGCCTTCTGCGCCGGAGTGCCGAGGGTCGCGATCAGGCCGCCGCCGAGAACTACGCTGGCGAGATAAGGCTCGACCACGAGGTTCTTGCCGAAACATTCCATCAGGATCGCAACTTCGACCGCGCCGCCGCCGAGGCCACCGTCTTCTTCCGAGAACGGCATGGCGAGCCAGCCCATCTCGGCGAAGGTCGCCCAGACGTCCGGCGAATAGCCGGCATCGCTATCGACGGTTTTGCGGAAGGTACGGAAGTCGTACTTCTCGCTGAGAAAACGCTCGGCGGTTTCGCGCAGGATTTTATGCGCGGAATCGTATTGCAGATCCACTCGACTACTCCGGTGATGAAAAACTCAGGGCATGATCCCGAAAAGTGGAAGCCGGTTTTCGGATCAGATCATGCCCACTAAGATTAGAGGAAGCGGGATGGCCAGTTCAGCGTCCGCCACATGTGCGACGACGGCGTGTTGTCCCAACAGAGGCCTTCCTTCGGCTGCTTGAAGTGGCGGCCGATGATATCCTCGAATTCCTCAAGCTCGACGTGGGTGTTCGGGTCGAACGAGTAGACGTCGTACACGGTGATCATGCGCGAGGTCATGTACCACTTGTGCTTGAGCGCCTCCTTGTAGGCGTGTTCGATGTACGGCTCCGGCTTGTAGTCGGCGCCGAACAGCTTGATGTATTGGTCGGGATAGGTGTAGCCGACCGACTCGTCGGGATAGAAGCGCAGCGCCTGATGCGCGCGGATCGCCCAGGAAATTTCCTCATCGACATAGGGCTCGATCATCTGCGAACCCCAGTAGCCGTGGTCGCAGCGGATGAAGCCGACAACGCCGATGTCGTGCAGCAGGCAGGCGAGCACGATCTTCTCCGGCAGGCCTGCCTTGCGCGCGTGCCGCGCGCTTTGGAGGAGGTGCATCGTCGAGGCCATGCGCAGCCGCAGGAAGTCGATCAGCTGCGGCTTGTCGGGCATCTTCGGCAGGCGCTTGTCTTCGCCCATCAGGAAGACCTTGCCGGGGTTGGCGGCGAGGGTGGCGTTGCCGTTGGCGATTTCGATCTTGCCGTCGGCCATGCCGAACAGCACCGACTTCGCCGGAAGCTTGGAATTCAGCTCATGCAGCATCTTTTCTTCATGCTCATCGGCGAGTTCCGAGAGCGTCATCGCGGGCTGCGCGGGGGTATTCATCGGGGGCTCCTGAGTATTTCCAAATGGCTTTGCGGAATGGCTTTTTGGCCTGTTCCCTTTGCCCATCGGCATACACCCAAACCAGGTTCCGCGATACCCGCCGGGGCTATTGCAATAGTCGCCTGCAAATGTGTCATGCAGTTTAAGCGGGCTCACGCGGCAGGTCAGGTGGTGCGCCGGACGCTTGCCGCCCGTACCCGGCCACGGTAGCCAGAGAGGGGCGGGTCAGTCCGCCGCCCCGGAATTTCCCCGCATGATCGTCCACCTCATTTCCAGTTACGGTGTTTTCCTGATCGCAGTTGTCATTGCGCTGGAATGCCTGGCGCTGCCGCTGGTGCCGGGCGAGGCCGTGATGATCGCGGCGGCGGTCTATGCCGGCACCACCCATGAATTGAACATCGTCGCCGTCATTGCGGCCGGCATGGCCGGAGCGGTCGTGGGCAACATCGGCGGCTATTTCCTCGGCCGGGAATACGGCTACCGGCTGCTGGTGCGCTATGGCGGCAAGGTCGGCATGAGTGAAAGCCGCATCAAGATCGCCCGCTACCTGTTCCGCCAGTACGGCGCACGGGTGGTGATCGCGGCGCGCTTCATCACGGTGCTGCGCAGCATTGCCGGGATCCTCGCGGACGCAAACCACATGTCATGGCCGCCGTTCCTGATGGCGACGCTGATCGGCGGCGTGGTGTGGACGACGCTTTACGGACTGGCCGGCTATTACCTCGGCGATCGCATTCATCATCTCGCCGGATCGGCGGGCGCATTCATCGCGGTCGCGGTCATTACAGTTGTCTTTTTCGTCGCCCGCGCCGTCGGGCGGCGCGAGGAGCAGCTGCGCGTCGCCGCCGAGGAGGCCTATCCGGGGCCATTGACGGAAACGCACCGTAACTAATCGGCTGCAATTTTGCTATTATCCGCCTCAAGCGGACAACTTCAAAGCATGCAAAGGAACGCCCATGTCGCTTGAACTCATCGGTGGCCCCGCCAGCAACTATGTCTGGACCTGCCGCATCATGCTGACCGAGAAGCGCGTGCCTTACACGCTGACGTCGGTGATGCCGCATTCCCCTGCAGTCGATGCCATCCACCCGTTCGGCAAGATTCCGGTGATGCGTCATGGCGAAATCGTACTCGCGGAATCGCGCGCGATCTGCGGTTACATCGATCGCATGTTCGACGGCCCGCCGATGGTGCCGGCCGATCCGATCAAGTGCGCACAGGCCGAGCAGTGGATATCGATCATCAACACGGCCATCGATCCGGTATGGATTCGTCAGTACGTGGGTGCCGGCTATATTTTTCCTGGCACGCCGGACAAAAGCCCGGACCGCGCCGCTATCGATGCGGCGCTGCCGAAGATGGAGAAGCAATTTCCGGTGATGAACGAGGCGGTAGAGAACGGTTATTTCGTTGCCGGCAATTTCTCGCTCGCAGACGCCTATTTCCTGCCAATGCTGTTTTACACCAGCAAGTTTCCCGAAGGTGCGGCTTTGGTCAGCAAGCACAAGGGGCTCAAGGCGTACCTGACGCGCCACATGGAGCGCAAAAGCGTCAGGGAAACCATGCCGCAGACCCGGCCCGGAACGGCGGGCGCTGCCCCGGCCGCGCCACCGCCAGCGGCGAATTGAAGCTCGGCACGGGCGAGGGAAATCCACAGCCAGCGCGTCAGATGCGCGTCAGAAATACATGCATTTCCAGTGCCTTAGTAAAATGCCCCGGACTGTGACTCCCATCACATCGCGGTCGGCCGGGCCGGGCTAGGGTTTCATCACTAACCCCGACTCCCCCGACCAGGCAGCTATCCCCAATAGCTGCCCATATTTGAGAACCAAGAATAATTGTCCCCGAATACGCCGCTCTTCCCCCGAGAGCGGCGTATTCTTTTTTGTGGCCTGCTTTCTGAATCAACTATGGTCCGCCCATGCCAAGCGTGCCCGCCGAAGAAGCCAGAGCCAACGTTCCCGAGTGGTCCGTTTCCGAACTGTCCGCCGCGCTCAAGCGCACAGTCGAGGACGAGTTCGGCCATGTCCGCGTGCGCGGCGAAATCTCCGGCTATCGCGGTCCGCATTCCTCCGGCCACAGCTATTTCGCGCTGAAGGACGAGACCGCGCGCATCGACGCGGTGATCTGGAAGGGCGTCGGCGGCCGCATGCGCTTCAAGCCCGAGGAGGGCATGGAAGTCATCGCGACCGGACGGCTGACGACCTATCCGGGCCGCTCCAACTATCAGATCGTGATCGAGAGCCTGGAGCCCGCCGGCGTCGGCGCGCTGATGGCGCTCCTTGAAGAGCGCAAGAAGAAGCTCGCCGCCGAAGGACTGTTCGATGAGGCGCGCAAGCAGCTCATTCCCTATCTGCCGGAAGTGATTGGCGTGGTGACGTCGCCGACCGGCGCGGTCATCCGCGACATCCTGCATCGGCTGGCGGATCGCTTTCCGCGCAACGTGCTGGTGTGGCCGGTGCGCGTGCAGGGCGACGGCGCGGCGGAAGAAGTTGCGGCCGCGATCCGCGGTTTCAACGCCATGGCCGAGGATGGAAAGTTTCGCCGCCCGGATCTCATCATCGTCGCACGGGGCGGTGGCTCGATTGAAGATCTGTGGTCGTTCAACGAGGAGATCGTCGTGCGCGCCGCCGCCGACAGCATGATCCCGCTGATTTCCGCCGTCGGCCACGAGACCGACGTGACGCTGATCGACTTCGCCGCCGATGTGCGCGCGCCAACGCCGACGGCCGCTGCCGAAATGGCGGTGCCGGTGCGCAGCGATCTGCTCAGCGAGATTTCCGCGCTCGGCCATCGCCAGACCGGCGCGTGGCTGCGCGGCATCGAGGCGCGCCGCACCGAACTGCGTGCGGCTGCGCGCGCGCTGCAACGGCCCGAACAGCTCCTCGAAGCACGCCGCCAGACACTCGACAATCTTTCCGAACGCCTGCCGCAATCCTTGCGCGCGAATACGGGCCTGCATCATTTGCGCTTCTCGCGTGTCGCGACCCGCCTGACGCCGCATGCGCTGAGCATGCGCCTCAAGGCGGAGCAGGAGCGGGTGGCGCGTGCGGAACGCGGGGCCAGGCTTGGTCTGGACACTTATATCTCGCGCCGCAAAGATCGCTTTGATGCTGTATCGGCAAGGCTGGCTTCAGCGTTACGCACCAATGCGCAGTCTCGCCTGATCGCGATCAACCGCCAGCGTGAGCGCACCAACACGCTCTACGCACGGATCGAAACTTTGTTTGCATCACAGCACCAGCGCCGCGTCTCGCGCGTCGAACGCGCGGCAGGACTTTTGTCGGCGCTGTCGTATCACGGCGTATTGGCACGCGGTTTCGCGCTGGTCCGCGACGCATCTGGTACGCCGCTGCGCGCAGCGGCTTCAATCAATGCGGGGCTTGCGCTCGATATCGAGTTTGCCGACGGCCATGTTTCGGCGACCGCCACCAGCGGCAGCGGTTTACCGCCCGCTGCTGCGACGCCGGCCCCTGCACCTGCGAAACCGAAGGCAAAAACTGGCGGCGGTGGCAACCAGGGCAGCTTGTTCTAGCGCAAGCAAAACCCGCCGCGCTTTTGCACGGCGGGTTCGTCCGTTCAGCGAAAGCGCGTTACGCCTTCATGCAATCGTAGAAGAACGACCAGCTTGCCTTGCCGGTAAGATGCTTGGCCTTGGACTGGGCATCGCAGGTATTCCACTTGGCCTTGTCCTTCTGCCATTCGGCCTTCGCCGCGTTCCACTTCTTGTCGGTCCAGTTCTTGACGTCCTCGGTGGCCGACGACGAAGAAGTGGTGGTCGTCGCAGGTTTCATGGTTTCCTGCTTTGCAGCAGGCGCGGGCTTGGCCGGGGCCGTTGCCGGGGTCTGCGCGAACGCGACCGAGCTTGCGACGACGAAGGCTAGCGCGGTAACGCCGGTGCGAATGTTCAGCATGTTTCTCTCCTCCAGAAAAAGCGTGCGCACCACGGCAATCAAATCACCATGGGCGATGCACCTGTCAATTCGCTGGAGGCCGGTAAGGTTCCACCGGAAAGCTGGAGATTTTCGTTAACGCGCCAGCCATTGGGGCACGCGGCGAAGCGCATCGTTGCGCGCTGCCGGGTTGGTGCCGGAGTGGATCTTGCCGGTGCCATCGACCGAGAACGTATAGCCGCTGCGGTGCTGCACCGCGCGGCTTGGATAGTCGAAGTCGTGATATGCGCCGGGATAGACATTGATGAGTACGCGCGCGCTGCGGCCCTTGGCGCCGGCGACCATCTGCTCGCACGCGCGCCATGAAACGACATCGTCGGCGCCGCCGATCAGGATCAGGGTCGGGATGCGCGCGGCCCATGCGGCGGCGTCAAGCCGCCGGCAGCCGGGATACAGCGCGACGGCGGAACGGAAGTCCGGCTTGTCGTCGCGGACGCGGGCGCGCGGCCGCACGGTCCACAGCACGGCGATGCCCCCGTTCGACCAGCCGAGCAGGGAGACGTGGTCCGGCTTGACGTAGGTTTGCGACTGCAGCCATTTGCGCGCGGTTTGCGCGTCCTCCGTCCGCTCGCGGTCGGTGCGGATGGTGGAGCGCGTGCGGCACTGGTTGGCCATGTTGCGCGAGCCGTAGCTGTCGGGAAGCAGCAACGCGAAGCCGGCCTTGTTCAGCCGCTCGGCCCAGTCGCGATAGAGGCTCGAGAGATTGCCGGAAGAATTGTTCAGGCCCTCGCAGCCGTGCAGGCTGACGACGGCGGGAAACGGCCCCGCACCGTCGGGTTTGAACAGCAGCGCCTTGAGGGTGAAGTTGCCGTTCTGGATTTCGACCGGCTCGGGCGCAGCCACGGCGCGCTGCGGCATGGTCAGGATGCCGGCCAGAAGGACCGGCACAAAGGCCATTGCCGCAAGGGCTGGATGCATAAGGCTGGCTCCAAACGACTAGCGGCATGACATATACCACCCGCTCGCGAAAAACACCCGATCCGGCGGGCTTCACGAGGAAGTGTGCCGGTTGTACCCGTCGAGAGGGCGCGGTTGGCGGCGCCTTTATGTGCCATTAATGAGGTGAATTCCGGCTTTGGGATGGCTGCCGGTGTTGCGGCCGGGGCGGGCTTGCCGGGGTTTTCCTTGACGCCGCGAACCACTATGTTGCGGGAAGTTCGTTCAGGAGAAATCGCGTGCTCAATCGCTACGACCACCGCCTGCCGGGTGAAGCGGAAATCAAGTATCTCGATGGCGACTTCCGTGTGATGCGGCCGGGTGCCTTCGTGCGCTGCGCCGTCACCGGCGCGCAGATTCCGCTCGACGAACTGAAATACTGGAGCGTTGCGCGCCAGGAACCCTACGCGACCCCGGAAGCCGTGCTGAAGCGGCTGTATCCCGAACGCGTGAAGTAGCCGTCAGGCTTCTTTCTTCTTCTGAAAAAGCTTCTCGATGATCTCGCGCCGCACCGCGGCGTCATCGTCGAACGTCATCGCCACCGGCAACACGACGGTCTGTTGTGCCAGCTGCGCCAGTGCCGGGTCGCCACGCATGCGGGCGATATCTTTTTCCGTCGTCACCAGGGTCAGGTGTTCGATGGCGGCCGTGTCGAGCAATTCCGTCGCTTCGTGCTGGGTGAAATGATGGTGGTCCGCAAACTTGCGCGTACCACGCACCAGTGCGCCGGCGGCATTCAGCGTGGCAAAAAACTTTTCAGGGTGGCCGATGGCGGCGAAGGCGAGAACTTTCTTGCCGCGCAGTTCGCTCACGGTCGGCGCTTCGGGCATCAGGCTGCCGGTCAGTACGGCAAGCCCGCGCGCCTTGGCGCGTGTGATCAGCGCACGCACCGGATTGGCGACTGCGCCGACCACCAGCATGGCGTCGGCGCGGACGAGCTGCGCGCCGAGTGAAGCGCGCAAGGGCCCGGCCGGAATGACGCGTCCGTTGCCGATGCCGCGCGTGCCATCGACGACCAGCAGCGAAAAATCCTTTTCCAGCGTGGAATTCTGGAAACCGTCGTCCATGATGATGATGCTGGCGCCGGCGCTGGCCGCCGCTTTGGCGCCGGCGACGCGGTCCGCCGCGACAACCGTCGGGGCAAGCCGCGCCAGCAGCAAGGCCTCGTCGCCGACGTCGCGCGCGGTGTGGCCTTGCAGGACTTCAACGGGACCTTTGAGGCTGCCGCGGTAGCCGCGCGTGAGGAAATAGGGCTTCAGTCCGCGCGCCATGAAACTTTTTGCCAGCGCCAGCGCGGTCGGCGTCTTGCCGGTGCCGCCGGACGTGAGATTGCCGACGCACAGCACCGGCACATCGGCATAGGTGCCCGGACGTTTCATGCGGGCATCGGCGACCGCGCCATAAATGGCGGCGGCGGGCGCGAGCAACTGTGCCGCGATGCCGCCACGCTGCCAGAACGCGGGTTCACGCATCGGTCTGGTTTCCGAGGCGGAGCTGCATCAGGTAGGGGTCGAGCGCGGCGAGGGTGCGCTCCAGCGCGCCGCCGAGCGATGCGACGGTCTTCTGTCCGGCGGTGACGACGCGGTTGCGCTCTTCCGAGTCCTTGAGCCACAGCCCGGCGCGTTGCGCGAGGCGGGTGGCGTCGGCGACGAGGTCCGCGCCCTTGGCGCCGTCGAGGGCGGCGTAGATTTCGGCGAAGTTGGCGATGAACGGACCATGCAGCACGGCTGCGCCGAGCTTGATCGCCTCGATGGGGTTTTGCCCGCCATGATGGACCAGCGAGCCGCCCATGAACACGACCGGCGCCAGCCGATAGAAGATGCCGAGTTCGCCCAGCGTGTCGCAGACATAGATGTCGGTCGTGCGTTCGGGAAGTTTTCCGTGCGAACGCTGCATGCAGGCGAGGCCGGGCTCGTGCGCCAGCGCCGCGATCTCCGCGCCGCGTTCGGGATGGCGCGGCACGATCATGGTGATGAGTTGCGGAAACTGCGATTTGAGGCGCGTATGCACCTCGATCATCGTCTTTTCCTCGCCCGGATGGGTCGAAGCGCCGGCAATCACGGTGCGGCCGGTGAGGGCGATGGAGAGTTCCTTGAGTTTCGATTCATCGACCGGCAGCTGCGGCACGTCGAGCTTGAGGTTGCCGACGACGGAAAGCCGCGGCGCGCCAAGTTCGCTGAAGCGTGACGCATCCGTGTGGGTGCGCGCGAGGCAGAGATCGAATTTCTGCAGCAGCGCCTCGATGGTGCACGGCATTTTCTGCCAGCGTGCGAACGAGCGTTCCGACAGGCGTCCGTTCAGGAGGATCATCGGCACCGAACGCTGCGCGCTGGACAGGATCAGGTTCGGCCACAGATCGGACTCGACGAACAGCGCGAGCGACGGCTTCCAGTGATCGAGAAACTTGTCGACAAAGCCCGGCGTGTCGAGCGGGACGAACTGGTGGATCGCGCCATGGGGCAGGCGCTGGCGCGCCAGTGCGGCCGACGTCACGGTGCCCGAAGTCACCAGCACGCCGAAGCCACGCGCCTTGATGCGTTCGATCAGCGGCAGTACGGCGAGCATTTCGCCGACGCTTGCGCCATGCACCCAGATCAGCGGGCCGTCCGGCCGCGCGATCCTGGTTTCGCCACGGCGTTCGGCAATGCGCGGCTCAAGTTCCTTGCCCTTGGCGAGCCTGCGCTTGAGGAAATGGTTGGCAAGCGGCGTCGCCGCCCTGGTCAGCAGGCGATAGGCAGACAGGCTCACCGGCAGGCGCACGCTCATGTGCGTTGCTCTTTGCCGTCGGCGATGGCGTAGGCGCGCAGCGTTGCGGCGTTGAGGCGTGCCTCGATCATCAGGCGATGCTGTTCGGTCGCGGCCTCGTCCATGTCGCGCGGGACGGTGATGGGGCCGTCGGCTACGACGGCGATGCGGCCGAACGGCATGTTCACGGCTGATCGGTCCCAGTTGTCCAGCTCGTAGCGCCGGCTCGTCGCGATGGCGATCACGTAGAGCGGGCGGCCCGAAAAGCTGGCGAGTTTCACCACGCCATTGCCGGCGACGCGCGAAACCTTCGGCACGTCCGCCGTCAGGGCGACATTGTAGCCGTCATTGAGGGCGTCGAACATCGCCTTGAAGGCGCCGACGCCGCCCTTGCGGTCGAACCGGCCGCCATGGTCGCCGGAGCCGCGGATGGTGCCGATGCCGAGCCGTTCGGCGGCGACCGCGTTGATCTGTCCGTCATGGTGGCGCGAGATCAGCACCTTGGTGCGATAGTTCGCCTGTTCGTGCTTGATGAACGGCATCATGAAATGCTGGCCGTGCCACATCGCGACAATGATTGGAAAATCCGCCTCGACCTCTTCGTAGAGGGTGGCAGGCTCGACGATCAGCTTGTTGGTCTTCCATACCAGCCGCAGATATTCAGCCGCGAGGAGGCCGATGCCGGTCCTGACGGCAGGCGACCGCATGATGCGCCGCAAAAGGCTCATGCTGTGTGCCGCCCGTCCGCGCTAGTGCTTGCTGTCGTCGGGATCGAGCATGCGGTGCATGTGAACGATGAAATAGCGCATGTGTGCATTGTCGACCGTCTGTTGCGCCTTGGACTTCCAGGCGGTGTAGGCGGTGGCGTAGTTGGGGAACACGCCGACCATGTCGATTTTGGAGAGATCCTTGAACTCCGTGCCGCCGAGGTCGGTCAATTCACCTCCAAACACCAGATGCAGGAGTTGCTTTGCCGGTGCCTCGGTCGCCATCGATGTTTCTCCACCTTCGTTCAGTGCGGACTAATCCGCGTTGCAAGCTCTGGCACAGCAATTGTGTTGCCAGTTGCGGCTACTGCCAACAATTTGCTGGCCCGCGATCTAGGTTTGCCGCTCCGCCAGCAACTTGCACAGCACCAGGCTGCGCATACGTCCAGCCGCGACCAGCGGCACATGCACGGGCTCAATCCGGTTATATATTACGGCTTCGCCCGCCAAAGATGTAAGTAACCCCCCGGCTTCGTGCACCAAAAGATCGGCAGCCGCAAGGTCCCAGTCCCGGCTGTTGCCGCCGGCATAGGCACCATCGACTTGTCCCTGTGCCACACGGGCAAACCGCAGCGCCAGCGAGTGAATGCGGGGCAGGATTTCGAGCGTGGGACGCAGCTTCTGGAGGTCTTCCATGGCGCGCTTTGGGCCGTTCACGCGGGCGCCGTCGAGGCTCGCCGAATCGGTCACGGCGATCTTCGCGCCATTGCAGGTTGCGCCCTTGCCGGCCTGCGCAAAGAACATCTCGTCCGTCACCGGCGCGTAGACGCAGCCCAGCAGCGGCCTGCCGTCCTCGACCAGCGCGACCGCAATCGTCCAGTCGGGAAATCCGGCGATGTAGGCGCGGGTGCCGTCGATCGGATCGGCGATCCACAGGCGGCGCATGTCCAGCCGCGCGGGATTGTCTTCGGTTTCTTCCGAGAGCCAGCCGACACCCGGCATCGCGAGGCGCTGCTTGAGAAGTGCATCGACCGCCATGTCGGCTTCCGACACCGGCGAGTCGCCGGCCTTGGTCCAGTGCTTGAGGTCGCCCTTGAAGGTCTTGAGTGCAACGGTGCCGGCGTCGCGCACGGTTGCCGTGAGCGTTTTTGCGATGGCGTCGAGGTCAGACGCCGGCAACGGTCAGTCCTTCGATGCGTACCGTCGGCGAGTTGGTGCCGTACTTGAAAACGAGATCGTTGGCTGGCGTCAGCGCGAGGAACATCGCGGGCAAACTTCCGGCGATGGTGATTTCGCTGACCGGATAGGTGAGTTTGCCTTTTTCGATCCAGAAGCCGCTTGCGCCGCGGCTGTAGTCGCCGGTGACGATGTTGGCGCCGGAGCCGATCAGGTCGGTGATGAACAGACCTTCTTTGATATCGGAGATCAGTTCCTCGACCGATACCTTGCCGGGCGTCATGTGCATGTTCGAACCGCCGGGCGACGGTGTCGATGATACGCCGCGATGGGCGTGGCCGGTCGTCGTCATGCCGAGTTCGCGCGCGGTGGCGCAGTCGAGAATCCAGGTGGCGAGGCGTCCGTCATCGACCAGCTTGCGGACCTGACCAGCGATGCCTTCGGCATCGAACGGCGAGGAGCGTAGCCCGCGGATGCGCAGCGGATCGTCGATGATCGAAATGCCGTCGGCTAAAATCTTTTCGCCGAGTTTGTCCTTCAGGAACGAAGTGCCGCGTGCAATCGACGCGCCGTTGATCGCCCCAGACAGATGGCCGATCAGCGATCCGGCCGCGCGGGTGTCGTAGACCACCGGCACTTTCCGGGTCGAGACCTTGCGCGGGTTGAGCCGCCGCACCGCGCGTTCGCCTGCGCTGCGGCCGATCTTGTCCGGCGCTTCGAGGTCGCTGGCGTGAATGACCGAGGAATAATCGTAGTCGCGCTCCATGCCGGTGCCTTCGCCGGCAATGGCCTGCATGGAAACGCCATGCTGTGAGCCGAGATAGGCCTGCTTGAATCCCGTACTCGTCACCAGCACCATGCCGCCGATGCCGCAGGATGCCGATGCGCCACCGGACTTGGTGACGCCCTTTACAGAACGTCCGGCTTCTTCCGCCGCGCGCGCCATGTCCTCAAGCTGCTCGACCGTCGGCATGACGGGATCGAGCAGGTCGAGGTCGGGAATAATCTTTGCAAGTTGCGAGGGATCGGCAAGGCCGGCGTATTTGTCTTCCGGGGCAACCCGCGCCATCGCGACGGCGCGCTGCGCCAGCACATCGACGTCGGCCTTGATGTCGCTCGTCGAGACGACCGCCTGCTTGCGCCCGACCAGCACGCGCAGGCCGACGCTGTCGCCTTCCGAGCGTTCGGATTCCTCGACCTGGCCCTCGCGCACTTCAATCGACAGCGACATGCCGCGGGTTGCAATGGAATCGCAGGAGTCGGCACCGGCGCGCCGCGCGGCGGCGACCAGCCGTTCGGCCATATCAGTCAGGGCGGTTTGGTCGAGGAGGGAATCCATTTTGCTCCAGCAGGTTTACGGGCGCAGCCGGGGCCACGCAACCAAAACAACAGCCCCACAAATGGGGCAGTAAGGGGCGCGGATCAAGCGGCGTATGGGCGGCCGATTTCGGCTTTACCCCCGATGACGCCTTTCGCTGCTGTGCTATCGTTCCTTCCAAGGCAGGCAAAAAGCCCGCCATAAAAAGCGACCAGAGCAGGGAGAGCGCGATGCCGGGGAAATTTCGCCGCCGCACGTTTGTAAAGATGCTTGCCAGCGCACCGCTATGGCCAGCCTTCGGGTCGCGTACGGCGCGCGCCCAGTCGGCATCAGCTTGGCCTGACCATCCCGTCCGCATCATCGTGCCTTATCCGGCCGGCGGTTCGACCGACGTGCTGGCGCGTATTCTTGCCGAGAGCCTCAAGGAAAAGCTCGGCCAACCCTTCATCATCGAGAACCGGCCTGGCGCGGGCGGCAACACCGGCATTGCGGGCGTCACCGGCTCGCCGCCCGACGGTTATACGATTGGCGCAGCGACAGTCGGGCATTTCGCGATCAACCAGTTTCTCTACGACAAGATGCCTTTCGATCCTGAAAAGGATTTCATCCCCGTGACGATGACGTGGGACCTGCCGAACGTGTTTGCGGTGGCGAGCCAGCACGTTCCCGCGAAGACGCTCGCCGAATTCACGGCGTGGGCAAAAGCCGGCGGCAAGCCGATCAGCTTCGGCAGTCCCGGTGTGGGCACCTCGCCGCATCTTTCCGGCGCGCTGTTCGGCACGCGCACCGGCATTCCGGTGACCCATGTGCCGTTCCGTGGTGCGGCGCAGACTATTCCCGCGATGCTGTCGGGCGATGTCGCCTATGCCATCGACAATCTCGCGTCGTATCTTTCGTTCATCGAG
Organism: Hyphomicrobiaceae bacterium; assembly: GCA_947472885.1. GTDB lineage: Bacteria > Pseudomonadota > Alphaproteobacteria > Rhizobiales > Xanthobacteraceae > CANJBX01. Next base: position 138,354 of record CANJBX010000001.1, read on the forward strand.
GCCGGCAACATGCGCGCGCTGGCGGTCACGTCGTCCGAGCGCTGGCCGACCTTGCCGAATGTGCCGACCATGGCGGAGGCGGGGCTTTCCGATTTCGTCATCACGTCATGGGCGGGCTTTGTCGTTCCTGCCGGCACGCCGCAAGCCATCATCGACAAGCTCGCGCAGGCGATGAAGGAGATCGCCGCCGACAAGACGATCCAGCAGAAATTTCTGGTCGCCGGCGCGCGTGTACTCTCCAGCACGCCCAAGGAAATTTCCGACAAGGCTGCGAAGGAGCGTCCGATGTGGCGCGAGGTCATCAAGGTATCGGGCGCGAAGGCGCAGTAGATAACGAAAACTTACCGCCGCGGGATTTTCAAACTGCGCGGCGCGAACATAAACGCGATTGCTAAAGCACGCCGCTTGCAAGGCTACTGCTTCGTAAATCTCGCCGGGCGCCGGATGAGAACATCGCCCTGATTTTTGCGAACGAAGCGCGGACAAACGTCCGGTACAAACGCCGCTGCGCGGCATCCCGGTAATAATTGCAGGGTGCGGAATCCCCATAAAACAGGCCTATTCCGCTTTCGTTCGCGCGCGCGTTAATCCCGTAAACGCGTGTTTAAAAATTGCAGCGCCGCCGGAAACCTCTCGTCAATCATGCGAAACGCTAAGCCCCGCAACACGATTGTTTAACCAGCCTCCTTAAGCGGATTTCGCTTTTGCCGCGCTAGTGTCTCCTCACACGACAGACGGAAGCGGCACAAGCCGCGCTGATCTGGGGCCAACGCGCCCGACAGGGATTTGAATTGAGGCGTCAGATATGAGTACCGGCGGGGCCGTTCCTGCCGGGTCGGGCCGCAGTGCGCGGCTCGACCCGTTCAGCTTGCCAGTCCGCTACAAGGCAAACGATGCCTTCGCGGACAAGAGCGAGCGTGTGGTCGAGGTCAATCACGAACGCGTCGTGATGCGGCGTGCCGTACGCGGCATTCCCATGAAGACTTCGACGGCGCTGTCCGATTTTCTCGGTGTCGCCATTCGCATCGTTCCTCCCAAGGATGATTTCGACGGCCTGGTTGCCGTGGTGCTGGAGCATCGCGACCCCGGCCTGTCGGTGCCGCTGTTCGTCGCTCAGGATGGTTCTGAAATCTCCGTCGAATGGCAGACGTGGTCGCGGGTGCTTGGGCTTCCCGGCCTCGTCGTCAACGCCGATGGCACGCTGCGCGATCCGTTGGGCCCGCTTGGCCGCGTACAGGGCAATGTGAAATCGCCGCGCAAGCGTAGCCGCGTCATTGCGCGCAGCCGCCGCAGCGCCCGCCGCCTGCGCCGCAAGACCGGCGTCGGCAAGCTCGACACCATGATCGTGCGCCGCGGCGAACACGAAATCATCGCGCGTAACTAAAAGCTCTTCTAATTCCCGGGATTGCTTCGTCGTCATGCTCCTCGCAATGACAGGGAGCAGCATAGCTCCCATTGCTCACACTCTTCTTCCCCCGGACGCTGTGACGTTCTAACCTCGCGGAAAGTGCCGGGAGGTTATGTGCGGTCCAGATTGCTCCTTTGTGTGTTTGTAACGCTCGTGGCCGCCACTGGCGCGAATGCGCAGGGCATGGGTTCGTGCGGGCAGGGCGCACCATCGCCCGTATGGTCCGTAGCCTGCGGTGCGGTGATCGACAACGCGCAGGCTTCCCCGGCCGATCGCGCCAGGGCGATGAAGTACCGGGGCGTCCTTCTTGTCCGCCAGACCCAGTTTGAACTTGCGATCAGGGATTTCAGCGGCGCCATTGCGATCAATCCGTCGGATGCGGAAGCCTTCAACGACCGCGCGCTGGCGTATCAGATGTCGCGCGATCTTGATCGCGCTGTGCAGGACTACGACAAGGCCATCTCGCTCGATCCGAAATTCACCCTGGCCTGGTTCAACCGCGGCAATGCCCGTAGCGGGCGCGGCGACCACGCGGGGGCCATCGCGGACTTCACGCAGGCGATTGCATTGAAACCGGATTTCGGCCCGGCCTACCGCAATCGCGGTCTGGTCAAGCGCGCGGCGGGTGACATGGATGGCGCCATCGCCGATCAAACGTCCGCCCTGCAATACGATGCCAACGACTACGATGCGCTGATGGCGCGCGCCGCCCTGCTGATGGGCAAGGCCGAACTCGACAAGGCCATCGTCGATCTCGATGCCGCGATAAAGCAGCGCCCGAACCAGTCCGACGGCTACAACAATCGCGGCGCGGCGCTGTCGCAGAAGGGCGAGCTTGCGCGCGCTTCGGCAGACTACGACCGCGCGCTGCTGATCTCGCCCGACTCCGCCGGCACCTATAGCAATCGCGGCAATGTGCGCTTCGCGTTCGGCAACTTCGGCCTTGCCGCCGACGATCTGGCGCGCGCCGCCAAGGCCAACCCGCGCAATCCCTATGCTGCGCTGTGGCGTTACCTCGCGGTGGCGCGGACGGGCAATACTTCGACGGCTGAATTGCTGAATGCTTCTGGCGCGTTTGACGCTGCGGCATGGCCCGCGCCGGTCGTCGCCTATTACCTCGGCAAGACCAGCGCCGACGCCGTGCGCGCCGCGGCCGACAAGGGCGATGCGCAGACCCGCCGTGGCCAGCAATGCGAAGCGGAATTTTATCTCGGCGAATTCGTGCTGGCGCAGGCTGCCGGCAAGATCGATCCGGGCCGCATCAAGCCGGATCAGCCCGATCAGAATCTCTACGCCCTCGATCCTGAAGCCATCCGCCGGGCCAAGCCGATGCTGGTGCGCGCCGCGGAAATATGTCCTGCGGGCTTCACCGAGCGCATGGGCGCGGTCGGCGAACTGAAACGGATGCAATAAGGTCACGCAATGACAGACAGCAATCAGAAGTCGCTTGAAGGCCGTGTGGCGCTGGTCACGGGTGCGGCCAGCGGCATGGGCCGCGTGATGGCGCGCGCGCTCGCCGGCGCTGGCGCGAAGATCGCCGCGCTCGATGTCAATCGCGCGGGCCTCGATGCGCTCGGCAGCGAACCCGTGTTCGCCGGAAAATTCCTTGCGTTGACGGGTGACGTCTCCAATGCCGCCGATTGCCAGCGCGTCGTGCAGGAAGCTGCTGGCAAGCTCGGCGGCCTCGACATCCTCATCAACTGTGCGGGCGTCAACATGGGCCCGGCGACGCCGCCGGGGCAGGGCCGCGCGAAATTCTATGAAGCCAGCCCCGAAGGCACCCTGAAGATTTTTGCCATCAACATGGGGGGCGTGTTCCTGATGTCGCGCTTTGCCACCGTCGAGATGCTGAAGAAAAACTGGGGCCGCATTGTCAACATCACGACGAGTTACGACACCATGCTGACCGGCGGGCTGACCGCCTATGGCTCCTCGAAGGCGGCGGTCGAGGCCTCGACTTCGGGATGGGCGAAGGATCTCGCCGGCACGGGTGTCACCTGCAACATCCTCGTGCCGGGCGGGCCGACCGATACGGCATTCTTCCCGGCGGGTGCGCCGAAGCCGCCGGTGCTGATCGACCCGCAGGTGATGGCGATCCCGGCGGTGTGGCTGTGCTCTCCGGCGTCCGACGGCATTTCCGGCAATCGCTTCGTGGCGCGCGACTGGGACACGACATTATCCCAGGCCGAGGCGGCGGAGCGCGTGCGTGCGCCCGCAGCATGGCCTACACTTGCGGAAGGCGCGCAGGCCAAGCGCGGGGTTGCTATCTAACAACGCGCGATCCGGCGAAACATCGCCGCAAGATCGCGCGTGAACAAACGGGAGGGAAGCGTGCGCGCAGTTGTTGCAAGGGGCTTGGCACTGGTTCTGCTTGTTCCGTTCGCGGCGCCCGCATTCGCGCAGGATTATCCCAGCCGTCCGATGACCGTGATCGGCACCACGCCGGCCGGCACCAGCGTCGATCTCACCACCCGGTTTTTCGGCGAGCGCATCAAGGCCGCGACGGGTCAGCCATGGGTGATCGAGAACAAGCCGGGCGCGGCGGGCTCTATCGCGGCCAAGGCGGCAGCGAGCGCGAAGCCCGACGGCTATTCAATGTTCGTGTGCACCTCCGGCGCGATGTCGGCCAATCAGTATTTGCAGAAAAACCTGTCCTACGATCCGGTCAAGGATTTCACGCTGGTCGCGCGCATGTTCCGGCTCGACTTCACCTTGATGGTGAATTCGGAAAAGACGCCGGTGAAAACCGTCGCCGAGCTGACCGAGTTCCTGAAGAAAAAGAAGGGCCGCGTGTCGTTCGGTTATTTCTCCGCCAGCATGCAGGCGCTGGCGGAACAGTATCGTTCCATGATCGGCATCGAGGCCTCGCCGGCCGCGTACAAGAGCCCGCACCAGATGATGACCGAACTCGAGGCCGGCGATTTCGATTTCACCTTTACCGCCGCCGAATACGCGCTCAATCCCAAGCCGAACCTGCGCGCACTCGCCATCGGTGCGGAGCAGCGTTCGCGCCTGCTGCCGGAGGTGCCGACCATGGTAGAGGCGGGTCTGTCCGGCTTCCTGCCGCTCTATTCGTGGTTTGGTCTCTGCATGCCGGCCGGTGCGCCGGACATCGCGGTGAAGACCCTCGCGCCGATTGTAATTGAGATCGCCAATCGCGACGAGACGCGGCAACTCCTCAAGACCTTCGCGGGTGAACCATTCCCCGGTGATGCTGCGGCGTTTGCCAAGACACTGGCGGACACCAGCAGGGACTGGGCTTACTTCGTCAAGCTCGCCAAGATCGACGCGCAGTAGGTGAATGTGCAGCAGCTTAAATGCATGATTATGAAATGAGCGTGGCGAAACGGGTTCTGACGCCTCTCCCCTGTGGGGAGAGGCCGGCGAGCGATGCGAGCCGGGTGAGGGGATCTAAATTGTAGTTGGTTCCCCTCACCCGCGCCTTCGGCGCGACCTCTCCCCGCAGGGGAGAGGTGAAGAAAGCAGGCGAGTGCTTTGTCATTGCGAGGAGCGTATGCGACGAAGCAATCCCGGTCAGGGATGGTGCGTCCATGACCGGGATTGCTTCGCTTCGCTCGCAATGACAGAAATACAGCGACCGCAAAACACAAACACTGAAATCAGAAACGTCCCCATGTCATCCAGCACCTCCTACGACTACATCATCGTCGGCGCCGGCGCGGCCGGCTGCGTATTAGCCTATCGGCTGACGGAAGACCGCGCCTGCAACGTGCTGCTGCTGGAAGCCGGCGGGCGCGACTGGCATCCCCTCCTGAAGCTGCCGATTGCCTGGACCACCTGCATGGTCACGCCCAAGTTCAACTGGGGCTTCGAGAGCGAGCCGGACGCCCATCGTGGCGGGCGCACGCTGCCGCTGGCGCGCGGCAAGATGCTGGGCGGATCGACCTCGATCAACGGCATGCGTTATTCGCGCGGCCATTTCCGTGACTACGACCAGTGGCGGCAGCTCGGCAACAAGGGCTGGGGCTTTGCCGACATCCTGCCGTACTTCAAGCGTTCCGAGAAAAACTATCGCGGCGAGGGCAAGTATCACGGCGGCGACGGCCCGCTGAACGTGCGGCTCGCGAAAAATCCCTCGCTGCTTTACGAGCCGTTGCGCGACGCCGCCAACGCCGCCGGCATTCCCGAGACCGAGGACATGCACGGCGATCAGCCGGAAGGCATTGCACCGGCCGAGATCACGGTGGATCGTTTCGGCCGCCGCCATTCGACCGCGAAAGCGTTTCTGAAACCGGCGCGCAAGCGCAAGAACCTCACGCTCATTACGCATGCGCTGGCGAGCAAGGTGCGGATCGAGAATGGCCGCGCCGTTGGTATCGAATACACCCGCAAGGGCGTGGCGTGCTACGCGGCGGCGTCGCGCGAAGTGATCCTGTCGGGCGGCGCGTATAATTCGCCGCAACTGCTGATGCTGTCCGGCATCGGCCCGGCGGACGAATTGCGCAAGCACAATATCCCCGTTCTTGTCGATCTGCCGGGCGTCGGCAAGAACCTCGCCGAGCATCCGCTGGTGTCGGTGCAGGCCGAAACCAAGGAGCCGATTGCGCTGCTGCGCCACCTGCGGCTCGACCGGGCGCTGATCAAGGGCGCGCAATGGTTGTTCACCGGCACCGGCCTGTTCGGCATCAATGCCAACAGCGCGGGGCTGTTCACCCGCACGCGGCCGGAACTGGAGCGCCACGATGTGCAGCTTCTCTATTCCGCCATCGCGCGCGACGCTAAACTGTGGTGGCCCGGCCGGATCGGTACGCAGAAATACGTCATCCAGTGTTCGATCTCGCTGCAGCATCCCGAGGCGCTCGGCGAACTGACGCTGCGCTCCGCCGACCCGGCCGACAAGCCGCGCATCAACATCAACCTGTTTGGCTCGCAGGCCGATGTCGATACGACGATCCGCGGCATTCGCCTCGCGCGCGAAATCTTCGCGCAGGAGCCGCTCAGGAGCATGATCAAGGGCGAGGTAATGCCCGGCAAGGATGTGCAGTCCGACGAGGCGCTCAAGCAGTTCATCTATACCTATGCCGCGACGACGCAGCATCCGTGCGGCACCTGCAAGATGGGTAACGACACGATGGCGGTGGTGGACGACGAATTGCGGGTGCGTGGCGTGAAGGCGCTGCGCGTTGCCGATGCCTCGATCATGCCGACGATTCCCGGCGGCCATATCAATGCGCCGACCATCATGATCGGCGAGAAGGCCGCCGACATGATCCGCGGCCGCGCGCCGCTGCCGGCTGCTGCGGTGTAATCCGGCGGCGTAGCGAAGCGATGGAAAATATGCTATGTTTACGGTCAACGAGGTGAGGCCATGGCCGACCTGCTTGACCGTATTACAGTCGATGCTGCGCAGATGAATGGGCGCCCGTGCATTCGTGGTATGCGGATCACCGTGACCGATATTCTGCGGATGCTTGCGTCAGGTATGGCCCGCGCCGATATCCTGCGTGACTATCCCTATCTGGTGGATGATGACATTGCGGCTTCGCTTGCCTATGCCGCACGTCAGTCCGACCATCCGGTGATTGCGGCCGAATAGCCGTGCGCTTCCTGGTCGATGCGCAGCTGCCGCCACGCCTTGCCAAAAGTCTTCTGGAACTGGGGCATGACGCGTCGCATGTAGCCGATATCGGTTTGCTGGCTGCAAGCGTCCGGCAGATTTGGCGCGAAGCGATAGAGCGTTCTGCGGCGTTGATTACAAAAGACCGGGACTTTGCCGTTCTGCGCGCCTCTCGCTCCGGCGGACCAGCGGTGGTCTGGCTGCGTATCGGAAATGCGACAAACGATGAATTGATGCGCCGCCTTGTTGCGGTTCTTGGATCTGTCGTCGAAGCAATCGACCGCGGCGAAACGCTGGTGGAAGTGATTGCATAACAGAAGCGGCGCCGGATCTCTCCAGCACCGCTTCATCTCATTCCATACCCACGCGCTAGTCCGCCGCTGACACAGGCGATCCGACCACATCTTCCCGCGCGCATGCGGGACACTTGTAGGTGCGCAGCTCATGCTTCGTCAGCGTCGGATGCGGACGATGGTCTTGCAACATCGTCGTCGCGCCGCAGGCATCGCATTTCGGCCCCAGCGGGCTTCGCGCGATTTGCGGTGGTTCAGGCATGTTTTCGTACTGCCCGTTCTCGGACATTGTCTGGCCTCTCGCTTGTGGATGAGATGCCCAATCAACGCCGAAGGCCGGTACCGAGTTCTGGAAACGGAACGCTTTATGTTTTTGCAATGTTGCGGAACTGAAAGATTCGGTCGCAAAAGTTTTTCGTGAAACCGGGAACCCGCTGTCAGCGCATGTCGTCGATGGTGGCGAAAAAGCGGCACGGCCTCGCGCCAAACGATCAGCCGATTGCTGCCTGTGCCAGCAATCCCGCGAATAAAATCAGCCCGGCGTCGCGGTCGGACTTGAATATCCGCAAGCATAAATCCGGGTCGTCGATGTCGAGCCGCCAGACCTGCCAGACGAGATGTGCGGCGAAGGCGGCAAGGCCGAGCGCGAACACGATGCCGCCGCCGGCGAGCGTGCCGGCAATGCCGATCAGCACGACGGCGAGCGCATAGAATACACCCAGCATCGCCTTGGTATTGTCGCCGAACAAAAGCGCGGTGGATTTCACGCCGATCAGCGCGTCGTCCTCTCGGTCCTGATGCGCATAGATGGTGTCGTAGCCGATCACCCAGGCAATCGAACCCGCATAAAGAATGAGCGCCGGCGTATCGAGCCGCCCGAACGCCGCCGCCCAGCCCATCAGCGCGCCCCAGGAGAATGCGAGGCCGAGGACGGTCTGCGGCCAGTAGGTGATACGCTTCATGAAGGGATAGATCGCGACGATGGCGAGCGAGGCGATGCCGGTCGCTACCGCGAACCAGTTGAACTGCAGCAGCACCCCAAGACCAACCAGCGCCTGCGCCACCAGAAAAACCGCCGCCTGCTTGACACTGACCTGACCGGACGGAATGGGCCGCGAGCGCGTGCGCTCGACAAGGCCGTCGATGTCGCGGTCGACGATGTCGTTCCAGGTGCAGCCCGCGCCGCGCATGGCGAACGCGCCGACGAAGAACAGCGCGAGATGCCAGAATGGCGGAACCGGATTGTGCGTGGCGACATTCGCCAGTGCCGCCGACCACCAGCACGGCATCAGCAGCAGCCATGAGCCGATCGGGCGGTCGAGCCGGGCGAGCCGCAGGTAGGGCCGCGTCCACGGCGGCGCCAGCGTATCGGCGAAATTGCCGGTCGCGTCGGCGACCGGCGCATGGCCTTTGCCGGGTGTGAGGTCAGTCATGGAAAGCCCTGCTCATCGCAGCGCGTTGTTCACCGGATCGGATTGCCGGTCAACGTGTCGAGCGTGCCGCCGCGCTTGACGGTGGTGTTTTGCTGCGTCGGCAGGTTGGTGGTGCCGAGTGCTTCGGAGAGGCTCGGCGCGCGCGGCGCTTGTGCTGCGCCTGCCGTCGGGGCGCCGCTGCAGACCTGCGTTTTGACCTTGCTGAGATTCTCGTGACCGCCGGCGAGCTGCTTGATGACGTCCGGGGGAATGCCGCAGACCGTGGCGTTGTCCTTGGCGTACTTGAACCATTTGCTTTCCGCGCCGAATATGCCGGTGACCGCGCTGCAAAGCTCCTCGCGGCTGCCCTTGCGGTCGCTGACGCCCTTGGCGACCTGGCCCTTCCTGTCGACTTCGCCGCGCAGCCGGTTGAATTCGCCGACGCATTTCTGCTGCTGCTCGTTCGGCGGCGGTCCCATGCCCATGCCACCGGGGCCTCCCGGAGCCATGCCCGGCGGACGTCCGCCCTGGGGAGGTCCGAAGCCGCCCGGCGCACCCATCATCGGAGCGGGGGCGACGCCGGTCGGACGCGCCTGCTGCCCGCCGCCATCGGCCGGCCAGGCCGGGCCGGAAGGGGCAGCCTGCTGCTGGCCGTCGGTTGGCCATGCCGGCGCCTGCGCGAAGGCGGGCGCTGCGAGGACGGCCAGCGAAACGGCAATAACGGTGGAAACTCGCGTCACGGCGCGCCAGTGGGTGGTCCGGCGGTTGGCGATGGCGTTCATCTCCCAAAATCCATCTCTGGCGGCACGGCGCGGCGGAGCGCTGGGCGGCGGTCGTCAAATGGCAGTCATCGGACTGCGGTGATCTGCGCGGGACAGTATCGGATCAACATGTTGACTGCCCGTAAAATCCGGCGAGAACGGGGCGCGAACCTGCGGGAGTTTGGCGCACTTTGCGGTGTTTTCGGGTGTTCGACAGGCCTGATGGGGAGATTTTCGGGGTCTGCGCCCATGCGACGTCATGCGCCGGGAGCTGCCCCCATATGGGAGTTGGTCGGTCCGTCACTGGTAACTTATCGGTAAAGAAATGCCACCCAACGATTCGCCGGTACACGGAATTGGCGGCTCCTGCCGCTTTTCATTAGGCTGTTGCCATGCGCGCCCTGGATGAACTGGATCCGGCTTTTGTCGCTGACATGGTTGGCCACATCTATGAGGCTGCCGTCGATCCGCAGCGCTGGTCCGCATTCATCGATCTGATCGAGCAGGCCTACCCGGACAGCCGCGTTACCCTGTTCGGCCACGAGAATGGCAGGCCAAGTCCGGGGCTGACCGTCCAGAAAAACTTTGCCGAAGACGCATTGCGCGATTACGTCGAGTTCTACGTCAAGAACAGCCCCTACGTTGCGCGCGTTGACCGCGTTCCCGTCGGGCGGCCGTCGTTTTCCGAAATGATGATTACCGACGACGAGCTGCTGCGCACCGAGCACTTCAATGACTTCGTGCGTCCGCACCGGCTCGGACATTACGCGACCGGCATTCTGCTTGAGCGCGCGCCGAACCTGATGACGGCGCACTCGATTGCCGATCATGACGACGACCGCGACCGCCGCAAGCGCCAGCTTCGCCTCCTCGACATTCTTGCGCCGCGTCTGACCCGTGCGTTGCGGCTGCGCTGCGCCGTGGCGGAGCAGAACGCGGCAACGCGCGCCGCGCAGGCGGCGTTCGACCGCTGGACGCATCCGACTTTCGTGCTGAGAGTCTGTTCGGAAAGTTCAAGCAGGATTGCTTAGCTTTCTCACCATGAGTCGGATCGAGGCGAGACGCAAGAACGCGAGCGCTTTTCCATTCAGGCACTCCCAGTCCTTGGCGAGCCTGCGGCATCTGCCAAGCCATGCGAAA
>CANJBX010000002.1 GCA_947472885.1 Hyphomicrobiaceae bacterium
CGGAATCCGCCCTTCAAGATCGACGTATGAAAACAGCGACCCCGATCTCTCATCCATCCCGCGCATCGCTCACCTCCGTCCTGCGTTAACAAGACGGAATCACGCTAGCGGGCCCAAGGGAAGACCCTTTTTCAACATCCTGCTAATGGCGCTCTCGGGCAAATGCCCTCGAACTTCATGAAAACATGAAGCTTGAAAAGCCTATAGCCAAAAAGGCAAGAAGTCCCACCAAGAACTGCTGAAACGTAGGGCGGATTAGCGTAGCGTAATCCGCCATTCAAAAATACATGCGGCGGGTTACGCCTTCGGCTAACCCGCCCTACAAAAACTTCTCAAACCGCCGGCGCTTCCTCGGTCGTCACGCGGAAATCCAGCAGCGTGTTCGGCCCGAACGTCAGCGTCAGCGGCACGTCGGCGGCATCGCGCCCATAGGCAATCAGAATTCTGCCGATGCGCGGATCGTTGTTGCGCGGATCGAACAGGTGCCACTGGCCGCCGAGGAACACTTCCATCCAGGCCGCGAAGTCGCCCGGCGCATGCGGCAGCGGCAGGCCGATGTCGCTGACATAGCCCGTGCAATAGCGCGCCGGAATGTTGAGGCTGCGGCAGAACGCGATGGCGAGATGCGCGTAATCGCGGCAGACGCCGCGCTTTTCCTCGAACGCCTCGAACGCGGTGCGGGTCGGGCGCGAATGCTCGTAGCCGAACTTGATGTGGTCGTGGACGTAATCGCAGATCGCCTTGACGCGCGGCGCGCCCAGCGGCGTCTTGCCAAACAGATTCCAAGCAATCTCGGTGAGGCGATCCGTCTCACAATAGCGGCTGCCGAGCAGGAACTGCAGCGTGTCCGACGGCAGGTTCTGAACCGTGAACTGCTCCGCCTGCTGCACGTACTGGTCCCATAGCCCGTCGTCGCGCACCACCGTTTCCGTGCGCAGCTTGAAGCGGCCGATGGGAGCGACGAAGCGGTTGCACCAGTTGCCGAACACATCGCGATAGCCGGTGACGAATACCGACGGGGACGTGACGAGGTTATCCGGCCTTTCAAGGTCGGACACGCGCGAGGAGTGAACGTTGAGAATGGTGATGACCGGCGTGACCTGCGGAAACGCGTAGGTCATTTCGCAGCCGACCAGAATTCGCATCGCCAGCACCTGTCCTGGGGCATGATCCCGAAAAGTGGGACCCGGTTTTCGGACCAGATCATGCCCAACCAAATAGATAAACGACGGGTCTGATCCAACGCAGTTGGATCAGACCATGGTGTCGGGTTCTTTCACGCGTCTGCGCGCCGGCCAACGCGGCGTGCGCGCCGAAATCACGGAAGCTGGCTGAGGTTGCAGATCGACCGGCTCACTGCAACGTTCGGCATCTCATTTCGTTCAAATGATTTTCCGTTCGGGCACCAGATCCGCGCCTTTGCATCGGCAGTCGCGCACATGCCCGGGCCGTTGGTGACTTTCCTGTACGGCTCGCCGCAGCCCTCGCCGGCCTTGACGTTCTTCATTTCGATCATCGGCGAGGCGGAAGCGGCGGTGCACAACGCGAGCAGCAGGATGGACGCTGAAAGGCGCAGCATGCGGACTCCTCGCTTTGCAAGGATGACACAAGGCACTCTTTATTGATGCCGTACAATGGATAACTGCGTTGCCGGGCTATGGCGCAGCATTCCGTTCAGGAAAAGCGCGGCAAACCTTCTTTTTTTTGCCGCGCGTCGATGAAGTTTTGAGCAGCCGTGATGGCCGCCCCCTCGCCCAGTGCAATCGGCGATTTCGGCGAGTCCGACAAGGCGCAGTTGGTGTTGCCGTTTTCGTAGATCTTGCTGACGAACTGGCTGCCGAGTTCGGTCAGCGAGATGATGCAGCCCTGATAATAGCTGGTGCTCATGGCGCGGCCGCCAGCACGCTGGCGGTGCGGACCAGATTGGGCGTCGAAAATGGAGGTGCGGGAAATTTCATGTGTCACCCTAGGCCTTATGGGCGGGGGCTACAATTGATGAAATGAGGCAAACGGCAGCACAGGGTGAGGTCTTAATCCGTAGGGCGGATTAGCCAAAGGCGTAATCCGCCGCCTCATTTTTACGACAAGCTGGCGGATTACGCTTCGCTCATCCGCCCTACGCCGCCTCAGCTTTAACAGCGTTCTAGAACTTCAACGGCCGTGCCGACTGCACCTGCGGGAGCGCCTGCACCTTGGCGAGCAGCTCCGGCGACATTTCGCCGTCGATCTCGATCAGCGCAATGGCGTTGCCGCCCGGCTGCTCGCGGCCGACATGGAACGTCGCGATGTTGATGCCTGCCTCGCCCATCGTGCCGGAGAACTTGCCGATGAAGCCCGGCTTGTCGAGGTTGGTGATGTAGACCATCGACGGACCGAATTCCGCGTCCATGCGGATGCCCTTGATATTGAGGATACGCGGCTTGCCGTCGGCGAACACCGTGCCGGAAATCCAGCGCGTCTGCTGGTCGGTGATGACCGTCACCGTGATGAGGCTTTCGTAGTCGCCGGCGGCTTCGCGGGTGGCTTCCTCGACGACGATGCCGCGCTCCTTGGCGATCACCGGCGCGGAGACGACATTCACCGTGCCGAGCATCGGGCGCAGGAAGCCGGCGAGCGCGGCAGACGTCAGCGCCTTGGTCTTCATGTGCGAGACGCCGCCTTCGTAGGCGATCTGCACCTTGCTGATGTTGGAATCCGTGAGCTGGCCCGCGAACGAGCCGAGCTTCTCGGCGAGCGCGATGAAGGGCTTGAGCTTGGGCGCTTCGTCCGCGGTGATCGACGGGAAGTTGACGGCGTTGGAAATCGCGCCCTGCAACAGATAGTCCGACATCTGCTCGGCGACCTGCAGCGCGACATTTTCCTGCGCTTCGGTCGTGGCCGCGCCGAGATGCGGCGTGCAGACGACGTTCGGATGGTTGAACAGCACGTTCTCGGTCGCCGGTTCATTGACGAACACGTCGAAGGCCGCGCCCGCGACCTGGCCTGAATCGAGCGCAGCGCGCAGCGCGGCTTCATCAACCAGACCGCCACGCGCGCAGTTGACGATGCGCACGCCCTTCTTCATCGCAGCAATCGCCTTGGCGTCGATGACGTTCTTCGTCTTGTCGGTGAGCGGCGTGTGCAGCGTGATGAAGTCGGCGCGCCTGAACAGCTCCGCAAGCTCGACCTTCTCGACGCCGAGATCGACGGCGCGCTCAGGAGAGAGGAACGGATCGTAGGCGATCACCTTCATGCGCAGCCCGATGCCGCGGTCCGCGACGATGGAGCCGATGTTGCCGCAGCCGATCACGCCAAGCGTCTTGGCAGTGATCTCGACGCCCATGAAGCGGTTTTTCTCCCACTTGCCGGCCTGCGTCGAGGCGTCCGCCGCCGGGATCTGGCGCGCCAGCGACAGCATCAGCGTGATGGCGTGTTCGGCGGTGGTGATCGAATTGCCGAACGGCGTGTTCATCACAATGATGCCCTTCGCCGTCGCCGCCGGAATATCGACATTGTCGACGCCGATGCCGGCGCGGCCGATCACCTTCAGCTTCGTGGCCTTCTCGAGAATCTTCGGCGTGACTTTCGTGGCCGAACGGATCGCGAGGCCGTCGTAGTTGCCGATGATCTCGGCGAGCTTGTCCTTGTCGGCGCCGAGCTTGGGCTGGAAATCGACGTCGATGCCGCGGTCCTTGAAAATCTGCACGGCGGCGGGCGATAGCGAGTCGGAAATGAGAACCTTGGGGGGCATGGGAATAATCCTGATCGTCGAAATGAAATGATGTGGGGTGGATGCCCCGCTCGCGCGGGGCATGACAACACTTAGCTCTTACGCCGCCTTTGGCAGCGCGGCCTTGGCGGTCTGGAACGCCCAGTCGAGCCAGGCGGTGAGCGCCTCGACGTCGCTTGCCTCAACCGTGGCGCCGCACCAAATGCGCAGACCGGGCGGCGCATCGCGGTAATGACCGAGGTCGTAACCGGCGCCTTCCTTCTCGACGAGCGAAGCAAGGTTCTTGGCGAACGCCGCCTGCGCATCGACCGGCAGCGCCACGATCGCCGGATCGACGACCTTGAGGCACACCGACGTGTTCGAGCGGATCTCGGCCTTTGCCGCAAGAAAATCCACCCACGGGGTGCGCGCGGCCCAGTCGGCCAGCACCCTGGTGTTGGCATCGGCACGCGCGATCAGCGCATTGAGACCGCCGATGGATTTTGCCCAGCTGAGCGCGTCGAGATAATCCTCGACGCACAGCATCGACGGCGTGTTGATCGTCTCGCCCTCGAAGATGCCTTCGTTGATCTTGCCGCCCTTGGTGAGACGGAAAATCTTTGGCAGCGGCCACGCCGGCTTGTGGCTCTCAAGCCGAGCCACCGCACGCGGCGAAAGAATGAGCATCCCGTGTGCGGCTTCGCCGCCGAGCGCCTTCTGCCATGAGAAGGTGACAACATCGAGCTTGGCGAAATCGAGCTTCTGCGCGAACGCGGCGGAAGTCGCGTCGCAGATCGTCAGGCCTTCGCGGTCAGCCGGAATGAAATCGCCATTCGGCACGCGCACGCCCGAGGTCGTGCCGTTCCAGGTGAACACCACGTCGGATTTGAAATCGATCTTGGAAAGATCCGGCAATTCGCCGTAGCCGCTCTTGAGCGTCGTGACGTCCTTGAGCTTCAATTCCTTGACGACATCCGCGACCCAACCTTCGCCGAAGGATTCCCACGCGACGGTGGTTACGGCGCGCGCGCCCAGCAGCGACCACAGCGCCATTTCGACGGCGCCGGTATCGGAGGCCGGCACGATGCCGATGCGGTAATCCGCCGGCACCTGCAGCACGTCGCGCGTCATGTCGATGGCGCGCTTGAGCTTCGCCTTGCCGACCTTCGCGCGATGCGAACGGCCGAGGGCTGAATCTGTGAGGGCTTGTAAGGACCAGCCGGGGCGCTTGGCGCAGGGGCCGGACGAAAAGTGCGGGGTAACCGGGCGCACGCAGGGCTTCATGTCTGTCATCGCATCCATCCTTCCAGATGGTTGCCCTTCGGTGGGGAAGGGTGTCCCACCGCCGGAGATAGGCAAACGGACGCGCTTCGTCAAGCGCGTCCGTTGTTGCTACTCCCCTCGCCCGCGCCGCTGCAGGCGCTAAGAC
The DNA here is from genome assembly GCA_947472885.1 of Hyphomicrobiaceae bacterium. Classification (GTDB taxonomy): domain Bacteria; phylum Pseudomonadota; class Alphaproteobacteria; order Rhizobiales; family Xanthobacteraceae; genus CANJBX01. The sequence goes on from CANJBX010000002.1 coordinate 5,118, forward strand.
AATGAGGCTACTGGATTTATCGGACTACTGGATGAGGTAACGCAGACCGAGGCGAAACTCGTTCGCGGTCCAGCTGCCATAGTTCACATTGCCGCCGTTCGGCACGTTGGTCGTCGTCTCGCCCATGTCAAGATAACGGTAATTCAGGTCGATCAGCAGATTCGACGACAGCGAAATCGTCGTGCCTGCCATCGCGGCCCAGCTGAAATTCCAGGTGTTATTGGTGACGGTCTGCATCACGCCCGACCGCGTGAGCTCCGCCGGCTTGAGATAGGTGTAGCCCGCACCGAGACCGACATAGGGCGTGAAGCCCCACCAGGTGCCGAGATCGAGATAGCCGTTCGCCAGTGTGGTGAGGTTCTGCATGCGCTGGATCACTTCCGGCGCGCCGAGCGACGTCGTGCCGAGGAATTTCGTCTGCCCGCCGTAATCGACGGTGAGGTCGGCGCGCAGCCAGTTCCACTTGGCGCCAAAGCCGCCGCCGATGGTCGGCGAGTCTTCGATCTTGGTCGATCTGATCGGATTGCCGAACGCAATGCCGCCCGACGCTTCGCTGGAGCGATAGCCGGCATCGACGCGCACGTACCAGGGCGAGAAGAATTCCTGCACCGGCTTTGGCGCGCGCCACTCCGGCAGATCGAGCGGCGGAAGATCCGCCGCATCCGCGGTCGCGATGAATGCGAGGCTCGCGGCACAAACAAGGCCCGGCAGCTTGTAACTCTTCATAACGCTTGTCCTTCCTAACTAAACACAACGCAACGTGTGGCTGTCTGCGACTAGCCCCGGCGCATCAATGGCGGCGGCTGATAAACCGGCGGCGGCTGATAGACGACCGGCGGTTGCGGCGGCGCCACGTCGCAGCAGTCGAACATCCAGCGGAATCCGAGCCTGATGTCCTGCGAGGTGATTTCCTTGAACTCCATCGGATTCTTGATGTTGTTCGTTCCCTGATAGGTCGTCAGATCGCCGGTGATGCCATCGCCGAGACGGACGTAGCGATAGGACAGTTCGAGTTTCAGCGTGCTTGAAACTTCGTATGCGACGCCGGCATGAACCGCCCATGCGACGTTCCACTTGGAAGCATCGCGGCCGAAGGCAACGCCGCCGGTCGGCACGTTGACGTCACGGAAGTCGAAGATGTTGGCCTTGGCCGTGCCAAGACCGACGCCGACGAACGGCGTCAGGCACCACCAGGTGCCGAGATCGGCATACAGGTTCAGGAGGTACAGCCATTCCGACTTCGATGCGTAGTAGTCATCGACGCCCGAACCGCCGCCGTAAGTGTCGAGCCCGCGGAAATTGGTCTTGCCGCGATATTCACCCGTCACGTCGGCGCGCAGCCACTTGTTGAGTTCATAGCCAACACCGATGCCGAACAGCGCCGCTGTCGAAACCCTTGTTGACGCTGACAACATTGGCTCCCGGATCGTCGTAAAGGACGTTGTAGAGATGATCGACCTTCTGGTTGGTCATGCCGATATCGCCGCGCAGATACCAGCCGCTGCAATTGGTGCACGCAACGCCACCCCGGTAGCCTGCCTGATAGCTGCCCTGATAATTCACCTGGTGAACGATCGGCGACGGCGGCACATAAATTTGCGGCAGTGGCGGTGGCGGCTGATAGGCAACCGGCGGCGGCGCGTACACCGGCGGCGGCTGATAGTATTGCTGCGGCGGTGGTGGCGGCTGATAGACCGGCTGCGGCGGCTGATACACCGGCTGCTGCTGATAGACGGGCTGCTGCTGGTAGATCGGCTGCGGCGGATAGTATGGCTGTGGCGGCGGCGGATAGTATTGCGGCGGCGGTGGCGGCTGCATCGGATAGTCTGCGCTCAACGCAACACTATCCATCGCAAGCACTGCAACACCGCTGAGCAAAAACAGTTTCGCTCGGCCCAACCCCATAACTCAACCCATCTGTCTGACCGGCGCAAGAACGCCGGGCACACCACCGAATGGTTGGACGGTCGCAAAAAACCCTTAAGGGCGGCTTAACCTTACTTCTTAACCGCGAATTTTAAGACCCGTTAGTATTTGCGGCGACACCGGCACTTCTGCGCCTGCGGCGGAGCGGACAATGCTTGTTAAGACTCTGTTGAGGATCGCAAAGCGCACCTGCGCAAGGTCGCATTTTCGCGCCATGGCGCGCGAATAAGCTGCGCAGGCAACGCACGAGCTGCGATGAAATTAAGGAATTGTTTACCGGACGGCCGCTGTCAGGAAATTACGCGGCGACCTCGTTGAGTACATCGACGATCCCGTCAACGACGTCCTCGACCAGAACCTTGTCGTCGCCTTCCGCCATGACGCGAATCACAGGCTCGGTGCCGGAGGCGCGCACCAGTACCCGGCCGTGGCCGTTCAGCCGCTGCTCGCCGGCGCTGATCGCCTTGATGACCTTGGAGTCCTCGTGCGGCTTGCCGTTGCGATAGCGCACGTTCTTCATGATCTGCGGCAGCGGATCGTAGCGATGGCAGATTTCCGAGACCGGGCGGCCGCGCTTCTTCACGACTGCCAGCACCTGCAGTGCCGCGACAAAGCCGTCGCCGGTCGTGGTGTGATCGGACAGGATGATGTGGCCGGAAGGCTCGCCGCCGATATTGTAGCCATGCTCGCGCATCTGCTCGAGTACATAGCGGTCGCCGACCTGCGTGCGGATGAGTTCGATGCCGATGGAATTGAGATAACGCTCGAAGCCGTAGTTCGACATCACGGTGGCGACGATGCCGGGCTTCGACAGCCGGCCGTCTTCCTGCCAGCTTTCCGCGATCACCGCGAGGATCTGGTCGCCATCGACGACATGGCCGAGTTCATCGACGATCACGACGCGGTCGGCGTCGCCATCGAGCGCAATGCCGATGTCGGCGCGCATCTCGCGCACTTTGGCGGAAAGCGCGGCGGGCGAAGTCGAGCCGCAATCCTTGTTGATGTTGAAGCCGTCCGGCTCGACGCCGACGGAAAATACTTCCGCGCCGAGTTCCCACAGCGCGGCGGGGGCAACGCTGTAAGCCGCGCCGTTGGCGCAATCGACGACGACGCGCAGGCCATCGAGCGAAAGGTTTTTCGGCAGGGTGCGCTTGGCGAATTCAATGTAACGGTCGTGCACGCCGTCGATGCGCTTGGCGCGGCCGAGATCGGCCGAGGCCGCAAGCCGCTTGGACAGATCGGTGTCGATCAATTCCTCGATCTGGGCCTGGTCCTCGTCGGTCAGCTTGAAACCGTCGGGCGCAAACAGCTTGATGCCGTTGTCGTCATAGAGATTGTGCGAGGCAGAAATCATCACGCCAAGGTCGGCGCGCATCGAGCGCGTCAGCATCGCGACGGCCGGCGTCGGCATCGGGCCAAGCAGCATCACGTCCATGCCGACCGAGGTGAAACCCGCGACCAGCGCGGTTTCGATCATGTAGCCCGACAGACGCGTATCCTTGCCGATGACGACGCGATGGCGATGGTCGCCGCGCTGGAACACAAGGCCGGTCGCCTGACCGACGCGCAGCGCGAGATCCGGCGTGATTACGCCGTTTGCACGACCGCGAATGCCGTCGGTACCAAAATACTTGCGCGCCATAATGTTCCTGTCAGCCCCGAATTCACCGGCGTTTTACACCAGGATTTTGGGTGAACGTACCCGCAAATGCTTCAAATAGTGTGTGCAATCGTAACCGGCTGCCCGGCTATGGTTAACACCATTCAATCAATGGCTTGGCTCAAGGCTCGCCAACCACGACCACATGCAGGCGGCGCGGGCCATGGGCGCCGAGGATCAGGGTCTGCTCGATATCGGCCGAGCGTGACGGGCCGGTAATCATGTTAACGACGCGCGGCAGCGCCCCCGCCCCGTACTTCTCGCGCAGCTTTCCAATCGAGGTTTCGAAGTCACCGCTGACATCCTTGGCGTCGAGCACGACGATGTGGTTATCGGGCAGGAAATTCAGCGTGGTCGGATTATCCGGGCTTGCGGTCATCACCAGCGTGCCGGTTTCCGCCACCGCACCGAACGCATGGGACACCGAGGTGAGCTGCGCACCATCCGACGGGCCGACCGACATTTCGAGCGCAGGTTCGTTCGACCACGGCACGCCGCCAAGTTTTTCATCGCCGCCGCGGCGCACGGCGAGCGGCAGATTGTAACGGCGCAGGAATGTGCCGACAGCAGCCGGCACTTCGTCGATACTGGCAACGGCCGTCACCGTTCCCGCCGCGGCTTCCATCATTTTCACGAACAGCGCGAGACGCGCTTGCGGCGGCAGGTTGCCACGCTGCGGCACGACGCCGGCCGGATGACCGGCGAGGCGGTCCGCAACTTCCCGGCGGCGCGGCGCTTCCTGGCCGTTGACGGCAAGCGCGCTGCGGATCGACGCGAAGACGGTATCGCGCGCGTTCATGGCCGGCGCTCCATGCGGCGCTGCCATTGCGCCTGAAACGTCTTGCCCTGCGGCGAGGGGAATTCGCGATGCTTCGTCCAGCCACCCGCAAGCGGCAGCCAGCCAAAGCGTCCGCGCGAGCGGCCAAAGAACGTGAGAACCCGCGCGGCGATTCCGGTTGCGAAGCCATAGAGGCGCGGACGCCGGGCGAAGAAAGCCCACAAGCCAAGTCCGGCGCGCACCGTGCCGGGCGACAGGTGCCGCTCGAATTCGCGTTCGCGCCAGTGCCGCATCAATTTCGGCAGCGGAATGCGGACCGGGCAGACTTCCTCGCAGCGGCCGCAGAACGTCGAGGCGTTCGGCAGGTTGCCGGCTTTATCAACTCCAATCAGGCTTGGCGTCAGCACCGCGCCCATCGGGCCGGGATAGACCCAGCCATAGGCGTGGCCGCCGACCGCATGATAGACCGGGCAATGGTTCATGCAGGCGCCGCAGCGGATGCAGCGGAGCATGTCGCGGAATTGCCCGCCCAGCATCGCCGAGCGGCCATTGTCCAGAATGATGACGTGATATTCGCCGGGACCGTCGAGATCTTCCGCACGGCGCGGGCCGGTCGAGAGCGTCGTGTAGACCGACATTTCCTGGCCCGTCGCCGAACGCGCCAGCACGCGCAGCATCTGGGCTGCGTCTTCGAGCGTCGGCACCAGTTTTTCAATCGACGCCAGCACGATATGCGCCTTGGGCAAGGTCTGCGTCAGGTCGCCATTGCCTTCGTTGGTGACGATAATCGACGAGCCGGTTTCCGCGATCAGGAAATTCGCGCCGGTGATGCCGACATCGGCGGCGAGAAATTTCTCGCGCAGCACGGCGCGCGCTTCGGCCAGCATGGTTTCCGGCTCGGCCATGTTGCGGTCATGCGGCAGGTGGGTATGGACGCGGCGGAAATCCGCCTCGACCTGCGCCTTGGTGAGATGCACCGCCGGCGCGATGATGTGCGAGGGCAGCTCTCCACGCAGCTGGATGATGTATTCGCCGAGATCGGTTTCGACCGGCGTCACGCCATTGGCTTCGAGGAAGGCATTGATGCCGATTTCCTCGCCGATCATCGACTTGCCCTTGGTCACGGTCTTCGCGCCAAGCTGGCGGCAAAGGTCGAGCGCGATCTTGCAGGCGTCGTCTGCCGTCACGGCGTAGTGCACCTTGCCGCCCTGGGCGACGACGCGCTGCTCGTAGGCTTCAAGATAGAGATCGAGATGCGCCAGCGTGTGGTTCTTGATGTCGCGCGCACTGTCGCGCAACTGCTCGAATTCGGGGAGCTTGTCGGCGACTTCCTGCCGCCGCGCGATGAAGTTCACCTCGACGAAACTCAGCGCGGTCTGCAGGTTCGGATCGACCAGCGCCTCGCGCACGTTGTCCTTGAAGCGGGGTGAGGTCGCGACCGTCGTCACTGGTTGCGCTCCGAGGCCGACGCGCCAATGGCGGGTTCGCCGGTCATGCCCGCCAGCACTTCGGCGACATGGCGCACGTCGATGTCCTTGCCTTCGCGCTGGATCTTGCCGGCCATGTTCATCAGGCAACCGAGATCGCCGGCGAGCAGCGTATGCGCGCCGGTCGCCGCGACATTTTTCGCCTTCTTGGTGACGATGGCGTTGGAAATGTCGGGATACTTCACGCAGAACGTGCCGCCGAAACCGCAGCAGACGTCGGCGTCCTTCATCTCGGTCAGGGTCAGGCCCTTCACGGTGCCAAGGAGGCGGCGCGGCTGCGCGTGAATGTCGAGTTCGCGCAATCCCGAACACGAGTCGTGATAGGTCACGAGGCCGGGGAAATCCGCGGTGACGCGCTCGACGTGCAGCACATCGACCAGAAACGAAACGAGTTCGTAGCACCTGGCGGCAAACGCATCGGCGCGTCCGCGCCAGTTCGGATCGCCGGTGAACAGTTCGGGGTAATGCGCCTTCAGCATGCCGGTGCAGGAGCCCGACGGCGCAACGATATAGTCGTAGCCCTCGAACGCGTCGATCACCTGCTCGGCGATGGCGCGCGCGGATTGGCGGTCGCCGGAGTTGAACGCCGGTTGCCCGCAGCACGATTGCAGCGGAACCTCGACCGTGCAGCCGGCATCCTCCAGCAGCTTCACGGCAGCGAAGCCGACCGACGGGCGCATCAGATCGACGAGACAGGTCACGAACAGGCCGACGCGCAACCCGGCCGGTTTTCCGCTTTCAGCCATTCCACGCTCCGCACCGCGCCGTCGCGGTGTGCGACGACTTTGGCGGAAACGTGTTGCAGGTTCAACCCTTACAGGTTCAACCCTCGCAAACGACAGGGTGCGGCAACTACGCGTTATCCGCAGTGCCGTGCGGCATCAGCGCTGCCACCGCACCCCGATCAGGAAGATGTCGGCGGTGTAATCGACACCCGCCGCCGTCGAATTGAGCCACTCGTGGCGAACCTCGCCCTTGACCTGCCACTCGCGCGACAGCTTGTAGACCAGCGCCGCCGACAGGAAGAACCGCTGGTCCTCGCGTGTCGGGCCGCTGGAAATATAGTGGTCGAAGCCCGCGCCCGCCTTGAGCGAACCCACCAGCCAGCGCCGGAACGACTGATCGACGCCGACGGTAAAGTCGCGCCGCAGCGCGCCTGACACGTCAGCGATGATGCTTTCGTCCGCAGCCGATTTCGCGGTCAGCGTGTAGGTCGTCAGCGCGCTCTGCGTCCAGATCAGCGAAGCGTCGGCGACAAGGCCGGACACAGTCGGCAGGCTGGTGTCCTTGTATTGCCGCGTGGTGTAGCCGGCGGAGACTTCGCCGACCAGATAGCGCGTCATCTCGAAGGTGGAACCCACGCGGCCGGTGACGCCATCGGAGTCGCGCTTCAATCCGTTGCGGTCGGCGACCTGGTCGTGCACGCGCTTGTCGACCGAGACTTCCGCAAACGGTTCGACGCCCGGCCGCAGCTGATAGCCGGCGCGGAACGCCATCGCATAGGCGTTGAAATCGCGGTCGGTATTGGTGGTCGATGAACCGTCCAGCAGCAACGATGGCTGATAGGCGATGCGGTCGATGCCGCCCTTCAGCGTGAGATCGAGACGGTTGAAGTTGCGCGTATAGCCAAGCGTGCCGCCGACCTGCGTATAGATCGGCAGGCGCGACAAGCCCGCCGTGATGTTTGGCGAGCCGGGATTGTCGGTGCCGACGATGAAGCGCGCTTCGGCGTCGGCGTGGCTGCCCTGATAGGTGTCGAGGCGGGTATTCACGCGCGCATTGAAGTCCGGGCGGTCGAGTTTGTTCGGGATGCCCGAATTGGTCAGCGCCACAGCGGTCGCCGCGTCGCCAACGCAGTTGCAGTCGGCGGGATTGCTGGCGGAAGTACCGAAGTTACGCGAATAGGTCGTGTAGGAGCCGCGCAACTCGGCGCGCACTTCATGACGCTGCCATTCGGACTTCACGCGCAGTTCCGGCGCGACGATGAACAGGCCCGCCTCCGGGCCGGTCTTGCGCTTGAGCGGATTGGTGTCGTAGCCGCCGGTAAGTTCAACCGCCGGATAGAAACTGAAAGAGCCGCCGCGAATACCGACCGGGGCATAGACATCGACTTCCGGCAGCGGGCGGCGATGCACCGGCACCAGCACGGGCGGGCGGCCGAGATTTCCCGTCGCCGTGAGATCGACCGGCACGAACTGGCGCGTGTAGAGCTGCGGCGGCCCGCGCAAAATCGTGCGCGCGGTCGCGGCCTGTGCGGGATCGAGGAGCGGCGGCGGACGCAGCGCGGCCTTGCCCTTCTTTTTCTTCTTGCGTGCATTGCTGGAGTCGAAGCCCGAAACCGATGCCGCCTCGCCCATCGTGTCGGCAGTCTCCGACAACTTGAACCGCAAGGTGCTGCGCGGCTTGAGATCGCCGAATTTCGCCGGGCCGGATTTCACCGGCGCCGTCTGCTGTTCGAATTTCGGTTTCGCGGGAGAGCCGGGATCGAGCACCGGCTGAAACTCGCTCGCCATCTGGGCAAGCGCCGGCAAGGACAGCAACGCGCTGGAAAGCGCGGCAAGCCCCGGCAGCAAGAGCGAACGCATGCGAAGACGCGGCACTTTCCGTCCTCACGGCCGACGAGCGGCAATCACTTGGTTAACGGGAGTTAAATCACGATGGTTAACAACAGGTTGATACCGCCCGGCCGGACCCCTTGGAGGTCGCTTCGCCGGCCTCCCGCGTGCTAGGATGGCCCAACACCCGCCTTATCCGGCGGACTCGGAGACGGAATGCCCAACAGCGCCTCGACAACCAGCAAGCCGCAAATGACCGCTTCCGCCGATGCCGAAGGCCCAGCCCTGATCGCCTCGGCGCTGCGCACGCTGGAGGCTGAAGCCGGCGGCGTGGCCGCCCTTTCGGCAGCAATGCAGAACGGCCTGGGTGCACCCTTCATCGCCGCGGTCGAGACGATCCGCAACGCGAAAGGCCGCGTCATCGTCTCCGGCATGGGCAAGTCCGGCCACGTCGCCCACAAGATCGCGGCGACCATGGCTTCGACCGGCACACCGGCCTTCTTCGTCCATCCGGCGGAAGCCAGCCATGGCGACCTCGGCATGGTGACCAGCGACGACGTGATCCTGGCGCTGTCATGGTCCGGCGAAACCGCCGAACTCAAGAACATGATCGACTATTCGCGCCGCTTCAAAATTCCACTGATCGCAATCACCGCAGAATCCGGCTCGACACTCGGCACCGCCGCCGATGTGACGCTGGCGCTGCCGGCCGCACGCGAAGCCTGCCCGCACAATCTCGCGCCGACGACCTCCTCGCTGATGCAGCTTGCGCTCGGCGATGCGCTGGCGATTGCGCTGCTCGAAAGCCGCGGCTTCACGGCGCTGCAATTCCGCGACCTGCATCCGGGCGGAAGACTCGGCGCGCTGCTGAAATTCGTGCGCGACTTCATGCACACCGGCGAGCCGGTGCCGCTGATGCAGACCGGCGCGCTGATGTCGGAAGCCATCGTGACCATGACGGCCAAGGGCTTTGGCTGCGTCGGTATCGCCGACGGCCAGGGCAAGCTGACCGGCATCATCACCGATGGCGATCTGCGCCGTCACATGCGATCCGACCTGCTGGAGCAGAAGGTCGAGGCGATCATGACTCCGAAGCCGATCACCGTGCGCGCCGATCAACTGGCGAGCGAAGTGCTGGAAATCATGAATTCCTCAAAAATCACGGCGCTGTTCGTGGTCGAGGGCCACAAGACCGCCGTCCAGAAGGTGATTGGCATCGTGCATCTGCATGATTTGCTGCGCGTGGGCGTGGCGTAGCGCACAACCGCCTGCATCGGCTCCTATTTTCAATGATGGGTTTCGCTGCGCTCTACCCATCCTACAGGCAAAATGCGAGTCCGCCGTAGGATGGGTAGAGCGCAGCGAAACCCATCACATTCCTCGCAATGACAACCATCGGCGGACCCGCTAAACTCCCTCCCACCTGGCGGCAAAGAAGCCGCCGGAACAGGGTTCAGGGAGGATCGCACATGCTGTCTCGCCGCAAGCTGCTGGTGTCGTCTGCCGGAGCGGCGCTCGCCGCACCAACGATTCTCTCCTCGGCCTTCGCGCAGGATGCGTGGCCGGCAAAGGAAATCCACACCATCTGCATGTTTCCGGCAGGTTCCGGCGCGGACATCTACGTGCGTTTCTTCGCCAAGAAACTCCAGGACGCCATCGGCAAGACCGTCGTCGTGGAGAACAAGGTCGGCTCGTTCGGCAACATCGCCAACGAATACGTCGCGCGAAGCAAGCCTGACGGTTACACGATCTACATCGCGCCGACCAACCTCCTGGCCATCGCGCCGCATCTCTATTCCAAGCTCAACTACGACCCGCTCAACGATTTCGAACACGTCACGACACTGTTCAAGCTGCCGTTCATCCTGACGGTGCCGGCAAAGAGCCCGCACAAGACGGTCGCCGACCTGGCGGCATACCTGAAGACACAGGGCGACAAGGCATCCTACGGCTCGGTCTCGACGGTGAGCCTCGTCAGCGCCGAACTGTTCAAGCAGCAGTTCGGACTCAACACCGTCGAAATCAAATACAAGGAATCCCAGGCGGCGGTCCAGGAGATGACCGGCACCGACAATCTGGCGTTCATCTATATCGACCCCGCGGGCAGCGCCGCACCGATTGCCGCCGGCAGACTGCGGCCGCTGTGCGTGACGACCAAGGACCGCGTTGACGCGCTTCCCAATATTCCCGGCTCGGCCGAATCCGGCATCATGAACTCCGACGTGTTCTCGTGGTGGTCGGTGCATACGCCGAAGGGCGTACCGAAGCCGGTTCTCGACAGGCTCGAAAAAGAGTTCAACGCGATCGTGCCGCAACCCGACGTCAAAACATTCCTGGCGAATACCGGCTCGTCCATTTTCCCCGGCAACGCCAAGCTCGCGCATCAATTGCTTGAGCAGGGCATCAAGGACTGGGGAAAGTACGTCGCGCTGGCGAAGATCGAGAAGCTGTCGTAGGGGCTGCTTTTATCGCATCAGTAAATGGTCTCGTGTCCCGGACGACAGAAGCGAGGCGCTTGCCGAGTGGATGGAGATCCGGGACCCAGCACTAAAAATCTCTAATCCGTATTGCAACCCTGGGTCCCGGATCATCGCGCGCGATGCGCGCTCGTCCGGGACAAGAGACCTGAGAACTGTCGCGCCAGATCAGTTTCCCGAAGGTCGCATATCACGCGCCTGCCGGCTCGACGATCAGCATGACGCCGTCGGTCCGCGCGACGCGGACCCGGCCGCCCTCGGGCATGTCGGGTCCACTGACACGCCAGATCGTGTCGTCGATGTTCATCGTGCCCGCGCCGGCGACAATCGGCTTGTCGAGCGTGAATGTCCGCCCGACAAGGACCGACGCACGCTGGTTGAGAAACGGCTGGTCGGTCGGCTTCGGCAGCGCACGTCCGACCCGCCGCCACAGCGGGAACGCCGCAGCCGACAAGACGACAAAGACGATGCACTGCGCCTGCCATGACCACACCATGAAGAGCGACACCGCGCCGACGGCAGTGGCCGCGAGGCCAAGCCACAGCATGAAGGCGCCGGGCGCAATCGCTTCCAGAATGAACAGCAGCACCGCCGCAACGAACCAGCTCCAGGCGCCGAGCGAAGCGATGAGCGACAGCATGGCCTACCCCTGGCTTTTCGGCTGACCGAACCCGCCCATGACAGGCCCGGTCGGCCCGGAACGCGGTGGTGGCGATGCAGGCTTCGGGCCTTCGTCGCCAAACGACGACTTGGCAATCTCGGCAATACCGGAGAGCGCGCCGAGAATGCTCGTCGCTTCTATCGGCATCATCAGCACCTTCTGGTTTGGCGAGTGCGCGAACTCGGCAAAGGCCTTGATGTATTTGTCCGCGATGAAGTAGTTGAGCGCCTGCACGTTGCCGTTGGCGAGCGCGGCGCTGACCGCATTGGTCGCCATGGCTTCGGCCTCCGCCAGCCGCTCGCGCGCTTCAGCGTCACGGAAGGCTGCTTCCTTGCGGCCTTCGGCTTCGAGAATTTGCGACTGCTTCTGGCCTTCCGCTTTCAGGATGGCGGACTGGCGCAGACCCTCCGCCTGCAGGATGTCCGCGCGCTTGACGCGCTCGGCCTTCATCTGCCGTCCCATCGCCTCGACAAGATCGGCGGGCGGAACGATGTCCTTGATCTCGATGCGGTTGACCTTGACACCCCACGGCGAGACCGCCGCATCGACAACCCGCAGCAGCCGCTCGTTGATCTCGTCACGATGGGAAAGATTCTGGTCGAGGTCCATGCCGCCCATGACGGAGCGGATGTTCGTCATCGTCAGCGTGAGAATCGCCTGACCGAGATTGGCGACTTCGTAACTCGCCTTGGCCGCATCGACGACCTGGAAGAACACGACGCCATCCACCGTGATCGAGGCGTTGTCCTTGGTGATGACTTCCTGCTGCGGAACATCGACCACCTGCTCCATCATGTTCATCTTCCGGCCGATGCCATCGACAAACGGAAAGATGAGATTCAGTCCGGGCGAAAGAACATGGGTGTAACGGCCGAACCGCTCGACGGTCCAGGTGTAGCCCTGCGGCACCATCTTGACCCCGAGAAACAGCGCCAGCACGGCAAGGAAAACCAGCAAGATCGTGAAAATATCGAAGCCGCCGAAGCCCATCGGAATCCTCCCCTGAGAAATTGCGACGACGCGACCGTTACACGCTTGCGCGCCATCCCGGGATTACGCCCGGTCATTCGATCCGTACTGTATATGGGTAATGGCGGATGGGGCCGCAATCCGGGCGGCGTACATGTTTTTTGCACGATTTTTTTCGCGGCGTGCCAGCGCCCGCCACACAAAAGACGCTAAGGCGCACGTCGCAAAAAGCTGACTTTTATAAAATGCGCCGGGATTAAACCCAGCCCTGCAATTCGCGCTTCACCACGGAGCCAATCGCCGCCATGCCGCCCGCGCTGTCGTTCAGGCACGGCACGACGGTGAACTGCTCGCCGCCATAGCGCTTGAACACTTCCGCATTCTCGATGGCGATTTCTTCCAGCGTCTCAAGGCAGTCGGCGGCAAAACCCGGCATGACCAGCGCGATGCGCCGCACGCCCTTGCGCGCCAGCGCGCCAATGGTCTTGTCGGTGTAAGGCTTCAGCCATGCCGACGGCCCGAAGCGCGACTGGAACGTCATCATGAACTTGTCTTCTGAAAGCCCGAGCCGCTCGCGCAGCAGCCGCGCGGTTTCCATGCAGTGCACCGGATAGGGGTCGCCCCTGTCGGCGTATTTCTTCGGGATGCCGTGGAACGACGCGATAATCATTTCCGGCGGCACCGGCAATCCGGCGAGCGACGCCGTCACCGAATTCGCCAGCGCCTCGATGTAGACCGGATCGTTGTAATAAGGATGCGCGATGCGCACGGACGGCTGCGCGCGCATCTTCATCAGCGAACGGAACACCTTGTCGGCGACGGTCGCGGTGGTGGCGGCGGCATACTGCGGATACAGCGGCATGACCAGAATGCGGTCGCAGCCCTGCGCACGCAGCCGCTCGACGCGATCCGGGATCGACGGCAGGCCGTAACGCATCGCCCAGTCGACGGCGACGTTCTTGTGTTCGGTGGCAAGCGCCGCGGAAAGTTTCGAGGCCTGCGCGCGGGTGATGGTCTTGAGCGGCGACTCGTCCGCCGCCGTATTCCAGATTCTCGCATAGGCGTGCGCCTTGGTGCGCGGCCGCAGCGGCAGGATAATGCCATTGAGAATGAGCTTCCACAGCAGGCCCTGATTCTCGATCACCCGGCGGTCGGTGAGAAACTCGCGCAGGTAGCGCCGCACGGCGGGCGCCGTCGCGGCTTCGGGCGTTCCGAGATTGACCAGCAGCACGCCGATCTGGCCCGCCGCCGCAGTTACTTCACTCATGACTTCCGTCCGCTGTTCCGCCATAGCGATAGCCCGAACCCGTGGCGCGTGCTAGGGGTACGCGCGCCGCACCGTCGGCGCCAGAAATTGTGAAGCAAGCCGGATGAAGACGACCCGCCGCGCCATTTTCCGCCCCGTTCTTGCCTCGCTGGTCGTCGTCGCCACCGACCCGTTGCGCGCGCTCGCGCAGGGCCGGCGCATCACATTCGTGCTGGTCAACGACATCTACCTGATGAGCGAGCAGGTACTGGCGGACGGCAAGGCGCGCGGCGGTTTCGCCCGGCTCGCCGCCGTGGTGAAGGCGGAACGCGCCAAGGGGACTGCAACGGGAAATCGGGTGATTTTCGCCCATGCCGGCGACACGATCTCGCCTTCGATCATGTCCGGGTTCGACCGCGGCGCGCATATCGTCGCACTCACCAACCTCGTCAAGCCGGACATTTTCACGCCGGGCAATCACGAATTCGATTTTGGCAAGAACGTGTTTTTCCAGCGCATGGGCGAAGCGAAATTTCCGCTGTTCGCCGCCAACCTGCGCCATGCGGACGGCAAGCCGCTGCCGGGTTTCGTCGACCGCACCATCCTGACCCACGATGGCGTCAGGATCGGCCTGACCGGCGCGGCCTTCGACGATTCGGCGCGCGCCTCAAACCCCGAAGACCTGAAATTTTCGCCTTCGGTCGCAACCCTGAAAAGCCAGGCCGATGCGCTGCGCGCCGAAGGCGCGGACTTCGTGGTCGGTGTTGCCCATGTGACCCGCGCGCAGGCCATGGAAATCGCCGCCACCCAGGCCGTCGATCTGCTGCTCACCGGCCATACCCACGACCTGTTCGCCTGGTTCGACGGCTGCAATGCGATTGTCGAATCGAACTACGATGCGAATTATGTCACCGCCATCGACGTCGATATCGACGTCAGCGAGAAGAACGGCAAGCGCACGGTGACATGGTGGCCGAACTTCCGCGTCATCGACACCGCGACCGTCACGCCGGACCCCGACATGCTTGCGGCGGTGGGCGTCTATGAGCGGGATTTGACGCGCGAGATGGACGTGCCACTCGGCACCACCGCCGTCGAACTCGACAGCCGCAACGCCACCGTGCGCACGCGCGAGGCCGCCATCGGCAATGTGATCGCCGACGCCATGCGCGACCTCACCGGCGCCGAAGTCGCCATCGTGAACGGCGGCGGCATTCGCGCCGGCAAGGTCTATCCGCCCGGCACGGCCATCACCCGCCGCGACGTGCTGGCGGAAATGCCGTTCGGCAACCGCACGGTCATGCTGGAAGTGCCCGGGCGCGACTTGCGCGCCGCGCTGGAGAACGGCCTCGGCGTGCTGCCGCAAGGCGGCGGCCGGTTTCCGC
The DNA here is from genome assembly GCA_947472885.1 of Hyphomicrobiaceae bacterium. Lineage (GTDB taxonomy): Bacteria > Pseudomonadota > Alphaproteobacteria > Rhizobiales > Xanthobacteraceae > CANJBX01. The sequence goes on from CANJBX010000002.1 coordinate 20,262, forward strand.
AGGTGTCGGGGCTCACCATCGAAGCGGATATGCGCAAGCCCGCGGGCAGCCGCATTGTCTCGATCAAGGCAGGCGGTGTGCCGCTCGACGACGCCAGGGTCTATCGCGTATCAACCAACGACTTCATGGCGCGCGGCGGCGACGGCTATGTGCAGTTCCGCAACGCCAGACGCCTGCTGCGCGACGACGACTCGCCGATCCTCGCCAACGAGGTGATGGTCTATATCCGCAAGATCGGCACGCTGAAGACGGGTGTCGAAGGACGGATTGTGGTGAAGTAGCTCCGACCCGAGCCGTTCGCCAAAATAACGGTGTGCGGCTTGCTCGGATACCCTCTCCCCTTGAGGGAGAGGGTATCCGAGCGCAGCGAGCGGGGTGAGGGGTTACGGTGTAAGCGGTAAGACCTGAACCCCTCACCCGGCTCGTTGCTCGCTCCGCTCACAACGATCCACCCTCTCCCTCAAGGGGAGAGGGTATTCGAGTTCGCGGTGCGCTCGGCATCTCCCTGACCGGGATTGCTTCGTCGCTTCGCTCCTCGCAATGACAACAACTAACCCACCGGCCGTTCGTCGGCGATCACCTTGCCGTCGTTCGGCAAGCTTCCCGGCTTCACGAAATCAATCGCGCCACGCAGTTTCGTCACCGCCTGCAACGTCACCGCGACGGCATCTGCCAGCGCCATGGTCGGCGCGGCACATTCGGCGCGCAGGGTCATCCAGTCCTGCTCTTCCTCACGCGCGATGACGAGCCGGACGCGGGAAATTTCAGGATGCCGGCTGGCGACTTCCGCGACCTGCTCCGGCCGCACGAACATGCCCTTCACTTTCGCGGTCTGGTCCGCGCGCCCCATCCAGCCCTTGATCCTCGTGTTGGTGCGCCCGCACGGTGACGCGCCGGCCATGATGGCGGACATGTCGCCGGTCGCAAGGCGGATCATCGGATAGTCGGCGTTGAACGACGTCACGACGACCTCGCCGACTTCGCCTTCCGCCACCGGGTCGCCGGTACCGGGCCGCACGATTTCGAGGATGATGTTTTCGTTCACGATCATCCCGCCACCATTCAGCGACGCTTTGCTCTCGTAGGCAATCACGCCGACTTCGGCGACGGCGTAGCATTGCAGCACCGTGACGCCGCGCCTGCCGAGTTCATCGCGCAGCGATGGCGGCAGCGCCGCGCCGGAAACAAGCCCGCGCCTGATCGAGGATGCGTCCTTGCCGGTTTTCTCCGCCGTATCGAGCAGGATTTTCAGAAAATCCGGCGTGCCGATGTAGCCCGTGGGTCTGAAATGCGCGATGGCGTCCAGTTGGGATTCCGTGTTGCCGGTGCCGCCGGGAATAACCGCGCAGCCGAGCGCGTGCGCACCGGCTTCGAGAATGAACGCGCCCGGCGTCAGGTGATACGAGAACGAGTTGTGGACGATGTCACCGGCGCGGAAGCCCGCCGCGAACAATGCGCGCGCCACGCCGCCGATGTCTTCGCCTAAACCTTCCGGCTCAAAGATCGGACCGGGCGACATGAACAGCCGCTTGGCCTTGCCGGTGGCCGAGACGTTGAAGCCGGCGAACGGCGGATTTTCCTTTTGCAGCGCGACGAGATCGGATTTGCGCAGCAGCGGGAGTTTTGCGAGTGCGGCGCGGCTGGTGATTTTCACGGCGTCGATACCGGCGAGCTGCTTTGCCCAGCCGGACGCTTTCAACGCGTGCGCGATTTGCTGCGGCAGACGCGTGAACAGATCGGCTTCGCGGGCGGCAGGATCGCGGGTTTCAAGATCGTCGAAATATTCAGACGGCAATTCGCAACTCCATCGTACAGGCGAGGCTCTCACCCGGCCTCACCCTGAGGAGCCGCCGCAGGCGGCGTCTCGAAGGGCGAGGCCGCCTCGTCCTTCGAGACGGGCGCTACGCGCCCTCCTCAGGATGAGGCGGAGCAAAAGCCAGAACAGCCCAAGTTTTACATGATTGTCCAGCTACGCCAGCCACCGTTTCCGCCGCTTGTAATGCTTCAAGTCGCGGAACGACTTTTTCTTGCCCTCGGCGATGCCGAGGTAAAACTCTTTCACGTCCTCGTTCTCGGCCAGCGCCCTCGCCTCGCCATCCATCACGACGCGGCCGTTTTCGAGAATATAGCCGTGGCGCGCGAACTTCAGCGCCATGTAAGTGTTCTGCTCGGCCAACAGGAACGACACGCCCTCCTTCTCGTTCAGCGTCTTCACGATACCGAAGATTTCCTCGACGATCTGCGGCGCAAGGCCCATCGACGGTTCATCGAGCAGGATCATCTTCGGCTTGGACATCAGCGCGCGGCCGATGGCGCACATCTGCTGCTCGCCGCCGGACGTATAGCCGACGATGTTGTGGCGGCGGTCGCGCAGGCGCGGGAAATAATTGTAGACAATCTCCATGTCGCGGGCGATGGCGGCCTTGCCGTCGCGCCGCGTGAATGCGCCGGTCAGGAGATTTTCCTCAACGGTGAGATGGGCGAAGCAGTGCCGCCCCTCCATTACCTGGATGCAGCCGCGCTTGACCAGCACGTCAGGAGACAGGTCCTGCACTTCCTTGCCGTCGAAAATAATCGAGCCCTTGGTGACTTCGCCGCGCTCGGCATGCAGCAGGTTCGAGATCGCCTTCAGCGTGGTCGTCTTGCCTGCGCCGTTGGCGCCCAGCAGCGCGACAATGCCGCCCTTGCGCACTTCGAGCGACACGCCCTTGAGCACCAGAATGACGTGGTCGTAGATGACCTCGATGTTGTTGATCGCAAGAATGATCTCCGGCGCGGCGGCGGCGGAAATATTTTGCTCATTGGCAGTTGCAGTGGTCACTCAGCGCCTCCAGCGTCACCTCTCCCCAGCGAAAGGGCGTTCACGCCCGTCTTCGACGGGCTATGCGGGGAGAGGTCGGCCGCATGGCGGCCGGGTGAGGGGCAATTCAAACACACCAGAATTTGCGCGAGATGCCCCTCACCCCAACCCTCTCCCCATAAACGGGGAGAGGGAGCGCAGGGTGCGTAGCGCATCATCACGTTCTTCATCACTTACTTGTCGCAGGCTTCCGTGCGCTTCGGCCAGCCGGCGTTCGACGTCGCATATTCCTTCGCGGCGGCGTCGCTCAGCGGAATGACCTTGTCCTTCATGGGCTCGATCCAGTCAGACTTCTTGGTCCACTTCGCGCCATCCCATTCAGCGACATAGACGCTGTGATGGCCGTTGTGGTCCGCGCAGGTGACTTTCACCGGCGCGGCGAAGCCTTCCATGCCGAGTTCCTTGAGACGGGCTTCGGTGATGTTGAGAGACTCAAGTCCGCGGCGCATGTCCTCGCCGTTGATGAGCTTCTTGCCCGAGAGGCGCTGGGCGTTGCGGATGCCTTCCGCGATATAGACCGAGTTGAGAACGCCGCGGTTGTAGAAGTTCTCGCCAACCTTATCGACGCTCGTGACCTGGCTCTTCTTTTTTTCCACGACGTGCTTGATGATGTCCTGGATTATCGGGAAGTTCTGGCCGACCTGGTTGAAGTCGAGCGAGAGATAGCCCTTGCCGCCGGCGCCCGCGGGACGCGCGTCATCGTCGCTGCCGGCCCACCAGTTGCCGACAAGACGGCCGATCGGGAAGCCGGTCTTGGCGGCTTCAGACACCGCAGTCGGGTTCATCGAACCGAAGCCCTGCAGGTAGATCCAGTCCGGCCGGTCGCGGCGGATGTTGAGCCACAGCGACGACTGGTTCTGCATCTCGGCCGCAGGCACCGGATAGAGCTTGAGTTCAAAGCCGAAGTCCTTGGCGAGCGCTTCGAGAAGCGGGATCGGCTCCTTGCCATACGGCGCATCGAGGTACAGCAGGCCGAGCTTCTTGCCCTTGAGCTTGTCGAGGCCGCCTTCCACCTGCGCGGCGTATTTCACGAACACCGAAGCGCCATCCCAGTAGGTCGATGGCGGATTGAAGATCCACGGGAACGTGTTGCCGTCGGCGGAAGCCGACAGACCGTAGGAGAACGACAGAACGGGAACCTTATCGACGGCAGCCTTCGGGATGAGCTGCAGCGTGATGCCGGTCGAATAAGGATTGGTGACGACCGGGTTCTTGCCCTTGATCGACTCGTAGCATTCGACGCCCTTCTTGGTGTCGTAGCTGGTTTCGCATTCCGCGACTTCCAGCTTGACGCCGCCGATGCCGCCATCGCGCTCGTTGAGCATGTTGAGATAGTCGGCCATGCCGTTGGCAATCGGAATGCCGGAGCCCGCGAACGGGCCCGTGCGGTAGCTGAACAACGGAATGTAGATCGTGTCCGCCGCCTGCGCGACGGTGACTGCCGGCAGACCCGCCATGGTGGCAAGCGCCGTTCCAAGAACGATATGCTTGAGTTGCATCGCCTTTCCTCCCTTTAATATCCAAGCCCTTTAGCATCCCGGCTGCGATCACCCGGACGCTAATTCTTGTCCCTGCTTGTGCAGGGCTTATTATCCGTGTGCGGAACGAAACCATCCGCCGCCGGAATTGCCAATAGTCTGCCCTATCAATAGGGAAACGGCCACACCCTCAGTTTCTGCTTCGCAATCGACCACAGCCGCGCCAGACCGGCCGGCTCCAGGATCAAAAAGACGATAATCAGCGTTCCCACGACCAGAAATTGCACATGGTCGATCATTGCCGAGTGAATCTGGAAGCCGAGCTTGGGCGGCAGGAACCGCAGGACGATCGGCAGCAGGAAAATCAGTGCCGCGCCAAAGAACGAGCCGAGCAGGCTGCCAAGTCCGCCGATAATCACCATGAACAGGATGAAGAAGCTCTGGTTGACGTCGAACACCGCCGGTTCCGCGCCGCCATACCACAGGAACACCAAGAGCGCGCCGGAGACGCCGCAGTAGAACGACGACACCGCGAAGGCGAACAGCTTGGTCGGCAGCAGGCGAATGCCGATCAGCTCCGCCGCGATGTCCATGTCGCGCACCGCCATCCACATGCGGCCGATGCGGCCATGCACGAGGTTGGACGCCAGCCACGTCATCGCCACGACGATGCTGAGTACGACGAAGTAGCGCGTCATCGGCGTCGCATTCGGGCCGGTGATGGGAATGCCGAAGAACGTGCGCAGCGGCACTTCAATCGCGCCCGACGAATTGTTGTTGTAGAGCCACGGCACGCGGATGAAGCACCACGACAGGAAGAACTGCGCGGCGAGCGTCGCGACCGCGAGGTAGAAGCCCTTGATGCGCAATGACGGCAGGCCGAACAGCACGCCGACGGCGGCAGATGCAAAGCCGGAACAGATCACCCAAACAATAATGTTCACGTTCGGGAAATACGTCGTCAGCTTGTAGCAGGCATAGGCCCCCACCCCCATGAATGCGCCGGTGCCGAGCGAAATGAGGCCGGTGTAGCCGGTGAGGATGTTCAGGCCGATGGAGGCGAGCGAGAAGATCAGGAACGGGATCATCATCGCCTGCAGGACGAACGAATTTCCCGTCAGCGGAATAAGGACGAACGCTACCGCGAGGATGACGCCGATGCCGATGCGATCCTGCAGCAGCGGGAACACCGCCTGGTCGGCGGCGTAGCTGGTCTTGAATTGTCCGGCCTCGCGGTAAAACATCGGTCAGATCCGTTCGATGATACGTTCACCGAACAGACCTTGCGGCCTGAACAGCAGGAAAATGAGCGCGATGACATAGGCGAGCCAGCTCTCGATGCCGGAGCCGAGCAGCGGGCCCCAGTAGAACTCGCCGATCTTCTCGCCGACGCCGATGATGACGCCGCCGACAATCGCGCCGGGGATAGAGGTGAAGCCGCCGAGGATCAGCACCGGCAGTGCCTTGAGCGCGATGATCTCAAGCGCGAAATCGACCTGCGACTTCGCCCCCCACATGATGCCGGTGGCGAGCGCGACGATGCCGGAGGTGAACCACACCACCACCCAGATATATTCAAGCGAGATGCCAACCGAGAGCGCGGCCTTGTGGCTGTCGGCCACCGCACGCAGCGCGCGGCCGATGCGGGTCTTCTGGAAAAAGACTGCAAGCCCGGCGACCATGATGGAAGCAATGATCGCGGCCGCAATGTCGATTTTCTGCAGTTGCACGAAGCCGCCAAGGATCTTGAACTCGATGGCGCCCTTGGGAAGATAGAGCGCCTCGGTAATCATCACCTTGGGTTCGCCGCCGAACACCAGTTCGCCAAACCCGATCAGCAGGTACGTCAGCCCGAACGTCGCCATGAAGAGAATAATGTCGGGCTGGTTGACCAGCGGCCGCAATATCAGCCGCTCGATACCGAACGCCAGCACAAACATCACGCCAATCGTCAGCGCCAGCGCGAGGAACGCCGGCACCCCAAGCTGGTAAAGGCCGACCAGCGTCAGCGCCGAGAACACCACCATGATGCCCTGCGCGAAATTGAACACGCCGGACGCCTTGAAGATCAGCACGTAGCCCAGCGCGATCAGCGAATAGAGGACGCCGGCGACGAGGCCCTCCCACAGCGTCTGCACCAGCAGATCGGGCGCGGCGCCCATCTGCACAAACGGATCGAGGAAGATTTTATAGAGGAGATCCATCAGCGCGGCCCCGCGAGCGGTGCGCTCCCTCTCCCCGCAAAGTCCGTCGAAGACGGGCGTGAACGCCCTTTTGCTGGGGAGAGGGTTGGGGTGAGGGGCAACCTCGAACGGCCCCTCACCCGGATTGCTGCGCAATCCGACCTCTCCCCGCGCGCGGGGAGAGGTAAATGGAGAGACTGCCCATTGTTCATTGCGATTCTCATCTTCAATGCGCCACGCCGAGATAGGCGTCGATGACTTTCTGGTTCGCCATGATTTCGGTTGGCGTGCCGTCGGCGATCTTGCGGCCATAGTCGAGGACGACGACGCGGTCCGACAGGTCCATCACCACGCCCATGTCATGCTCGATCAGCGCAATGGTCGTGCCGAACTGGTGGTTCACGTCGATGATGAAGCGCGACATGTCCTCTTTTTCTTCGAGGTTCATGCCGGCCATCGGCTCGTCGAGCAGCAGCAGTTGCGGCTCCATGGCGAGCGCGCGGCCAAGCTCGACACGCTTCTGCAGGCCATAGGGCAGCCGCCCGACCGGCGTTTTGCGGATCGCCGCGATCTCGAGGAAGTCGATGATTTCCTCAACGCGGCGGCGATGCACGACTTCTTCCTGCATCGCCGGGCCGTAGCGCAACAACTGCCAGAAGAAATTGGAATGCATCGCCAGCGTGCGGCCCGCCATGATGTTGTCGAGCGCACTCATGCCGCGAAACAGCGCGACGTTCTGGAACGTGCGCGCGATGCCGCCCGCCGCCGCCTCGTGCGGGCGCATCTTGGCGCGCGTCCTGCCCTGGAACAGGATGCGGCCCTGCTGCGGGTGATAGAAACCGTTGATGACGTTGAGCATCGACGTCTTGCCGGCGCCGTTCGGGCCGATAATGGCGCGGATCTCGCCCTTGCGGATGTCGAAGGAAATATCCGAGAGCGCCTTCACGCCGCCGAACGCCAGCGAAACGTTTTCGATCGACAACAACGTATCGCCTTTGGCGACAATGGCGGGATTATGCGCGTTCACGCCGCCTGCCCCATCGGATTGACAGCGCCCACCACCGGCATATCGCGCACCGCGACACGCGCGGAGATCGAACCCTTGCGGCCGTCCTCGAACGTCATTTCGGTCGAGATCGCGGCTTCCTTCGACCCGTCGTAGAGCGCGGTGATGAGCGAGGCATAGCGATCCGAGATCAGGCTGCGCCGCACCTTCATGGTGCGCGTGAGTTCGCCATCGTCGGCGTCGAGTTCTTTTGGCAGGATCAGGAAGCGGCGGATTTGCGCGCCCGCCATCGCCTTTTCGCCAGCAAGCGAGCGGTTCACCTCGGCGACGTGTTCGGCCAGCATGTCGTAAACCTGACGGTGGCCGGCGAGTTCCTGATAGGTGCCGTAGACGATATTGTTGCGCTCGGCCCAGCTTCCGACCGCGACGAGGTCGATGTTCAGCATCGCCGTGACAAAACCCTGCTTGTCGCCGACCGCCACGGCTTCCTTGATGTTGGGATAGAACTTCAATTTGTTCTCAAGATATTTCGGCGCGAACAGCGTGCCGTCGGACAATTTGCCGACGTCCTTGGCGCGGTCGATGATCTTGAGGTGCCCGGTCTTGTCGTCGATGAACCCGGCGTCGCCGGTGCGGACCCAGCCGTCCGCCGTCTTGGTTTCCGCCGTGCGCTCCGGGTCCTTGAAATAGCCGACGAACACGCCGGGCGACTTGAACAGCACCTCGCCTGAGTCCGCGATCTTGATATCGACGCCGATGTTGGGCTTGCCGACCGTGTCGGCGTAGATCTCGCCATCGGGCTGCGCGGTGATGTAGACCGACGCTTCGGTCTGGCCGTAGAGCTGCTTCAGGTTGATGCCGAGCGAGCGATAGAAGCGGAAGATTTCTGGGCCGATGGCCTCGCCCGCTGTGTAGCCGACGCGGATGCGCGAGAGGCCATAGCGGTTCTTCAGCGGCGCATAGACGAGCGCGTCTCCGAGCCAGTAGACAAACCGCGCATGGAACGGCACCGGCTCCCGGTCGAGGATTTTCTCGCCCCAGCGCCGTGCGTGTTCGATGAAGAAGTTGAACATGCGCCGCTTGAGTTTGCTGGCGTCTTCCATGCGCACCATGGTGAGCGTCAGCAGGTTCTCATAAACGCGCGGCGGAGCAAACGCATACGTCGTGCCGACCTCGCGGCGGTCTTCCACCACCGTCTCGCCGGCTTCCGGGCAGTTCACGCAGTAGCCGGCGACGTAGCTTTGCCCATAGGAGAACACATGGTCGCCAACCCACGCGAGCGGCAGATAGGCGATGACTTCCTCGTTGGCGCCGAGGTTGTCGAACAGGTTGCCGTTGTGGACGGAGACGATGAGGTTGTCGAACGACAGCATCACGCCCTTGGGGCGGCCGGTCGTGCCTGACGTATAGAGAATGACGGCAAGGTCCGCGCCCTTGCCCTGATCGACCGATGCCTGCCAGTTCGCGCTGGCAGCGGAATCTTCCGCAAACAGCTTGCGGCCGATGTCCTGCACATCGGCAAATGATTTCAGCCGCGTGTGATCGTAATCGCGCAGGCCGCGCTGCTCGTCGTAAATCACATACGAAAGGCGTGGCTCGCGCTCGGATACCGAAAGAATTTTATCGACCTGTTCCTGATCCTCGACGACCGCAATCGAGATTTCGGCGTGTTCCAGCACATAGGCCATCTCGTCGGCGACGGAGTCCGCATAGATCGGGACCGGAATGCCACCAAGCGCCTGCACCGCACACATGGTCCAGTAAAGCCGCGGGCGGTTGGCGCCGATGACGGCAACCTTTTCGCCGCGCTGGAGGCCGAGCGTGGACAGCCCGGCCGAGAACGCACGCACTTCCTCCAGCACCTGATCCCAGTTCCAGGTGTGCCAGATCCCCAGATCCTTGTGACGGATAGCCGGACGGCCACGCAGCGCGGCGGCGTTGTGGATCAACAGCTTGGGAAAGGTATCGGCGAGGCCGGCCTCAGCCGCCGTGGTCGCCATCGCAGCCTTGTCCGCACGAGCGGCCGGTTGCATCCCTTGATCCTCCACACCGCCGCGAATGCTTGCGGCGAACGCTTCCTCTGGCCGCCTTTTCCGGCGGTGTTTCATGGATTTGAGAGTACCGGCGGGAGTCGGTCAAGTCGCCGAAGGATCAATACTTTGTCGCATAGGAGGGAATACGTCGCTGTTATTGCGAGAAGAGCCGGCGGCGCTGGTTATCGGTTACTTGTCCTAGGTGGCGTCGTTGTGACCGTTGCCCCAAGTCCAAACCCAGCCTGGGCGAGCCTTCCCATCGGTCCCCAATTTCCCTTTTCGGAAATTACTGGTCGTCAAAGCGAAGTCCGGCCCCCCGAAAGGTGTTCGCATTTTTGTGGTTTGGACTTTTCCGAAGGCGTCACGATAACTGGTGACGCCCCAGAAATGGAATCGTTGGGTATCCTTCTCAATCAAATCCACTTCGTCGTCAGACAGGTCGGCGCTGTGGAAGAACCTTACTGGCAGAATGGATCCCGGAAAGAGTGTGCTGTTCGTATCAAATTGATCAGTTGTTTCTGGATAGACGAAATCAGTGGGCAAAGGATTCGGGAGCAACCCCATGGAAAAGTCATGCGAAAGCTCACTCGCCGGAGTACCGCCATGATTTTTCAAGTGAACAGAGATCCCGACACGCTCTTTAGTCCCGAAGTTAAAGACATCTGTGGGTTCTACAGAAACATAAGCTCGCAACTGCCTTCGCGTAGCTTCTTCAGCACCTTTAACAATTTTGTCGGTGGCTCCAGCCAAATTCACGGTGAAAAGACCCAAGACTATCGTGAAGATGGCGATAAAGACGGTTCCCACCGCAATCACTTCTTCATGGTAGTGATGAATGAAATCTCCAGTCGCGCTAAGACCAACTTTGAAAATAGCGTTCGGCGCGGAACAGTAGTTCTTGTTGGGCTTGGCTGTTTCGCCACCTTCAACTGTATTTATTTGTGGCTTATCACAAGAGGTAAGCCCGACGACGAAAATGCCCCCGAGAATAACGACAAGGCAAATAACGAAAACAAAAAATGCCTTCATCGCCTCCCCCGTAGCGATTAAATTTCCCCCAATGCTACGCTCTCCAATTCCGAGGCCGCAAGGCGCGCCGGAAAGAACGTCACCACAAAAGGCCTTGTTTCAGCTTGTTTGTAGTGGATTATCGCTTGTAGGGCTTGCGTCGTAACACCACTTATTCCGCCGCCTTCAACAGCGGTGTCGGCGAGGCCCGGAACTGCTCCAGCAGCGCCACTTCCTCAGCTTTGGCGGCCTTGAGGTGGCGCAGCTTGACGTGGCCAAAGCCGCGGATTTTTTCCGGGATCGCCGCAAGCCCGACCGCGAGCGGATGGTTCTCCGCCGTCAGCTTGCCTTCGATCTCGCCGAGCAGCGCCGTGTAGTCCGTAACGAGCTGACGCTCGATCTTGCGCTCCGCCGTGTAGCCGAACGGATCGAGCGCGCCGCCGCGCAGAAATTTGAACTTCGCCAGCGCCCTGAACACCGGGAAAATCCACGGTCCGAACATGGTCTTCTTCGGCTCGCCGGTGATCTTGTCGCGGCGCGCGAACAGCGGCGGCGCGAGATGGACATGCAGGCGCAGCTTGTTGCCGCCGACCTCGTTGCCGACCTGCGCGCGGAACGCATCGGTCGAATAAAGCCTGGCGACTTCGTATTCGTCCTTGTAGGCCATCAGCTTGAACAGATAGCGCGCGACGGCTTCCGACAGTCCGGTCTTGCCCGGTGCCTTCACGTTCTCGATTGTCCTGATCTTCTCGACCAGCGACCTGTAGCGCGCAGCGTAATTCGCATCCTGATAATCGGTGAGGAACGTCACGCGGCGCGCGACGGTCTCCTCGAACGACTCCGACAGCTTGCGATCCGGATCGCTCACCTTCGGCGCGGCGAGCTTTTCGATTGCGGTAAGATCGACGGCAGCGCGGCGACCCCAGCGGAACGCCGTGATGTTCATCTTCACGGCTTCGCCGTTGAGTTCGAGCGCACGCTCGATGGCTTCCGACGACAGCGGCAACGCACCGATCTGGTAGGCGTAACCCAGCATGAACAGGTTTGCGCCGATGGACTGGCCGAGCAACGCCGTCGCAATGCGCGAGGCGTCGATGAAGTGGCTGTTGTCCGCACCGGCGATGCCGGTGATGGCGCGCTTGAGCCGTTCGACCGGCAGCGAGAATTCCGTGTTGCGCGTGAAATCGCCGGGCAGCACTTCGGCGGTGTTCACCACCATGCGGGTTGCGCCGGGGCGCACCGCGGCGAGAACCTTTTTATTACCCGCAACGACGATGTCGCCGCCCAATACGAGGTCCGCGCGCCGCGCCGCAACGCGAATGGCATGGATATCTTCCGGTCTGTGCGCGATGCGGATATGGCTTTGCACCGCGCCGCCCTTCTGCGCGAGGCCCGCCATGTCGAGTACGCCGACGCCCTTGCCTTCAAGGTTCGCCGCCATGCCGATGATCGCACCGACCGTCACGATGCCGGTGCCGCCGACGCCGGTGACGATGATGCCGAAGGTCTGGTCGATGGACGGCAGCACGGGATCGGGCGGCAGCGGCATGTCCGCCGGCACCGCAGCGCCGTTGCCCCTCTTGAGCGTCGCGCCCTCGACCGTCACGAACGACGGACAGAAGCCGTTGAGGCAGGAGAAATCCTTGTTGCAGCTCGACTGGTCGATGGTGCGCTTGCGGCCGAATTCGGTTTCAAGCGGCTGCACCGAGACGCAGTTGGATTTCGTGCCGCAGTCGCCGCAGCCTTCGCACACGAGTTCGTTGATGATGACGCGCTTCTGCGGATCGGGGAACTGGCCGCGCTTCCTGCGGCGGCGCTTCTCGGCGGCGCAGGTCTGGTCGTAGATCAGGACCGTACAGCCCTCGATCTCCGCAAGTTCGCGCTGCACGGCGTCAAGTTCGTCGCGGTGATGGATCGTGATGCCCCTGGGCCATTCGGTGCCCCTGGGATATTTCAACGGCTCGTCGGTGACGATGGTGACTTTCCTGGCGCCTTCGGCGGCAACCTGCCGCGCGATCTGCGGCACGGTCAGTCCGCCGTCGTTTTTCTGGCCGCCGGTCATGGCGACGGCGTCGTTGAACAGGATCTTGTAGGTAATGTTGACGTTCGAGGCGATGGCGGCGCGGATCGCCATGTAGCCGGAATGGTTGTAGGTGCCATCGCCGAGATTCTGGAACACATGGCCACGTTTGGAGAACGGCGCTTCGCCGATCCAGTTGGCGCCCTCGCCGCCCATCTGCGTGAAGCCGGAGGTCGAGCGGTCCATCCACTGCACCATGAAGTGACAGCCGATGCCGGCATAGGCGCGCATGCCTTCCGGCACGACGGTGGACGAGTTGTGCGGGCAGCCCGAACAGAAATACGGCGAACGCACCGCGACGTCCTGCGTCTCGGCCAGCACGCGCTGGGCTTCCTTGAGCTTCGTCACGCGGGCGGCAAGTTCCTCGCCCGGCGCATACTTGAGAATGCGATCTCCGATACAGATCGCGACATCGTTGGGATCGAGCGCGCCCTTGACCGGGAACAGCCAGTCGCCCTTCTCGTCGCGCTTGCCGATGCAGACCGGCTGGTTCGCCGTGCCGTAAAGTTCCTCGCGGACCTGCACTTCGATCAGCGAACGCTTTTCCTCGACCACGATGATGAGTTCGAGGCCCTTGGCGAATTCCGCCAGTTCCTGCCGGCTGATCGGCCACGGACAGCCGATCTTGTGAATGCGCAGGCCGAGGTCGTTGGCGCGCACCTCGTCGATGCCGAGTTCGTCGAGCGCCTGGCGCACGTCGAGGTACGCTTTACCCGTCGTGATGATGCCGATGCGCGGCGTGCGTCCGCCGGTGGTAATGACCTTGTTGATCTTGTTGGCGCGGATGAACGCCAGCATGGCGTCGCGCTTGTAGTCGTGCAGCCGCGCTTCCATGCCGAGAATGGAATCACCCAAGCGGATATTCAGCCCGCCCGGCGGCATCATGAAGTCGGTCGGCTGGATAATCTCGATGCGTTCGGGATGACCTTCGATGACGGCGGTCGATTCCACCGTCTCGTGCATGCATTTGAGGCCGACCCACGCGCCAGTGTAGCGCGACATTGCCCAGCCGAGGATGCCGTAGTCGATGATCTCCTGCACGCCGGCCGGATTGAGAATCGGGATCATGACGTCGAGAAAATTGAATTCGCTTTGATGCGCGGTGGTGGAGGATTCCGCCGTATGGTCGTCGCCCATCAGCGCAAGAATACCGCCATGCTGCGAAGTGCCGGCCGAATTGGCGTGGCGCAGCACGTCGCCGGAGCGGTCGACACCCGGCCCCTTGCCGTACCAGATGCCAAACACGCCGTCGTATTTGCCTTCGCCGCGCAATTCCGCCTGCTGGGAACCCCACAACGCCGTGGCCGCGAGGTCCTCGTTGATGCCGCTCTGGAACACGATGTCGTTGGGGCGAAGGAGCCCCTCCGCACGCTGGAACTGGTTGTCGAGGCCGCCGAGCGGCGAGCCGCGGTAGCCGGTGACGTAACCCGCGGTATTGAGGCCGGCCGCGCGGTCGCGGGCCTTCTGCATCAGGGTCATGCGGACGAGCGCCTGATAGCCGGTGACGAACACACGGCTCTGGGCGAGGTCGTACTTGTCCGCCAGGGAAACGTCCCGCAACGGCGTGTTCCGCAGTACCATCGCCCACTCTCTCCGCGGCGGGTACAAGGTCCGCCGCTTTCGCAACCCCCTTATAGCTGCCGCATCCAGCGTTAGGAAGGCCGCTATTTCAGTAAGATAGGGTCAATTTGGCACGCCAGCCAGCGGTTGCCGGAGGGCTGGCCGCAGAAATTTTCTCATGGGCTCGCCAGAAGGGCATTTCCAGCCCTCGGAACCACAAAAGCTATCGCGAATGGAAGCGGTGCAGGTAGCGGCATCGGCAGCGCGCTCCCTCTCCCCGTTGGGGAGAGGGTTGGGGTGAGGGTTCTAAATCTCTCGATAAACCGGAACCCCTCACCCGCTCGCTATGCTCGCGACCTCTCCCCATGGGAGAGGTGAACCGAACGTGTTGCTGCCACCAACTCAACCCTACACAGGCTGAACTACACCTTGTTGCCGCCGCTCCAGTTCCAGAACTCTCTCCCCTCCTCGCGCATGAACCGCGCCAGCACCATCTTGTGGACTTCCGATGCGCCATCGACGAGGCGCGCGGCGCGCGCCGCGCGGTAGACCCACTCCAGGATCGTGTCCTTGGAATAGCCGCGCGCACCGTTGAGCTGGATCGCCACATCGGCGGCATTGTGCAGCGTGTCGGCGACATGCAGCTTCGCCATCGAGACTTCCTTGCGCGCGCGGTCGCCCTGATCGAGCTTCCATGCCGCGTGCATCGTCAGCAGGCGGCCAATGGCAATCTGGTGCGCGACCTCGCCGAGCTTCATCTGCACGCTTTCGCGATCTGCCAGACGGATGCCGAAGCCGGTGCGTTCGTTGACATAGGCCTGCGCGATTTCCATGCAGCGTTTGGACAGACCCAGCCAGCGCATGCAATGCGTCAGCCGCGCCGGGCCAAGCCGGATCTGCGTGGCGCGCAAGCCATCGCCCGGCTTCATCAGCACGTCTTCGTCGGCGACTTCGAGGCCGTCGAATGTCAGCTCGCAATGGCCGCCGTGTTCCTCCGGCCCCATGATCTCGATGCGGCGGTCGATGTTCCAGCCCGGCTGGTCCTTGTGGAACAGAAATGCCGTCAGGCCGTTGCGCGGATCGTCGGAAGTCTTTGCCACCAGAATGAAATGCGCGGCTTCGCCCGCGCCGGTGATGAACCACTTTTTCCCGGTGATGACCCACTTGTTGCCGCGCTTCTCGGCACGGGTGCGGATCATCGATGGGTCGGAGCCGCCGCCCGGCGCAGGTTCGGTCATCGCAAACGACGACTTCACCTTGCCGTCCACAATCGGCCGCAGCCATTTTTCTTTCTGGTACGACGTACCGACCTTGGCGAGCAAATTCATGTTGCCGTCGTCGGGCGCGCTGCAGTTGAACGCCAGCGCGCCGAACACCGAACGCCCGGCCTCCTCGTACATCGCCGCCCAGGCCACCATCGGCAGCGCCATGCCGCCGAATTCCTTAGGGCTTTGCGGCGCCCACAGGCCGGCGGCTTTCGCCTTGGCCTGCAAAACGGCCAGCCGGTCCAAGGGTATGTTTTCATGGTCGGCGAAATTCGCCGGGTCTTTTTCCAGCGGCAGCACATGCTGCTCGATGAATTCGCGGGTCCGCAGGCGGATGGCTTCGTGTTCGGGGGATAGCGTGAAATCCATTGTCTGCGTTTCCTGAGTTGCTGGCATTCCCGCGCGCGGGAGCTTTTCGGTTGGCGATAGGCTAAAACACTTTCCAACCAAAAGCACCGACGGGAGAAACGCCAATGCGGACCTTGCAAACCTTTCGCAATGCGGCTTGGCTGGCCGCCATCAGCGGAACCCTGGTCATGAGCGCGCAGGCGGCAGAACAAAAACGCGATCCGTTTTACTGGTTGAGCGAGATGAACAAGGCGTCCGCCGTGATGGTGGTCGAGCAGAACATCGTCCCGAAGGAGCTTGGCGCCAGGATCGCCGATGCGGTGTCGCAGGTCATTGCCGACGGCGACAAGCCGGGCGCGGGCCGTTCCGGCAACTACCTCATCGTCGAGCGCGACCTCGTCAAGGTGGGCGGGCCGGATATCACGCGGCTGCATTCCGGCCGCAGCCGGCAGGACATCGGCTCGACCGCGCAGCGGCTCGCCATGCGCGACGACCTCCTTGCCGCCTTCGACAAACTGAATGCTGCGCGTGACGTGCTGCTGGCGCTGGCCGCGAAACACCCCGATGCGATCATCCCCGCTTACACCTGGGGCGTGCAGGCGCAGCCCGTAACGCTCGGCCATTATATCCTTGCCTATTCGTCGGCCTTCGCACGCACCGCCGAGCGGATGCGCGAGGCTTACGCGCGGCTCAACCGTTCGCCGTTTGGCGCAGCGGCGCTTGGCACATCGAGCTTTCCGGTCAATCGCCCGCGCCTTGCCGAATTGCTTGGCTTCGACGGGCTGATCGAGAATTCGCTCGACGCCAACCAGATTTCTCCGATCGACAGCGGCGCGGAACTCGTGAGCCTCGCGGAAGCGGGCGCGCTCACCATCGGCACGCTGATTGCGGACATTACCCAGCAATATTCCCAATCCCAGCCGTGGTTCCTGATGACCGAGGGTGAACTCACCGGCACGTCGAGCATCATGCCGCAGAAGCGCAATCCTTCCGGCCTCGTGTTCCTGCGCGCGCAGGCATCGACCGTCATCGGTCACGCGCAGACCTTCGTGATGGTCGCGCATAACGTCGCCGCCGGCATGAGCGACTACAAGCCGTCCATCAATCCGTTGCAGGGCAACCAGCCCAACAACGTGATGCGCGAGGCGGCGGCGCTGTACGACCAGTTCGCCGCGATCATGAAGACGATTGTGTTCAATCCGCCGCGCGCGCTCGCGGAAGTCGATGGCGATTATTCGACGACCACGGAACTTGCCGACACCTTGCAGCGCGTCGCCGACGTCCCGTTCCGCGTTGGGCATCATTTCGCATCGGAGGTGGTGAACTACGGGCGCGGCAATAATCTGAAACCCTCGGAAATTCCCTATGCCGAAGCGCAGCGCATCTACACCGAGGCGGCGAAGGGCGCAAAACTCGCCGACGACAAGCTGCCACTCACCGAAGAACAGTTCCGCAAGTCGCTGACCGCGCAGAACATGGTGGAGGCGAGCCAGGGCATCGGCGGGCCGCAGCCATCGGAAGTCGCGCGCATGTTGAAGGCCGAACAGATCAAGTTGATGAATGACCGCAAGTGGCTCGACGACCGCCGCAACAGCCTTGCGGCAGCGGCGAAGAATCTCGACATGGTGTTTGCGAAGCTGAAGGCGAATGCAAAGTAGGCCTCATCCTGAGGAGCGATGCGCAGCATCGCGTCTCGAAGGATCGAGGCCGTTCAAAGAATATCGAGACGCCGCCTGCGGCGGCTCTTCAGGATGAGGGCTTCGATAGACAAAAGCCAGTCAAAGACAATCAGCCTTTGATCGCGACGATCTGCCCGCCATCGACCACCACGGTCGCGCCCGTCATGTAAGCGCCAGCGTCGGACGCCAGCAGCAGCAGCGCGCCATCGAGATCGCCCGCGTTGCCGAAGCGGCCCATGGGAATATCGCGCTTCATGTTCTGGCCGATGTCGCTGTTGAGAAAGTCGTGGTTGATCTCGGTATCGAACCAGCCCGGCGCAATCGCATTGACGCGCACGCCCTTGAACGCGAGTTCGAGCGCCAGCGCCTTGGTTGCCTGCACGACGCCGGCCTTGGCGATGGCGTAAGCCGCCGTACCCTTGGACACGTTGAGCGCCAGCACGGACGCGGTGTTGACGATCGCGCCCCTGGCGTTGGCGGCGAGCATCCGCCGCGCGCCTTCCTGCGCGGTGAAGAAAACCGCATCGAGGTTGGTGCCGACGACGCGACGGTATTCCTCTTCCGTGATGTCGAGCGCGCGCGTCGAATGCGCGACGCCGGCGTTGTTGACGAGGATCGTCACCGTGCCGAAGGCTTTTTCGGCGGCATCGAATGCGCGTGACATGCTGGCGCGGTCGGTGACGTCGCCCTCGATGGCCGTGGCGACACCGCCCGCGGCTTCAATCTTCGCCTTCAAGGCTTCGATACGATCCTTGCGGCGCGCGACCAGTGCGACCTTTGCGCCGTTCGCGGCCAGCACCTGCGCAAAGCGTGCACCCAATCCGCTCGATGCGCCGGTGACCAGCGCGACCTTGCCGGTGAGATCGAAGATGTTTGCGGCTTTCATGGACAAAATCACCATTGGCTCTTCGTGAGGCAGATAGCCGCCCTACAAAAGCCAATGACAGTCAAAGACGCAATCGGTTTCACTGTCTCTTTTTGTGCTTGCGGGCTTTGGCGCGCCTCATGACCTACATTCTCGGAATGAACCAAGCTCTGCCGGGTACCGGATCGACATAATTTTGCAGCCGCGGCTGTATGTCGTCGGGCGCGTCACCCGCAAGTACCTGACGAATATCCGCGATGACTTTGGGTGCCGTGCGCAAATAGCCATGCCCTGTATCGTCCTCGGCATTTTCCAGCGCAACCCTGGAACAGTCGATCGACGTAATTTGCCCGGGGAGGTTGGCGAGATCTCTGGGTCCCCATATGCCGAGAGGTGCCCATCCTTTGTTCACGATCCTGCTCGCTGTCAGCGCCCAGTCAGAGCCGTAATAGTAGACAGCCACCTTCTTGGCGAGTTTGAGAAGCGGTGCGAGCGGCTTTCCTCTGGAAAGTGCATTATCGGCCTCGTCGGCCGCGATCAGGATAGCGCCTTCGAACAGGTCCGATTTCACAATATTACTGTTCTTCGCATTTATGCGCTGAACAGCTTGCCCAAGGACATAGTTACCCATCGAATGGGCGACGATCTGCAGTATCGGTAATTCCGCTTTTTTCCGACTCACGAGAAATGTCAGCAGCTCGCGCAAAGCTGAAAGTGCAAACTGCGCCGACGCGGTCGCTTTTCGCTTGTCTGCTCTGTAATGGTCGATAGATATTTTTTCTACGTGCAAGGCCGGCCATGAAACGCAATATGCGCCGCTGACTTCATAAAGGTGCGCAAGGCGCGCGGTATCTTCAATCGCTTCCCTGAAATCGGTGTTGAACCCGTGAATGAATACAAGTCCGCGGCCCGGCGCGGATTTACGTTTCGAAGACGAGCCGGGCCCGCTGAGTTTACGCGCGTAGGCCGAGATGCCGTTTTCATCAACGAACTTACCTGAGCCCGGCCTGATCGGCGGTCCGATGATGATCGTCCCCACGTCGATGCGCCACTGACCGCCGTATCGCACGACATCGACGGAGCCGTTCACATATTCCGTGTTGCCTCGCACCTCCGAACCGAAAATGTCCAACCCGCCGACGTAATTGCGATTGGTCGAAAACTGAACCTTGATGGTTGTCACAGGCCCCTCCCCGATGATCGAAGGCCGCAGGATTACACAACCTATGGTTTTGTAAAAGGTATCCTGCTAGGGGCGTTACAACCGATGCGGCAACCAGGTCGCAAGCCCCGGCAGGAACCACAGCGCCACCAGCGCCAGCATCTGGATCAGCACGAACGGAATGATCCCGAGATAAATATCCATCGTGGTGATTTCCTTTGGCGCGACGCCGCGCAGGTAGAACAGCGTCGGGCCGAGCGGCGGATGGATGTAGGACATCTGCAGGTTCATCGCGATCATGATGCCGAGCCAGACCGGATCGACGCCGGGCATCTTCAGCAATATCGGCGCGACAATCGGCACCACCACGAAGATGATCTCGAAGGCGTCCATCACGAAGCCAAGCAGGAACAGCGCGAGCATCACGGCCAGCACCGCGCCTGACGTGCCGCCCGGCAGATCGGTCAGTGCGCGGTTGACGAGATCGTCGCCGCCGAAGCCGCGGAACACCAGGCTGAACAGGGTCGCGCCGATGAGAATGAGAAAGATCATGCTGGAAATCTGCGCCGTGCGTTGCAGCACCGGCACCATGACCTCGTTGATCCATGACGACTTCGCACCGGACCTGAAAACAGCGAGCAAAATCGCACCGACGGCGCCGATGGACGCCGACTCCGATGGCGTCGCGATGCCGCCCAGAATAGATCCCAGCACCGCGAGGATCAGCAGCAGCGGCGCGACCATGACGGCAGCGAGCCGCCGCGCCAGCGCGAAGCCATGCGGCGCATCCGGTTCGGGCGGAATCGCCGGCGAACTCTTGGGAAACAGCACCGCGACCGCGATCAAGAACAGCAGATACAGAAACACGAGCCCGAACGCAGGAATGATCGCACCGGCGAACAGGTCGCTGACCGTCACCGTCTGCGGCGAGAACACGCCCTTCGACAATTGCGCCGCCTGATAGGCGTTGCTGAGTTGGTCGCCGAGCAACACCAGCACCGTTGCGGGCGGAAAAATCTGCGCCAGCGTCGCGGTCGCGGCGACCGTGCCTGCCGCCAGCCTTTTGTCATAGCCGTGCCGCAGCATGGTCGGCAGCACGATCAACCCCATCGTCACGGTCGTTGCGCCGACAATGCCCTTCGCCGCAGCGAGCAATACGCCGACCAGCAGCACCGCAATCGCAAGCCCGCCGGTGAACGTGCCGAACAGCCGGGCCATGGTCTCAAGCAAATCCTCCGCGATGCGCGAGCGTTCCAGCATCACGCCCATGAACACAAACAGCGGGATAGCGATCAGCACATCGTTGGTGACGACGCCGAACACGCGCGGCGGCAATGCAAGCAGCAGCGAGATCGGAAAGATGCCGAACGCATCGCCGAGCAGCGCGAAGATGAGCGAAGTGCCGCCCAGGGTCAGCGCAACCGGGTAGCCGGCCATCAGCGCGGCGCACATGGCGGCGACCATGACGATAGCTAGGATTTCGGGAAGCGGCATGGCTATTCCGCCGTTATTCTGGCTTGGCCGACAACACGCGGCACGCGCGGATCGCCTGCGCGAGCACCTGCAACGCCAGCAGAAGCGCGAATAACGGAATAAGCGTCTTCAAAAGCCAGACCAGCGGCAGGCCGCCGACCTCGCGCGACCGCTCGAGAATGGCCCATGACCGTGTGACATAAGGCAGCGAAAGCCAGATCAGCGCCGCCATGAACGGCAGCAGCAGCAGAATGGCGCCCAGAAGATCGACGCGCGCCTTCGCCCGTTCGGACATGCCGGAATAGCAGATGTCGACGCGGACATGACCACCCGCCCACAGCGTCCACGCCGCCGTCATCAGGATCAACACTGCGTGAGCGTAAACGACTGATTCCTGAAGCCAAATCGAGCCAGTGCCGAACACATAGCGCAGCACGACCACCAGAAACTGCACGGCCACCATGACAAGTACGGCCCACGCCGCACCGCGGCCAACGGCGGCGTTCAGGCGGTCAATACGGTCGGCAACTGTGGTCAGCGGCATCATGACTTCATCTTAGCCTTTTTGCGCGGGCGATGGATGTCTATAAGGTGCCGCGCAATGAAGTTCCCCCCAAGCCTGCCCTCCCACATCCGAAGGCTGTATCCCGATGAGTGATCGCGAAGAATCCATGACCCACAAGCTGAGCCGCCGCACGATCCTCGCCGGCCTGCCGCTGCTGATGGCCGGTTGTGCCGGCGGCTATGGCCCGGTCAACGATGGCGGCTTCGCCACCCCGGCAGTCGATACTTCCAACCTCGACTCCAGCCTGTTGCGTCAGGAAGTGGCGTGGAAGGGCGACGAGAAGCCCGGCAACATCGTCGTGAACATCCCGGAACGCCGGCTCTATCTGGTCATGGCGGGCGGGCGCGCCATGCGCTACGGCGTCGGCGTCGGCCGCTCCGAAGGCATGAACTTCCGCGGCAGCGCCATCGTCGGCCGCAAGGAGAAGTGGCCGCGCTGGACCCCGACAGCGAACATGATGGAGCACATCCCGCGCTACCGGAAGTTTGCCGGCGGCATGGGCGGCGGTCCCGACAATCCGCTTGGACCCCGCGCGCTCTATCTCTACCGCGACGGCGCGGACACCCACTTCCGCCTGCACGGCACCACCGAGCCGCAGACCATCGGCCAGGCCGTCTCGTCTGGCTGCATCCGCCTGTTCAACCAGGACATCATCGATCTCTATGATCGCGTCCCGGTCGGCGCGCGCGTGACGGTGATTCAGGCATAAAGCCAGCCACTACAAGCGTCTAGCGAAGCTATCGCGGCTTAACGGGCCAATCATGGCCCCTTTTGCGCGGGCGGCGGATGTCTATATGTTGCCGCAACAGGCCGCCCCGGAATACGGGGCTCCGCAGCAGTTCAGAGTGTGACCATGTCCGACAACAGCACCGCAGAAGCCGGCTCCGGCAAAATCCCCGTTACCGTCCTGACCGGCTATCTCGGCGCGGGCAAGACCACCCTGCTCAACCGGATTTTGTCGGAACCGCACGGGCAGAAGTATGCGGTGATCGTCAACGAGTTCGGCGAGATCGGCATCGACAACGACCTCGTGGTCGGCGCCGACGAAGAAATCTTCGAAATGAACAACGGCTGCATCTGCTGCACCGTGCGCGGCGACCTCATCCGCATCATCGAAGGCCTGATGCGCCGCAAGGGCAAATTCGACGCCATCATCGTCGAGACCACCGGCCTCGCCGATCCGGCGCCCGTCGCGCAGACATTCTTTGTCGATGACGACGTCAAGGAGAAGGCGCGGCTCGATGCGGTCGTCACCGTCGCCGACGCGCTGTGGCTCAAGGACCGTCTCAAGGATGCACCGGAAGCCAAGAACCAGATCGCCTTTGCCGATGTGATCCTGCTCAACAAGACCGACCTCGTGGACGAGGGCGGATTGCGCGAAGTCGAGGCGCGCATTCGCGCCATCAACCCCTATGCGAAAATCCACCGCACCGAGCGTTCCAACATCGCGCTCGACAAGGTGCTGGGACAAAACGCCTTCGATCTCGACCGCATTCTCGACATCGAGCCGCAGTTCCTGAAGAGCGGCGACGATGAAGGTCATTCGCATGGTCACGATCATCACGATCACGCGCATGGCCATGACCACGATCACGGCGGCCTCAAGCACTATCACGACGAAGACATGCAATCGATGTCGCTCAGGACCGACAAGCCACTGGACCCGGACAAATTCCTCCCGTGGATGCAGGACCTTGTCGCCAAGGACGGGCCGAGCATCCTGCGCTGCAAGGGCATTCTCTCGTTCAAGGATGACCCGGACCGCTTTGTGCTGCAGGGCGTCCACATGATCCTCGACGGCGATCACCAGCGGGCCTGGAAGGATGGCGAGAAGCGCGACAGCCGCCTCGTATTCATCGGCCGCGAATTGCCGCAGGACAGAATTCGCGAAGGCTTCGAAGCGTGCATCGCGCAGTGACGTTGTTTTGTTGTTCCAATCTCAAATCTCACTCGGCCTCATGCTGAGGAGCCCGCATAGCGGGCGTCTCGAAGCACGAGGCCGCCCATCCTTCGAGACGCAGCGCTTCGCGCTGCTCCTCAGGATGAGGCGGAACTAACAACGGTGAAGTAGAACAAGAACATGACCGACGTTCCCGCCGACACCCCTTCCGTCATCGACCGCACGCAGCCCGTCGCCGTCGGCGAGCCAATCATCGCGGCGCATTTCATCGGCGACACCGCCGTGTTCGTGCTGGCGGAGGAAGCACTGGTATTCGCCGGCTCCAATGGCACGCAGCGCGTCGCGGTCCATGGCGGCGGCATCCTGGAAAGCGCAAGCGACGGCAAGCGCATCGTCACCGGCGGCGACGACGGCAAGGTCGTGGTCACGGACGGCAAGGGCGCCAGCATAACGATTGTCACGGATGCCAAGCGCCGCTGGATCGACCATGTCGCGGTCAACGCCGGCGCAATCGCGTGGTCGGCCGGCAAGCAGGCGTTCGCCAAGGCTGCAAAGGGCGACGAGAAGACGGTCGAGGCGCCCTCCTCCGTTGGCGGACTGGCATTCGCACCCAAGGGATTCCGCCTCGCCATCGCACATTACAACGGCGCGTCGCTGTGGTTTCCCAACGTCGCCGCAAAGCCGGAACTGCACGAATGGAAAGGCTCGCATGTCGGCGTGACCTTCAGCCCGGACGGCAAATTCCTTGTCACCGCGATGCAGGAGCCGGCCTTGCATGGCTGGCGGCTTGCCGACGACAAGCACATGCGGATGACCGGCTATTCCGCCAAGGTGCGCTCGCTGTCGTGGACGCCGGGCGGCAAATGGCTCGCCACGTCGGGTTCCACCCAGCTGATCCTGTGGCCGTTCGCGAGCAAGGACGGCCCGATGGGCAAACAGCCGCAACTGCTGGCGCCGCGCGATACCAAGGTTGTGGTCGTTGCAGCGCATCCGACACAGGAAGTTGTCGCTGTCGGCTTCGACGATGGCGTCATCCTGCTGGTGCGGCTTGGCGACGGCGCGGAGGTGCTGGCGCGCAAGCCCGGTAATGCGGCAGTGTCGGCGCTGGCATGGAATACCACCGGCGCTATCGTCGTGTTCGGCACCGCCGACGGCGAAGCCGGCATCATCGACCTTACATAGGGTACGGCCGTAACATTATTGCCCCGGCGGCGGCGTTCCCTGGGCATAAGTTTTGCCGCACCTTTAAATAAAATTGCCCCGTGAGACCGCAATCATTGACCGCGAGGCGCAAAAAAGCTTCATCTAGCGCGCGGTGGATTCCTGCATCGGATTCCTCTGGGGGCCTCTGGTGGATCTGGACACGTCCAAACGGATAAGAATGGGCGACGACCTGCATGCCGACCCTATTGCGCTGGCGCGCAAGGGTTCCGGGCTGGCGCTGGGTCTTGAGCGTATTGGCCTCGTCACGCTGCGATTTCCGGTTTTTTTCACGGTGCTGCTGGCGGCGCTGACCATTGCCGCCGTGTTCGGCATCGGGCGCATCAAGGTCGATGATTCGCTCAGCCAGCTGTTCCGTTCCAACAGCGCCGAATTCAAGCAGTACGAGCAGGTCGTGCAGCGATTCCCGTCGAGCGAGTTCGACGTGCTGGTGGTGGTCGAAGGCAAGACGCTCCTCAAGCGCGAGTCGATCGAACACCTGCGCGACCTCACCGCCGACCTGCAACTGATCGACGGCACGCGCGGCATCATCTCGCTGTTCTCCGCGCGCCAGCCGCCGGAAGGCAACAGCATACCTGCGCCGCTATTTCCCTCCGACCTGCCGCAGGGCGCGGCCTACGACCAGCTGATCCAGCGCGTGCTGGCCAACGAGGTCATTCGCGGAAAGCTGTTGTCGGAGGACGGCGAGCTTGCGCTGTTCGTGCTGGCGCTCGATCCCAAGACCGTCAGCAGCAAGGGCCTGTTCGACACCATCGGCGAGATCCGCAAGACACTCGCCACATCGCTGAAGGAGACGAGCCTGAGCGGACAGCTCGCCGGCGTGCCGGTGATGCAGCTTGAAATCCGCAACGCGGTCGAGCGCGACCGGCTGATCTACAACGCCGCCGGTTTCATGGCGGGCTGCCTGATCGCCATCCTGTTCTTCCGGCGCGTGTCGTTCATGATTATCGCGGCCGGCCCGCCGCTGATCGCGATCATGCTGGCGCTCGGCACGCTCGGCTGGCTCGACTTCCAGCTCAACATGTTCCTGAACGTGATGACGCCACTCATCATGGTCATCAGTTTTTCCGACACCATGCAGCTGACGTTCGCGGCGCGCGACCGCCTGCTCAACCGCGACAGCAAGGTCGCGGCGCTGCATGGCGCCATCGTGGTCGTAGGTCCCGCCTGCGTGCTGACCCACGGCACCGCGGCGGTGTCGTTCATCGCGTTATTGTTTTCCGACTCCAAGCTGATCCAGACCTTCGGCGCAGCGGGCCTGATTGCCACCGTGATCGCGCTCGTTGCCGTGCTGATGCTGGTGCCGCTCCTTGGCGTACTGCTGCTGCGCAAGGACGAAAACTTCACCCGGAAGGCCAGCGGCGGCGATGCCGCTGTCGATGCGCTGCGCCGCATCTGCGGCTGGATCGCCGAACGCATGGTGCGCCATGCCGGCCTCTACAGCGTGCTGAGCGTGGTGGTCGTGATCGCGCTCGCGCTCGCCTATGCCAACCTCGATCCGCGCTATCGCCTTGCCGATCAGGTGCCTGACAAGCAGCAGGCGGTGGCAGCCTCTGGCCGGCTCGATGCCAAGCTCACCGGCGCGAACCCGATCGATATCCTGGTCGAACTGCCCAAGGGCGCCTCGCTCTATTCGCCCGAAACCCTGCAGGTGATCGCGGAAGTCCATGCCATCGTCGAGAAGCAGGCCGGCGTCGGCAACGTGTGGTCGATTGAAACGCTGCGGCGCTGGATCGCTGAAAAAGCCGGCAAGACCGATATCGCGAGCCTCAAGCAGTACGTCGAACTGCTGCCGACGCACCTGTCACGGCGCTTCATCTCGGAAACGCAGGACGCCGCCATCGTGTCCGGCCGCATTCCCGATGTGGACGTGAGCGAACTCCTGCCGGTCATCGAGAAGCTCGACCAGACGCTCAATGCGGTACGCGCCGCGCACAACGGCTATACGCTGTCCGTGACCGGGCTTTCCGCCGTCGCTGCGCGCAACAGCGCCAACATGATCGGCAAGCTCTCGACCGCGCTGACCATCGAGATCGTGTTCGTGGCGGCGCTGATCGGCCTCGCGTTCCGTTCGTGGTTCGTGATGATCGTCAGCATCCTGCCCGGCGTATTTCCGATCCTGGTATCAGGCACGCTGCTGTGGCTGATGGGCGAAGGATTGCAGTTCGCCAGCGTCGTCGCGCTCACGGTGTCGTTCGGCCTCGCGCTGTCGGCGACGATCCACTACCTCAATCGCCTGCAGCTCGAATATCGCCACGGCGAGTCGCCTGAACTCGGCGTCATGCGGCCGACGGTACTGGTAGGCCCGGCGCTGATCCTGACCTCGATGGTGCTGGCCTGCGGCCTCGCGGTGACGGTGTTCTCGGATCTGCCGTCGCTGCGGCTGTTCGGCTGGCTGAGTGCATTCGCAATGATCGCGGCGCTGGTCGGCGATCTGCTGATCCTGCCAGCGACCGTGATGTCGCTGCGCGAAGTGATCCGCTATTTCCGCGAACGCCGGGCGGCCAAGACCCCGGCGGAATAGTTTTCAGTTGGATTACTGCTTCGCGAGCGTAATTACGGTTTCCTGGAGCGAACTGCCGGGCGACTTGATCGAGATCGACTGGCTCGATCCGCGAGTGGTGATGTTCAGGAACGCCGCAAAGGTCTGACTTACCGCGCGCACTTCGATCTTGCCGGGCGAAGCCGTGCCCGTGACGTTGCCCGCAGCGCTGCTGGTCGTTTCGTTCCACATGCCGGTGATTTCACCGCCGTTGTAGACGAGGTTGCTGTGTAGCTCGAACTTGTAGCTGTCGCTGGCGCAGCGCAGTTCGAGCTTCAGGTTGTTGCCGGCGGCGTCCGGCGTGTAGCTCGAACGGCAGCGGATACGTTCCTTGGTGCCGTCCAGGAAATTGATGGTGCCATTGCCGGTCCAGTTGCCGCCGAGCGCGAGCAGCGGGCTTTCCTTGGGCTGCGCGCCAGCTTCGGGTGCAAATGACCACAGTGCCGCTGCAAGCATCGTCAGCGTCACAAAAATTCTGACCGGCTTCGACATGGCTCGATATCCCGTGAAACGTACCGCACCTGCAAGATAGAGGCTGGCCGGGTTAATTTCACTGGGCCAGTCCCGATCCCCGGTCACAATGCACGGTAGGGTTAAAGCCCCTCCGCCTTACCCGACCAGCACGTTCTTGAACTGCCACGGATCGCTGGTATCGATATCTTCCGGAAACAGGCCCGGACGGCCCGCGAGAGGGGTCCAGTCGGTATAAAACCCCTTCACCGGGCCAAGATAAGGCCGCTGGATTTCCAGCAGGCGATGGAAATCCATCTCGTCTGCCTCAACGATACCCTCATGCGGATGCTCCAGCGCCCAGACCATGCCGCCGAGCACGGCGGAAGTCACCTGCAGGCCGGTGGCATTCTGGTAGGGCGCGAGTTCCCGTGTCTCCTCGATGGAGAGCTGCGAGCCGAACCAGTAGGCATTCTTGCCGTGGCCGTAGAGCAGCACACCGAGTTCGTCGATGCCGTCGACGATTTCGTTCTCGTCGAGGATGTGATGCTGCTCCTGCATCTTGCCGGAGCCGAACATCTCGTGCAGCGACAGCACCGCGTCATCCGCAGGGTGATACGCATAGTGGCAGGTCGGCCGGTAGATCACCGCGCCCGATGCGTCGCGCGCCGTGAAATAGTCGGCAATCGAGATCGACTCGTTGTGGGTGACGAGGAAGCCGTACTGCGCGCCGCGCGTCGGGCACCAGGTGCGCACGCGGGTGTTGGCGCCGGGCTGCATCAGATAGATCGCCGCGCCGCTGCCGGTCTCGTGGGTATACGCGTTCGCCGGCATCCATTTTTCATGGGTGCCCCAGCCGAGTTCGGACGGCTGCACGCCTTCCGACAGGAAGCCCTCGACCGACCAGGTGTTGACGAAGACCTCCGGCGGCTTCGGCGACCTGGAGCGCTGCGTGTCCCGCTCGGCGATGTGGATGCCCTTGACGCCGGTCTGCCGCATCAGGTCCGCCCATTCGGCCTTGGTTTTCGGCTCGCGGGTGTTGAGCTTCAGGTCCGCTGCGACATCGAGCAGCGCCTGCTTGACGAAAAAGGAGACCATGCCGGGGTTGGCGCCACAGCAAGATACGGCCGTCGTCGAGCCGGGGCGGCGTGCCTTCTTGGCGGCGAGCGTATTCTCGCGCAGCGCGTAGTTGGAGCGCGCGGCCGCGCCCTTCGAATTGTCGAAATAAAACCCGAGCCAGGGCTCATTGACCGTGTCGATGTAGAGCGCGCCGAGCTCATTGCAGAGCTCCATGATGTCGGTCGAGCCGGTATCGACCGACAGGTTGACGCAGAAGCCCTGGCCGCCGCCTGCGGTGAGCAGCGGCGTCAGCACTTCGCGATAATTTTCCCGGGTCAGGCCCTGCTGGATGAAGCGCACGCCGTGCTTGTCGCAGAGCGCCTTGCGGCCCTCGTCCTTGGGATCGAGCACGGTGATGCGCGACTTGTCGTAGTTGAGATGCCGCTCAAGCAGCGGCAGCGTGCCTTTGCCGATGGAGCCGAAGCCGACCATGACAATCGGGCCGGTAATGGTGGCGTAAACGGGCCAGTCGGTCATCGCAAAAACTCCACAGGGTCGAATGCAAGAAATCGAATAACGAGAAAACTCGCCCGGCTGCGGACGGCGCCTTCATACGGTTTTCTACGGCTTCTTTAAGCCGCGTGTGACACGCGCACGAGGTCTTCCACAGCAATGGCCGGGATAAACCGCGGACGGCGGGACGGAACCGGCTTGCCGGCGGCGACAATTGCGCCACGGGCGCCATCGAGTGCGCCTTCGGCCAGTTCCAGCGCCAGCAGCCGGTGCGCCGGGCAATCGCCCGGCATCGCCAGATTGCCGGTCTTTTCGGCGGAAAAGCCAAAGCGACCGTAGTAATCCGCGTCACCGACCAGCAGCACGGCCTTGTGGCCGCGCATCCGCGCATTACGGATCGCACGCTGCATCAGTTGCGCGCCGAGACCCTTGCAGCGGTAGCCGGGATGGACCGCCAGCGGGCCGAGGAGGAGCGCAGAGACGCCCTCACCCGCCGCGACATGCCAAAGGCGCACGGTCCCGACCATGCGGCCGTTTTCGGTCGCGACCAGCGACAGCCCTTCGGCAGCCTGGCGGTCACGACGGATCTGCTCCGACGGCTTGGCAAAGCGCACGCGGCCATAGGCAACGTCGAGCAGGTGCTCACGCGCGGCAACGTCGGTGGTTTTTTCATTCCGGATCGAGATCATGGTCAAGGCCCTCCACGCCGGACGCGCGCTTACACGCGCAGCCTGACGCTGCAAACTTGAACTGGCATTTGGAAGGTGGAGCCGGCTGTGCCGGCTCCCGGGAGCTTTCAAGGCTCGGAGCTAAGCGCGAAATCGCGCTTTTTAGATATGGTAGCTCTTCAAGGGCGCGAAGCCGTTGAACGCCACCGCCGAGTAGGTCGTCGTATAGGCGCCCGTGCCTTCGATCAGCAGCTTGTCGCCGATCTCAAGGCTTACCGGGAGCGGGTACGGCGTCTTCTCGTACATCACGTCGGCCGAGTCGCAGGTCGGGCCGGCGAGTACGCAGGGGGCCATCGCATCGCCGTCCCGCGGGGTGCGGATCGGATAGCGGATGGACTCGTCCATCGTCTCGGCGAGACCGCCGAACTTGCCGATGTCCAGGTAGACCCAGCGCACGTCGTCTTCCTCGCTCTTCTTCGAGACAAGGACGACCTCGGTTTCGATCAGGCCAGCGTTGCCGACCATGCCGCGGCCCGGTTCGATGATCGTTTCCGGGATGCGGTTGCCGAAGTGCTTGCGCAGTGCCTTGAAGATCGCCGAGCCGTAGGTCTTCACCGACGGAACATTCTTCAGGTACTTCGTCGGGAAACCGCCGCCGAGGTTGACCATCGCGAGGTTGATGCCGCGCTCGCCGCATTCCTTGAACACGGTCGCCGCCGAAGCGAGGGCACGGTCCCAGGCATGCTGGTTGCGCTGCTGCGAACCGACATGGAACGACACGCCATAGGGCTCAAGGCCGAGCTTGAGCGCATGCTCCAGCACGTCCACGGCCATCGACGGCTCGCAGCCAAACTTGCGCGACAACGGCCATTCCGCACCGACGCAGTCGGAGAGGATGCGGCAGAATACGCGCGAGCCGGGAGCGGCACGGGCAACCTTCTCGACTTCGGCATTGCAATCGACCGCGAACAGCCGGATGCCCAGTTCGAAGGCGCGCGCAATGTCACGCTCCTTCTTGATGGTGTTGCCGTAGGAGATACGGTCCGGCGTTGCGCCAGCCGCGAGCGCCATTTCAATCTCGGCGACCGAAGCGGTGTCGAAGCAGGAGCCGAGCCTGGCCAGCAGCGAAAGCACCTCCGGCGACGGGTTGGCCTTCACGGCGTAGAACACGCGCGTGTCGGGCAACGCCTTCGCGAAGTTGGTGTAGTTGTCCTTCACGACGTCGAGATCGACGACGAGAACAGGACCTTCATCCACGCCACGCTCGTGGCGGTCACGCAGGAATTCTCGGATGCGCTCAGTCATGGCGCTCTCCCCACAGCTAAAAGGACGCGCAAACGTCCGATGATGCGGATTAGCGAGCCCACTATCAGCGCGCTATGGAAACGCGCCGGATAGCAAAACCCGTTACCGCTAAGCTGCCTTGGATTGGATTGGGAAGAATCCCCGCCCCGCCCGGTCGGCAATGATGAACAAGCCTCTACGGTGACCCGCGCCGGTGATGGAAACCGGCAGAGACGATAGAAGCTCATTCCGTCGTTGCTTTAAGGCGCGTCCCCTGTTTGAGAGCAGGGTTTGCCGGTTTCGCCTCCGGCTGCCAGTCGAATGTTCGGAGCTAGTAGCGACCGAAAAGTCTTGCGACTTCTTGATCTCACTCCGGGCGGCTGTCCGGCCTCTTGTCCGGATGCCCACCGACTGACACACGCCCACAGGCACGTGCGAAATTGAGCAATTGTGCAACTAAGTAATTTTTACCCGCGATGCAAGAGTTTTTTTCAAAATCTCGCGCGAACGTCACCAGACGTTAACAGCTGTTAAACTTTTGGCGCGGACTGCGCACACGTGGAGCGCTGTGTGAGCGCTCAGACGCGGTGCGTGAAGGGCTCGATGCGCATGCCGTTACGGATGAACGCGGCCATCACCGCCACACCGCCGAGGAAGAAGATTCCCGTCAGCACGTACTCGCCGTAGAGGCCGAGGCCGAACAGGTTGGCGAGCGCCCAGCCGCCGGCGAACGCTGCGCCGAATACTTCGGCGCCGATGAGTACGGCGGCGGAGATCACGGTCGAGACATTGTCCCAATGGATACGGGTTTGCTTGGTTGAAGCGGCGTCAGACATTGCTTACCTCACTGAATGGCCGCACTCTTTACGATCTGTTGGACGAGATCAAGGCACCCGAGGGACCTCAAATGGCCGCAGTTTCGACCGCTTCCACCGCCTCCAACCCCCTCCTCGCCGACTGGAAGACGCCGTTTGGCGCGCCGCCGTTCGGCGAAATCCAGCCCGAGCATTTCGGCCCGGCTTTCGAGGCCGCGCTGGCGGCCCACCGTCGCGAGATCGACGCCATCACCGGCGATCCGGCAGCCGCCACCTTCGAGAATACCATCACCGCCATGGAGCGCGCGGGCCGCCTGCTCGACCGGGTCTCGGCGGTCTTCCACGGCCTCGCCAGCGCACACACCAATGACGAACTTCTGAAGCTGGAGCGGGAGCTGTCGCCCAAGCTGGCCGCGCACGGCAACACCATCCGCCTCAACGACAGCCTGTTCGCCCGGATCGATACGCTCTGGCAGCAGCGCGAGACGCTTGGCCTCGACCCGGAGCAGGCGCGGGTGCTGGAGCGCTACCACACCAATTTCCGCCGCTCAGGGGCTGGCCTCGACAAGGCGAAGAAGGACCGCCTGGCCGAAATCGGCGAGCGGCTGGCGACGCTGGGCACCACGTTCAGCCAGCATGTGCTGGCCGACGAGCAGAGCTGGACCCTGACGCTCGATGGCGAGGAGGACCTCGCCGGCCTCCCCGATTTCCTGCGTACCGCGGCAGAGGAAGCCGCCAGGGAGCGTCATCAGGACGGCAAGCACGTCATCACGCTGTCGCGCTCCAGCGTCGAGCCGTTCCTGCAATCCTCCCGCCGCCGCGACCTGCGCGAGAAGGCCTACCGGGCCTGGATCGCCCGCGGCGACAACAACGACAAGACTGACAACAAGGCGATCATCGCCGAGACCACGGCGTTGCGGGCCGAGCGGGCGCACCTCCTGGGCTACAACAGCTTCGCGGCGTACCGCCACGCCGACGCCATGGCCAAGACGCCTGCCAACGTCCGCGGCCTCCTTGAGCGGGTCTGGCCGCCGGCGCGCCGGCGTGCCCTCGCCGACCGCGACGCCATGCAGGAGATCATACGCAACGAGGGTGGCAACTTCAGGCTCGCCGCCTGGGACTGGCGCCACTACGCCGAGAAGCTGCGCAAGGCGCACTTCGACCTCGACGAGGCCGAGATCAAGCCCTACCTCGCGCTCGACAACGTCATCGCCGCCGCCTTCGACTGCGCCAACCGGCTGTTCGGCCTGACCTTCACCGAGGTGAAGGACATCCCGGTCTGGCACCCGGATGTGCGGACCTTCGAGGTCAAGGACGCTGCCGGGAAACATGTCGGCGTGTTCTTCGGCGATTACTTCGCGCGCTCGTCCAAGCGCAGCGGCGCCTGGATGACGACCTTCCGCGACCAGAACAAGCTGGAGGGCCAAGGTCCTTTGGAAGTCCGCCCGCTGGTCATCAACGTCATGAACTTCTCCAAGGCAGCGCCGGGCCAGCACACGCTGCTGTCGTTCGACGATGCCCGGACCCTGTTCCACGAACTCGGCCACGGCCTGCACGGACTATTGTCGGATGTGACCTATCCGTCGATCTGCGGCACGCGGGTCGCGACCGACTTCGTGGAACTGCCCTCGCAGCTTTACGAACACTGGCTGGAGCGCCCCGAGGTGCTGCGGAAATTTGCCTTGCATCATGAAACAGGCCGGCCGATGCCGGACACGCTGCTCGCCAAGCTGAAGGCGGCGCGGACATTCAACCAGGGCTTTGCCACGGTGGAATACGTCGCCTCCGCGCTGGTCGATCTGGATTTTCACGAACTCGCCGCCGCCGACAAGCTGGACGTCGCGGCGTTTGAGGCGAAGTCGCTCGCCAAGATCGAAATGCCGGAAGAAATCGCCATGCGGCACCGCCCGACGCATTTCACCCACGTCTTCTCGGGCGGCGGCTATGCGGCGGCCTACTACAGCTACATGTGGTCGGAGGTGCTGGATGCCGACGCGTTCGATGCCTTTGCCGAGACCGGCGACGATTTCGACCCGGCGACCGCACAGCGGCTCAAGGAGTTTGTCTATTCGGCGGGCAACACCCGCGATCCCGCCGAGGCCTATACGAAGTTTCGCGGCCGGCTGCCGACCGTCGATGCGCTGTTGAAGAAACGCGGACTAACGGAAGCGGCGGCAGTTTAGATGCGCCAAAACATTCCCTGCTATCCTGGCCGGCAACGAATGCCTATAAACACGCAAGGAGCGAAGCAATGGTAAACTGCAGAAGATTTTTCGCGTGGCCAGTTGCCGCCATCGGCCTCCTGGCCGCTCAGCCCGCGCAGGCGCAGGACTGGCCGACCAAACCCGTGACCTTCATCACACCCGCTGCGGCAGGCAACAGTCCGGATGTGCTGACGCGCGTCGTCGCCGACCGGCTATCGCAAATCTGGAAACAGCAGATCGTGGTGCTGAACCGCCCCGGCGCCGGCGGGTTGATCGCGGCGCAGGCCGCCGCCAATGTCGAGAAGGACGGTCATTCGCTTTATATGACCCAGGCCTCGACCTACACCGTTTTGCCGATCGAGCAGGAAGGCAAGATGACGGTCGATCTTCAAAAGGCGTTTGTTCCGATCGGCACGGTCGGCGAACAGCCGATCGCGGTTGCGGTCAATAAGGATATTCCCGCCAACTCGGTCGCCGAGCTGATCGCACTCGCCAACAAAACACAGGGCGGCATGCTGTTTGGCGCGACCAATCGCGGCGGCCAGTCGCATCTCACCGGCGAATTGTTTCGCGAAAAATCGAAAGCCAACATCGCGTTCGTTCACGCCGCCGGCGCCGCGGTGTCGCTCAATGACGTGATCGCCGGCCGCATTCCCATCATGTTTGAGGGGCTTGCCGGTCTCGCGCCGGGCATTCAGGGCGGCGGCATCCGCGTCCTTGGTATCGCGACCCAGAAGCGTCCGCCGAATCTCCCGGACATGCCGACCATTGATGAAACCGTGCCGGGCGTGGTCTCGAGCGGCTGGCTCATCCTGATGGCGCCGGCGGGAACGCCCAACAGCATTGTCGACAAGATCAATGCGGATATCCGCAAGGTGATTGCCGAACCCGACGTCATCGCGCGTTTCGCGCAGCTCGGCACCTATACCCGCGACATGACCCCCGCGCAGACGGAAGCCTTCATGCGCAGCGAGGAGCGGCTGTGGTGGCCGATCGCGCGACAGATCAGGGCGCAGCCGTAACATGAGCCACACTGCGCTACGCGAAAAAATGATCCTGGCCGGCAAGGTGCTGGTCAATGAAGGGCAGGACGATTTCACGCGCGGACATATTTCCGTGCGCCTGCCCGATAATTCCGGGTTGTTTTACATGAAGGCCCACAGCACCGGCCTCGATGAAATCACGCAAGAAAACATTTTGACCATCGATCTCGACGGCAAGGTCGTGGCCGGCACCGCGCGCCGCCACAGCGAGGTCTTCATCCATTCGGAAATCTTTCGCGCGCGGGCGGATGTTGCCTGCGTTATTCACACCCATCCGCCCTATGCCACTGCGCTGTCCGCAAGCGGCCGCCCGATCCGCGCCTACAGTCAGCCGGGCGCGTTGTTTCACGATTCGCTCGGCACCTATACCGACAGCATGAAGTTGATCCGCGATCCGGACATGGGCGCGGGCGTCGCGCGCGCCTTGGCCGGTCACCGCGCCGTTCTTCTCAAGAACCATGGCATTGTCGTCACCGGCGCGACCATGGAGGAAGCCGTCATCGGCACGGTGATGCTCGAAAATGCGGCAATGATTCAGATGATAGCCGAAGCCGCCGGCACTCCCGCGCCTGAACTTCCGAAAGACGATATCTTGCAGCTCCAGCGCGAAATCAGCCAACCCGACCAGTTCGCTGTCAATTTCGACTATCTGGTGCGGCGCGTGAAACGTCTTGGTATGTAGAGAGAATGGACCTCTACACCGCCGGACACAGCCGTGGCGTCACTTCCGCACCGCATTACCTCGCCGCCGAAGCCGGCCGTGAAATCCTCGCCGAAGGCGGCAACGCGCTCGAAGCCATGATCGCCATGGCGGCGACCATCGCCGCCGTCTATCCGCACATGAACCATGTCGGCGGCGACGGCTTCTGGCTGGTGCGCGAGCCCAATGGCCGCGTGCGGGCCATCATGGCCGCAGGCCCCGCCGGCGCGAAGGCGACGCCGGCGTTCTATTGGGACCGCCAGCACGACGAAATCCCGACGCGCGGACCGCTCGCGGCGCTGACCGTGCCCGGCGCCGTCGGCGGCTGGATCGCAGCGCTCGAAGGCGCGCAGTCGCTCGGCGGCCGTCTGCCGTCCGACATGCTGCTCAACGCCGCGATCCGGCACGCCCACGAAGGCGTCGCGGTGACGCGCAGCCAGGAGCAACTCTCGAACGAGAAATTCGCCGAACTGAAAGACGCGCCCGGCTTCGCCGCGCAGTTCCTGCCCGGCGGCAAGACGCCCAAGACCGGCGACATTCTCAAGCAGTCCGCGCTTGCGGCGACGCTCGACCAGCTTGCCAATGCCGGCCTCGACGATTTCTATCGCGGCGATGTCGGCCTGGAGATTGCCGCCGACCTCGAACGCATCGGCAGCCCGGTGACGCGCGCCGACCTCGAAAGCTATTTCGCAAAGATCGCCGACCCGCTCAGCGTGAAGATTTCCACCGGCACGCTCTATAACGCGCCGCTGCCGACGCAAGGGCTGGCTTCGCTGATGCTTCTGGCGCTCTACGACCGCCTCGACATCAAGGAGCCGGAAGGCTTCGCACATATTCACGGCCTCGTTGAAGCAACCAAACGCGCGTTCCTCGTGCGCGACCGCATCGTCACCGATCCGACCCATGCGTCCGAGACGCCGGCGAACTTCCTCGAGAAGAAATTTCTCGACGCCGACGTGCGCAATATCGACGCCAGACGCGCCGCGCCGTGGCCGCAGCCCGGAAAGAAGGGCGACACCGTCTGGATGGGCGCGGCGGACAAGAACGGCCTCGTCGTTTCCTATATCCAGTCGATCTTCTGGGAATTCGGCTCCGGCTGCGTGCTGCCGAAGACCGGCGTGCTGATGCAGAACCGCGGTGCGAGTTTCTCGCTCGATCCCAAGGCGCTCAACACGCTGGCGCCCGGCCGCCTGCCGTTCCACACGCTCAATCCCGCGCTGGCCGTGCTGCGCGACGGGCGCATCATGGCCTATGGCACCATGGGCGGCGAAGGCCAGCCGCAATCGCAGGCCGCGTTCTTCACGCGCCATGTGATGTATGGCCAGCCGATGGACGTGGCGCTCGACCGGCCGCGCTGGCTCCTCGGCCGCACCTGGGGTTCGTCGCACACCAACCTGCGGATGGAAAACCGTTTCGACGGCGGCGTGATCGACCGCATGCTGTCGGCGGGCCACGACATCGACGTGCTGGACGAAGGCTATTCGGACACGATGGGTCATGCCGGGGCCGTGACGTTATATCCTAACGGCGAACTTGAAGGCGCGCACGATCCGCGTGCCGACGGCGGCGCGGCGGGGGTTTAGTGATTTCCTTTATTAGAGCAAGGACCGCGGCATCGGCGGTCTGCCCCCTCTCCCCGTTGGGGAGAGGGTTGGGGTGAGGGGCGCTAAAACTATCGTTGGCCCTTAACCCCTCACCCGACGTGCTTCGCACATCGACCTCTCCCAAAGGGAGAGGTGAAAAAAGAGAACGCCGCGACGGTGTGCCATGCTGCGTTACCGGCCACACCTTCGTTCCGCCTTACTCCGTGCTATCCTGCACGCGCATGAAGCATCACCTTGCCGCGATCCTCGCTGTCATATTCGCAAGCCTTACGCCCATCGCGCCGGCCTCGGCGCATCCGCATGTGTGGGTGACGATCCAGACCGACATCCTGTTCGACAAGGATGGCGCGGCGACCGGCGTGCGTCATAGCTGGAGCTTCGACGACGCCTTCTCGGTCTATGCCACGCAGGGCATTGCGCAGAATATCAAGGGCACGTTCACGCGCGAGGAACTCGCCCCGCTCGCGCAGGAAAACGTCACCGCGCTGAAGGAATACAAATATTACACCATGGCGCGCGCGGACGGGAAACGCCTGCGTGAACCTTTCGCCGACGTCACCGACTACTGGCTCGACTACAAGGACGACATCCTGACGCTGAACTACACTTTGCCGTTCAAGACGCCGGTGAAGGCAAAGGACCTCGTCGTCGAAATCTACGACCCGGAGTTTTTCACCTATCTGGCGTTTGCGGCAAAAGATCCGGCGAAGCTCACCAATGCGCCGGCGAACTGCAGCTTCACCGTCAGCAATCCCGGCGAGGGACAGTTCCCGTCGTCGCAACGGCTCGACAAGTCGTTTCAGGCCTCCGAAGCCAACGCCGGCTCCGGTGCACGCTATGCCAGCAAGGTGCTGGTGAAATGCAAATGAAGCTGCGTCGCTTGCTGACTTCCTCGACGA
Organism: Hyphomicrobiaceae bacterium; assembly: GCA_947472885.1. GTDB lineage: Bacteria > Pseudomonadota > Alphaproteobacteria > Rhizobiales > Xanthobacteraceae > CANJBX01. The sequence continues at coordinate 58,729 of CANJBX010000002.1, forward strand.
TTCTGAAAATCGCGATCGTGGGCATGGTGGCACTCATCGCGTTCGATGCTGCGTTTGCCCAGAACAATCCATTCAACGCGCCACGCCCGGCCGCAGCCGATCCGCACGATGGCATCGTCGGCTGGATACTGGCGAAGCAATCCGAATTCTATCGCCAGCTCACCGGCCTCGTGCGCGCCGCCAAGGCCGATGGCAACGCCGCGTGGACGCTGTTCGGCGTGTCGTTCCTCTACGGCGCGTTTCACGCCGCCGGACCCGGCCACGGCAAGGCGGTGATCTCATCCTATCTCGTTGCCAATAACGAAACCTGGAAGCGCGGCGTCGTGCTGGCGGCGGTATCGGCGATGTTACAGGCGGTTGTCGCGGTTGCGCTGGTCGCCATCGCGGCGGGTTTTATCGGCGTCACCTCGCGCAGCATGAACGGCGCTATCCGCTGGATCGAGATTGCAAGCTATGCGCTGATTGCACTGATGGGCCTGCGGCTGACCTTCATCAAGGGCCGTGAATTCATCGCGGCGCTGCGTGCGCAAAATTCCTCACCCGCCGATGCGGAGCATCACCACCATGGACCCGGTCAGCTTCATCTTCACGAAGATCATCGGCGCGATGCTGGGGGCGATTATCGGCACACTCACGGTGCCGCCGCCACCGGAGAAGCCGTCCACCACCACGCAGCGCATGAACACACGCACGGCGAACACTGCGGCCACGCGGGACACGCGCATGGACCCACGCCGTCGGAACTCTCAGGCCCCGGCGGCTGGAAGCGAGGACTATCTGCGGTCGTCGCGGTAGGCGCACGGCCCTGTTCCGGCGCCATCCTCGTGCTGGTGTTCTCGCTGGCGCAGGGCATGTTCTGGGCCGGCGTGATCGCGACCTTCGTCATGGGCATCGGCACCGCACTGACCACAGCGGTCATCGCAACCCTGGCCGTGACCGCGAGAAATATTGCCGCGCGCCTTGCGGCGCACCGCGAAGGCGGCGGCGCGTTATTGCTGCGCGGCGTTGAAGCCGGCGCGGCGGTTATCGTGCTGGTGTTCGGTGTGGCGCTACTCGCGGGTTATATCGCGACCGAGCGGATGTTTTGATCCAACGTTATTGCGGATCGATCTTCGCGTTGATCATCATCTCACGATACCGGACCTTTTCCTCGGCCAGCACTTTCTTCAGCAGTTCCTTCGATCCGGGATACGGGTCGGTGGCGACGTTGGCGAGAAACGTGCGGGTTTCTTCCGAACGCACCGTCGCGTTGAACCAGCCTTCGAGCTTGGCGATGATATCCGGCGGCGTGCCCGCAGGCGCGTAGACCGAGAAAGTCGCGACAATGTCGAAATCCTTGATGCCCTGGTCATGCAACGTCGGCAATTCCGGCAGCAGCGGCGAGCGCGTTTTCGACGTGGCGACCAGCAGCTTCACGCGGCCCTGTTTGGCCTGACCGACGAGCAACGTCGAGTCGCCATTGATAAGATCGAGCGTGCCGTTGGCGACATCCGGGATGGTGTCGAGCAGCGACTTGTAGGGCACGCGCGTCATGCTGGTTCCGGCGAGCTTCATCAAGGTCTCGATGCTCATCGTCGCCGTCGTGGTGTTGCCGGCGTAGGTCGCCTTGCCGCCCTTGCCTTTCACGTAGTCGATGAACTCGGCATATGTCTTGGCCGGATTCGCGGGCGGGATCGCGAGGATGAACGGCAGGCTGGTGAGCGTCGTGATCGGATCGAAACTCTTGACCGGATCGTAGGGCACATCCTTGTAGAGATAGGCGTTGCCGGCGAACGCGACATTCGGCGCAATCAGCAGCGTGTAGCCGTCGGGCTTCGATTGCGCAGCGGCGGCAGCGCCGAAGTTTCCGCCCGCACCCGGACGATTGATAACGACGACGGTCTGGCCGGATTGTTCCTGCAGCTTGCTGGCGAAGTAGCGCGTGATGATGTCCGCGCCGCCACCGGCGGCAAGGCCGCTGAAAATGCGGATCTGCTGGTTGGGATACGTCGGGTCGGCTTGCGCGGGCACGGCGACGAAGGCCAGCGCGAGCGCCGCAGAAACGGCTGCCATACGCGGCAAGATTGCGCCAAACGCGAATTTCACGGATTTCATCGGGCTTTCCTCAACGGCAATGTTTTTTAAGTTGGAGAAAGCCTAGAGCATCTTGGCTCGGCATTCGAGGGGGAAGAAGTTGCGGGCGCATGCGGCGAATTTGCATGGCGCAAAGGCATCAGGCTCAAACTACGCCTCGAGATGTTTGCCCTGAAACAGCCGCCGCAACACCCCACCGACGCGCCCGAACAGCACCGAGCCGACATAGATCGCGCCTGTCACCAGAATGATCGACGGGCTGGCGGACGCACCTGAATGGACCGAAATCAGCAATCCCATGTAGCCGGAGAAAATGCCGATCAGGATGGCGAGGACGCAGATCGCGGAAATATCGCGCGCCCAGAACCGCGCCGCGACCGCGGGCAAGGTCATCAGGCCGACGGCCAGCAACGTGCCGAGCGCCTGAAAACCGGCAACGAGGTTGAGAACCACCAAGGCGAGGAATACGAGATGCACCGGCCCGCCTGCGCCTGAGACCGAGCGCAGGAATTGCGGATCGACACATTCGAGCACCAGCGGCCGCCAGATCAGCGCCAAAATGAAGATCGACACGGTCGAGATCGCGGCAATCAGCATCAGCTTGCGGGCATCGAGCCCCAGCACGTCGCCGAACAGCACATGCACGATCTCGGCGTCGCCGCCACGCGCCGACAGCAGCACCAGTCCGAGCGCGAGTGAAATCAGGAAGAACGCCGCGAGCGAGGCATCCTCTTTCAAGGGCGTGACGCGCGCGACGATGCCGGCCAGTACCGCAACAATGATGCCGGCGATCAGGCCACCGAATGTCATCGCGAACACATCCGCGCCCCCAACCAGGAACCCGACCGCGACGCCGGGCAGGATTGCATGCGCCATGGTATCGCCCATCAGGCTCATGCGGCGCAGCATCAGAAACACGCCGACAGGCCCCGCACCAAGCGAAAGCGAGACGACGGCGATCAGCGCCGCGCGCGTCGCAACATCGCCGAAAGGAGCCAGGAAGAAGTTGTAAAACATCAGCGCATCACGCTGCATCGACGCGGCACGCGGCGGCGTCTTCGTCGAAGGCCTCGCACATGTGGCGCGCCTTCAGGAGATTTTCGGCGGTCAGCACATCGCCCGTTTTTCCCCACGCGACGAGTTCGCGCGCGAGCAACAAGGCATCGGGAAATGTCGTGCGGACAAGATCGAGGTCATGCAGCGCCGCGATGATGGTGCGCTGCTCGCCATGCCAGCGCTGCACCAGTGCGACGAGATCGTTGATCGTCCTGGTATCGACCGCGTTGAACGGCTCATCGAGCACGATCACACGGGCATCCTGCAGCAGCAGCCGCGCGAACAGCGCGCGCTGCATCTGCCCTGCCGAGAGCGTACCGATGGCGCGCTCCTCAAAGCCGGTCAGGCCGACGGCTTCGATGGCGTGTTCGATGGTGGCGCGATGTTTCCTGCCGATGCCGCCCAGCAGGCCCGTGGATCGCCACAGGCCGACGGCGACCATGTCGTAGAGATTGATCGGGAAATCGGCGTTGATATCGGCGGCCTGCGGGAGGTACGCGATGTCGGCGCGCCTGAGCCCGGAGAATTCCACCGAGCCTGAAAGCGGTTTGATGAGGCCGAGCATGCCCTTGAACAGCGTGGACTTGCCCGCGCCGTTCGGCCCGACCACCGCCAGCAGGTCGCCGGCCTTCACCGCACCCGACAGATGATGCACCGCCGGATGGCGTTCATAACCGAGGGTCAGGTCCCGGAACTGCACCAGCGCAGTCATCAATGCACCGCCCAGAACACGGCCGACCACAGAAGAACCGCGCAGATTCCGGCCGCCAGCAGCCGCTGCAAGGCGGACGCCCGCAGAATCGACGGCGACATCCGCGCAGGCGGCGGATGGGCGTGGCCCGGATGATGGTGGTGGTGAACGGTCATCTGGAGATGTTATAATATAACAGGTGCGGGAGTCTACCGGAGCGGCGAACACTTATATGGGGCGAAGCCAGGTCCGGGTTCACACCTTCGCCGCCCGCAGCCGCAGCGCATTGCCGACCACGCTGACCGACGACAGTGCCATCGCGGCGGCCGCGACCATCGGCGAGAGCAATAGCCCGAACACCGGATAGAGAACGCCAGCCGCAATCGGCACGCCGGCCGCGTTGTAGATGAAGGCGAACAGCAGGTTCTGCCGGATGTTGCGCATGGTCGCCTGCGAGAGCTTGCGTGCGCGCACGATGCCGGTGAGGTCGCCCTTCAGAAGCGTAATGCCGGCGCTCTCGATGGCGACGTCAGCGCCGGTACCCATGGCGATGCCGACATCGGCAGCGACGAGCGCGGGCGCGTCGTTGACGCCGTCACCTGCCATCGCGACGACACGGCCCTCGCGGCGCAATTTTTCGATCACAGCACTCTTCTCGCCGGGCAGCACTTCAGCTTCGACCTCGTGGATGCCGAGCGTATGCGCGACCGCCTGCGCCGTCGTGTGATTGTCGCCGGTCAGCATCACGATGCGGATGCCATCGGCCTTGAGAGCCTTCAAGGCTTCCGGCGTCGTCGCCTTCACCGGGTCGGCAATGGCGATCATGCCGGCGAGCCCGCCGTCGATGGCGATGAAGATCGCGGTTGCACCCTCGCCGCGCTTTTGTTCTGCGGCTTCGTCCAACGCCGCAATGCCGATGGAAAGTTCGCCCAGGTATTTCGCATTGCCAAGTACGACACGCCGGCGCTCGACCATGCCGATGACGCCCTTGCCGGTCGGCGAATCGAAGCCGCGCACCGGCGCAAGCGCAATGTTCCTTTCCTTTGCCGCGGCAACGATGGCCTGCGCCAGCGGATGCTCGCTTGCGTGTTCGACACTGGCGGCGAATTTCAGGATTTCGTCTTCGGAAAACTCCACACCCCCTGCAGCCACGACCGCAACAACCCTGGGCTTGCCCTCGGTCAGCGTCCCGGTCTTGTCAATCACCAGCGTATCGATCGCTTCCATGCGCTCCAGCGCTTCGGCATTCCTGATCAGCACGCCAAGCTCCGCGCCGCGGCCAACGCCAACCATGATCGACATCGGCGTGGCGAGGCCAAGCGCACAGGGGCACGCGATGATGAGTACGCTCACTGCCGCAACCAGCCCGAAGGCAAAGCGCGGCTCCGGCCCGAACGTCGCCCATACGGCGAAAGCAAACAGCGCCATCGCCATCACGACCGGCACGAACCATCCGGCAACGTGATCCGCCAGCCTTTGGATCGGCGCACGCGAACGTTGCGCCTTGGCGACCATGGCGACGATCTGCGACAGCAGCGTATCGCGGCCGACCTTGTCGGCGCGCATCACGAACATGCCGGTGGTGTTCAGCGTACCGGCGATCACGCTGGCCCCCTCACCTTTCGTCACCGGCATCGACTCGCCTGTCACCATCGACTCATCGAGCGACGAGCGCCCTTCAATAATTTCGCCATCGACCGGGACCTTCTCGCCCGGCCGCACGCGCAGGCGGTCACCCGCAACGACGGTATCGAGCGGCACATCCTCGTCGCCGCGGTCATTCACGCGGCGCGCGGTCCTGGGTGCAAGGTCGAGCAGCGCGCGGATCGCGCCTGACGTTTGTTCGCGGGCGCGCAACTCCAGTACCTGCCCGAGCAACACCAGCACCGTGATGACGGCAGCGGATTCGAAATAGACCGCGACCTTACCGCCGTGCATGTGGAAAGATTCAGGAAAAACGCCGGGCAAGAAAGTCGCGACGACGCTGTAGGCGTAGGCAACGCCGGTGCCCATGGCGATCAGGGTGAACATGTTGAGGTTGCGCGTGACCAGCGATTGCGCCCAGCGCACGAAGAACGGCCAGCCAGCCCACAACACAACCGGCGTTGCCAGCGCAAACTGTATCCAGCCCGAGAGTTTCGGATCGACCCATGCGTGGCCGAACACATGCGCACCCATTTCGAGTACGAAAACCGGCAAGGTCAGCACAAGGCCAATCCAGAACCGCCGCGTCATGTCGATCAGTTCTTCGTTAGGCCCGTCGTTCGCGCTCGCGATCTCCGGCTCCAGCGCCATGCCGCAGATCGGGCACGCGCCCGGCCCTTCCTGACGTATCTCGGGATGCATCGGACAGATGTAGATCGCGCCTTCAACGACCGGCACCGGCTCGCGTTTGCCGAGATACTTTTGCGGATCAGCAACGAATTTTACGCGGCATCCGGCGGAACAGAAGTAATAGGGGTGGCCGTGATGATCCGCGCGATGCTTTGCCATATGCGGATCGACGCTCATGCCGCAAACCGGATCGATAACGATGTGTGCCGCTTGATCGTGACGCGCATGATCGTGCGAGGGCGCTGTATCCGGAGCCGTCATGGTGTGCACCGCTTGCTGCAAGGCCTTAAAACCGGGGCTTGAACTATATACCCCCTAGGGGTATATAAGATCTATGAACACGGAATACAAGCAAGGCAATCTCAAGCGGCTCGGCCGCATCGAGGGCCAGGTGCGTGGCCTTGCGCGCATGCTTGAGGAAGACCGCTACTGCATCGACATCGTGACGCAGATTTCCGCCGTGCGCGCGGCGCTGCGCAAGGTCGAGGAAGAATTGCTGCGCGATCATGTCGGCCATTGTGTCGAACACGCCATTGCATCGGGCAACAAGACCGAGCAGCGCAGGAAAGTCGCGGAACTGATGGACGTGTTTGCGCGGGCGGAGCGGTAAGTTACGCCTCTTGCCCCTCTCCTCACACCGGGCCGATACTCCCTGCGGCGACGCATGGGGACAGGCTCATGCAACATGGCTCCGACATTCGCATCCGGCCAGGCGCGATGAGCGACATCGACGCCCTGATTGCGCTTGAGCGCAATGTGTTCGCCGCCAATTGCATGTCGCGCAAAAGCCTGCGGCGATTTTTATCCGTACCGACGGCGACGGTGCTGATTGCCGAGCATGGCAAGATGGTCGCCGGCTGCGCCGTGCTGCTGATGCACGCATCGACCCCCGCGATGGCGCGGCTCTACTCGATTGCGGTGGCTCCCGCGAACGAAGGCCACGGCATCGGGCCCATGCTGCTGCACAGCTGCGAGGAAGCAGCGCGCCAGCACGGCCGCGCGCAGATACGCCTCGAAGTACATGAGCAAAACCAGCGCGCCATCGGACTCTACCGCAAGGAAGGCTACGCGGAGTTCGGCCGCCACGTCGGCTATTATAAGGACCTCGGCGACGCGCTGCGGTTTCGCAAGGAGCTGGCGGCGTAGACTGGATTACTTCCCCAGCGGCCCGTCACCCAGCTTCGTCAGATCGAACGCCACGACATCGTGCAGCAATTCCACGAATGCCTTTGCGCCGTGGTCATAGGCCGCGTTGCCGTGGTCGGCGTTGCCGGTCGAGGCATCGCCAATCGCACCCGAAGGATCGATGTCCTGCGACATCCAGCCGAATCCGGCGGGACGGTGCGCACGCAGTTGTTTGAACTTCTGCTCCATCTCGATCGTCATCGGCTTGCCGGACGGCGCCTTGTCCATCCGCACCAGATCGCGATGCGCAGCCAGCATCAGCGAGGTCTCGATGCCGCCGGCATGGATGCCATGGGCGCGCTCGGTGGGCGCAAACAGTCCGTCGGGATAACCGAAATTATGCCACGCGCAGGTGACCGCCAGCATGCCGTGCTTCACGCGCAACGCGCGCGTCACAATATCGACGGTCGGCACATTGCCGCCATGGCTGGTCATGACGATGAGCTTACGCACACCGGCGCGCGCCACGCTGTCGCCAATGTCGGTCCAGGCGCGGATGATCGTTTCGGCGGAAACCGTCAGGGTGCCGGGAAACGCCGTATGCTCGATGGACACGCCGACATCCTGCATCGGCAGGAACGTCACCGGCAGGTTGGCGGGAATGAGCGGGCGAACGCGCGCGAGATACGCCCGGCCGATCATCGCATCGACGCCGAGCGGCAGGTGCGGCCCATGCTGCTCGGTGGCGGCGACCGGCAACACCGCGACCCAGTTCCGCGTGTCCGCGCCGGCGAAGTCCTGCCATGTCATTTCAGCCCAGTCGCGTTTCGGCAGCATGATCTTGTCCGTCTGTCCTGTCGGTCGGCGTGTATGTGTCAATCAATAACCAGTGGGGCGCTCAGTTTCCGTTTGCACGCCGCGCCGGAAGTATGGGAAAACCGTGACGTCCTGAATAGTCGCGGAACGCCGTCCGGGCAATTGCCGAGTAAACGCCCGGACAGCTACTTTTGTCTCTGGAGCTTGAAACCATGGCGATGCTTCGCACAAGTCTTTCGCACGCTGCTCTCGTATGTGCAGCCCTGCTGTCGCTTTCCACCACCGCCGGCGCGCAGCAACCGGCAAAGCCGACAGGCCCCGCAACCCTCGACAAGGTTTCTTTCGGCACCAACTGGGTGGCCCAGGCCGAACATGGCGGCTTCTTCCAGGCGGTCGCCGACGGCACCTACAGGCAGTACGGGCTGGACGTCACCATCGTTTCAGGCGGCCCCAACGTGAACAACCGGATATTGCTGCCGGTCGGCAAGCTCGACTTCTTCATGAGCGCCAACTCGCTGCAATCTTTCGACGCGGTGGAGCAGAAGATTCCGACCCTCGCCGTCGCCGCCATTTTCCAGAAAGAACCGCAGGTGCTGATCGCGCACCCGGACAAGGACATCAAGGAACTCGCCGACCTCAAGAACCTGACCCTGTTCGTGTCGAAGGAAGGCGTCGCGACCTATTTCCAGTGGCTCAAGGCCGATTTCGGATTCAGCGAAAGCCGCGTCAAGCCTTACACGTTCAACCCGCAGCCGTTCCTCGCCGACCGCAAGAGCGCGATGCAGGGCTATGTCACGTCCGAGCCGTTCGCCATCGAGAAGCAGACGCGGGTGGCGCCGAAAGTGTTTCTGCTCGCCGACCAGGGCTTCAACGCCTACTCGACCCTGATCGAGACACGGCGTGACCTTGTCGAGAAGAAGCCGGACCTCGTCCAGCGCTTCGTCGATGCCTCAGCCATCGGCTGGTACAACTATCTGTACGGCGACAACAAAGCCGGCAATGCGATGATCAAGAAGTTCAACCCGGAAATGACCGACGATCTTCTGACCTACTCGGTTGCCAAGATGAAGGAATACGGCATCGTCGATTCAGGCGACACCGTGAGCATGGGCATCGGTGCCATGACCGATGAACGCATGGCTGACTTTTTCCAGAAGATGGTGCGCGCCGGCGTCGTGAAGCCAACGGTCGATTACCGACAGTCCTACACGCTGCGCTTTGTCAACAAGAAGGTCGGGACCGAGCTTCGGCCCAGAAACTAAATAGCATCGGGAAGAACAGGGCGGCGTCAGCATGTCCGGAGCCGCAATCGTCAGACTGAGCGGCGTCGGCAAAACTTTCGCCAACGGCACGGCCGCCATCGAACGGCTCGATCTCGACGTTCGCGAAGGCGAATTCCTCACATTGCTGGGGCCTTCCGGCTGCGGAAAATCCACCGCGCTGCGGATGATCGCCGCGCTGAGCGAACCCACGCGCGGCACCGTTTCGTGGAGCGACGCGAATGGACGCGGCCTCGCGCCCGGCACCATCGGCTTCGTGTTTCAGGAACCGACCCTGAAGCCGTGGGCGACAGTGGCGGGCAATGTCGCCCTGCCGCTCAAGCTGAAAGGCGGCGATGCCGGTCAGATCGCGGCGCGCGTGAGCGATGCGCTGGCGCGCGTCGGGCTTTCGGATTTTGCCGGTTCCTATCCGCGCGAACTTTCCGGCGGCATGAAGATGCGCGTCTCGATTGCGCGGGCGCTCGTGACCGATCCGAAAATCCTGCTGATGGACGAGCCGTTCGCGGCATTGGATGAAATCACCCGCTTCAAGCTCAACAACGACCTGATGGCGGTGTCGTCGGCGCTGCGCATGACCGTCGTGTTCGTCACCCATTCGGTGTTCGAATCCGCGTTCCTGTCGAACCGCATCGTGGTGATGACCTCGCGGCCGGGCCGCGTGTTCGCCGAACTCACCATCGACGCACCCTACCCGCGCGCGGAAGCCTTCCGCACCTCGCCGGAATATGCCGCCTTCTGCCGCCGCGCATCCGATGCGCTGTCGCAGGCTATGGAATCCAGACCCATGGAAGCCAAGGCCGTGGAAGCGCGGCCATGAACGAAAATGAACACATGTCTGCGACCGCGCGCCGCGACCGCGTGCTGCGCATCCTGCTGCCAATTCTGACCATCCTCGTCGGCGGCGTGATCTGGCATCTTGTCGTGCGGATCAACGACATTCCGCCCTATGTGCTGCCAGGGCCGGGCCTGGTCGCACGCACGCTGATCGCCGACTGGGCGACGCTGTGGGACTCGCTGCTCGTCACGCTGGTCACGACATTCCAGGGCCTGCTGCTGGCGCTTATTGGCGGCGTCGGGCTGGCGATCCTGTTCAACCTGTCGCGGCTCGTCGAATACGCGTTCTATCCTTACGCCGTCATCCTGCAGGTGACGCCCATCGTCGCCATCGCGCCGCTGCTGCTCATCTACCTGCCGCAGCACCTCGCCGTGCTGGCCTGCGCATGGATCGTCGCGTTTTTTCCGGTGCTGGCGAACACCACGCTGGGACTCAATTCCATCGACCACAATCTGCGCGACCTGTTCCGCCTGTGCGGCGCGACACGCTGGCAGGTGCTGTTCCGCCTCAAGCTGCCGGCGGCGCTGCCCTACATGCTCGAAGGCCTGAAGATCGCGGGCGGACTGTCGCTGATCGGTGCCGTCGTGGCGGAAATCGCGGCGGGCTCCGCTGGCGCTGGCTCCGGTCTCGCCTACCGCATCGCGGAGTCAGGCTACCGGCTCAACATTCCGCGCATGTTCGCGGCGCTGCTGCTGTTGTCGATTGCCGGCATCGTGATCTTCTTCGCGCTGTCGGCGCTATCGCACCTTGCGCTGCGGCGCTGGCACGAGAGTGCGATAGAGCGGGAGAGCTAGCGCGCGAAATTGTCCGCGGTAACGACGGGGCGCGTTGCCGCATCTACCAGCGAACCGGCAAGAATCCTAGCGACGCAACCATAGCCCCAGTCGTTCATGTGCAGGGCATCCTGCGTGACGAAAGTCTCGTAGGGAATCTTCTGTTCTTCGCGCCAGTTCTGCATCACCGCGAAGCGGCGAAACACATTCACGTTGTGCTGCCTGGCAAGGCTGGCGATGAGGCCGATCATATCCTTGTGCCCGGGCTTGGCGACGACCGAAGGCGCAAGCTGCAGGTCCATCATGACGACGTCCAGGCCAGCCGCCTTCATGCGTGTCAAGCCAGCATCGACCGAAGCGCGGATCTGCTGGAAATCATGATCGCGCAGCAGCGCGTTGGTGCCGACCTGCCAAACGACAAGATCGGGCTTTTCCGCCAGCACGTCGTTGTCGAGGCGAGCCACCATGTCGGCGGCTTCCTGACCGTTGATGCCGCGATTGATCACATTGATCGGATGGCCGGGAAACATTTGCGCAAGATTGACAGCAAGCTGGCTCGGATAGGAATGCTGCGGCGTGCTGGCGCCGGCGCCCGCGGTCGAGGAGGAGCCGAGCGCGACAACCGTGACCGGAAGGCCGGCCGCAATGCGCCGCATGGTGCGGGGGAGAACATAATCGAGGCGTGCAAGATCCGTTGACGTCTTGCACTTCGCATCCGACGCGCCGGGCGTAACGGACGCTTTCGCGACGAAGGTCACTGCGGGTACGGCAGTAAGCACCGCAACGAGCAAGGCGGCGCCAATGGCGATGTGAAGCTTACGGGTCATGAAAGCGTGTCGTGGTTTCGTGTCGATTCCGGCACCCTTTCCTACACGGCAAGTCTGAAAATAACGGACACCTCCTCCACGCAGTTTTCGTAAAATTGCGAACGCCGCATATACGGTTTGGTAAGCACACGTTTGAGCGGTGTGAGGGTTCAAACAATGCTCAACGCGGCCCCGGCGGTTGCCCGAGCGGGGTGTTGCAATGGCGGCAAAAGCGCCAATCCGGCAGCGTACCACTCACTCCCCCTGTATCCAACCGCTGGGGAAAGGCGCAGGGTAGCCAACACCTGAGCTTCAAAACGATACGCGCTTCGGGCGCATTGGAAATGACCTGCGGCGACCTTCGCCAGGGTCATAACGGCCTGACGCGCGCATCATCAACGGAGAAACGTCATGTCCAAAGGCAACGACAAGAAGCCCAAGCAAGCCCCCAAGGCCGGCGTATCGGCTTACAAGGCCTCGCAAGGTGCAACCAAGACCCCGGTCAGCCCGTTCGCGAAGAAGCCGGGCAGCAAGTAGCCGGTAAAGCCTGCCTTCATTGCGAGGAGGCTAAAGGCCGACGAAGCAACCCCGGTCAGGGACTAACTGTGCTTACCTGACCGGGATTGCTTCGTCGCTACGCTCCTCGCAATGACAGCACGGCTTGCTACGCAGCGTTCTTGACGTCCGCCTTCAGCTTCCCTGCAAAATAACGCTCGTTCTGCGTCAGTCCGCCGTAGCCATAGGCATCGCCGCGCACTTCATCGACATGGACGTAGCATTCGTTGTGCAGCGGGCCGAGCAGCTCCTGCATGGCGGCAAACATCGCCGCGACGAACGCCGCCTTTTCCTCGCGCGTGTTGGTGCCGTCGGTAACGCGGACATCGATCCAGAACGCCGCCTGCCGGTGCCGAACTAGCGTCCTGCCAGCGATGAACCAGGTGGCGGGGTTGCCCTCCTCCACGTTGATGGCGGTAACGGCCGGGTCTTTCTTGAGAATTGCGCTGGTGAGATTCGATACCGCCGCCGCGATGGCAGGCCTCAGGGCGTTGTTCGCCTGCGGCGTAGCATACTGAACGGTAATCATGGGCATTGGCTTGTTCCTTGTTGCTGAAACTGCATTGACAGCAACCTAGCTCTCCAGCCATCATTTCAAAATACGATCTATTTATATATCTATGATTGCAAATTATCATCATAGGAAAGTCCACCGCTTGAAAACCCTCGATCTCGACGCCGTGCAGACCTTCGCGCTGACCGCCTCTTTGGCGAACTTCACGCGCGTCGCGGAAGCCACCGGCACCACGCAATCTGCCGTCAGCCTCAAGCTCAAGCGGCTGGAGACGTTTCTGGGCAAGCGGCTGCTGGAGCGCACGCCGCGCTCGGTGCGGCTGACGAACGACGGCGCGGCGTTCCTCGATCATGCCAGAGCGCTGCTCGCCGCCAACGAACGCGCGCTGATGGCGGAAGCTACGCCAGTGCATCGGCTGCGGCTCGGCATCAGCGATCACGCCTCGGGACCGGAACTGCCGGTCCTGCTCGGACGGCTGAACTCCGCCGACCCATCCCTCGCGCTCGACATTACGGTGGGCTTTTCGAGCGCCCTGCTCGACACATTCGACAAAGGCAAGCTCGATGGCGTGATCGTGCGGCAGGAAGCCAGCCGGCGAGGCGGCGAGGCGCTTGCCGAGGACGAATTCGCATGGTTTGCCTCGCCGGCGCTCGCATGGCGGCGCAGTGACGCGCTGCGCATCGCCAACCTTGCCGCGCCTTGCGGCGTGCGCGCTACCGCGATCCGCGCACTCGACGCAGCGAAAATTCCATGGACGGAAGCCTTCGTCGGCGGCGGGGTTGGCGCGGTGACAGCGGCTGTGAGCGCAGGCATTGCGGTCGCGGCGCTGGCGCGGCGCATTGCACCGACCGGCAGTATCGACGCCGGCGCGGCGTTCAAGCTCCCGCGCCTGCCGCGCTCGAAGGTAATGCTCTATTCGCGGGTCAGCGATCCCCGCAGCCGCGCGGCGTTGCGCACGCTCGCGGCTGCGTTCAGGGGAATGGCTGGATCGTAAGGCCCTTCTAAATCCGCGCATCCTCGAAGGCCCGTACCCACATCGCGCAAATGCCGGAGCGCACGATGTCGTTGCGGGTGAATTCGATCACCGGCACCGGCAGATTCCTCGACTTGATGAGGTCGAGTACCGTGCGCAGGCCGGAAGCATCCGGCAGGTCGCACTGGCTGACGTCGCCGTTGATGACCACGGTGCAGTCCTCGCCGATGCGCGTCAGGAAGGTCTTGATCTCCGCCGGCGTGGTGTTCTGCGCCTCGTCGAGCAGCACGAAGGCATCCTTCCACGAGCGGCCGCGCATCACCTCGAACGGCACCATCTCGATGTCGCCGTGCTTGAGCGCGATCTCGTAGGCCGCCTTGCCGATACGTTCCTTGATCGCCTCGACCACCGGCACCGCCCACGGGCCGAACTTTTCCTCCAGCGAACCGGGAAAAAATCCGAGCGATCGGCCGCACGGCACGTTGGGACGGGTCAAGATGATCTTGGAGATTTTCTTGGTGCGATAGAGGTCGGCGGCGTAGGTCGCCGCAATCCAGGTCTTGCCGGTGCCGGCAGGCCCCATGACGATGGTCTGCGGGCAGGTACGCAACGCATCGAGATAGTCGGATTGAGTCGGGTTGAGCGCCTTGATGGGCGGCAGCGCGCGCGCGGTTTCAAACTTCGAGGTATGAAATTCGATGATCTCAGCGGTCTCGAAGACGTGAGAATTACGGCGGCGCTTCTTGTTCAGGTGCTTACCCAAGTTCAGGCTCCTTTTGCTGGAACGGCAGGGAACAGGACTCGACACAACACGACGCGGAACAACGAACGTCCGAAGCTCGACATCGTCGGCCCAGTCGTTCGGATCTGAATGTAAGGAGGGTGATGGAGCTTGCGGCAAACAGCGAGGCGGCGAGTGACGATCCGAAGATCCCGGATGCGTCCGCTTTTTCATCGATGTGCTACCGTATGTAGTGCCATCGAAACAAAGTATAACCGATTCTTGTGACAGTTCGATGCAAAATGTTACGCCGCCACAAAACCAGATTTTAGGCAGGTAACGATTGATTAACGAGTGTGGCAGCGCGTGATGGTTTGCACGCGCTGCGCGGCGTTTTCACAACGGCAGGAAGCGTGTTACGCGCCGGTCTTCACAAACGCGGCGTGGCAGTTGCGCGTGCGGCTGCCGTTTGGAGAAGTGAACACCTGCGTGCCGGTCAACGTGCCGCCAGCCACCGATAGCGTTCCGCTGTAGCTACCCACGAACGTGGCATTAAGCCCGTTGCCCTTGGACGTGAACAGCACCTTGCCGTCGGCCGCGAGCATGCCGCTCGCCATCTCGGTACCCAGGACGCGGTTGCCTTCCGGGTTGAACATCGGGCGCGCGAAACGCACATCATTGCCCAAGACGATAATGTCGAGCGGTGCGCGCAGGAACATCGGCGTCACCGGCAGCTTCTCGCAAACGAACATGCCCTGATAGTGGCCGTCGAGCAGAGCGGTTTGCGATCCCACCTGCGGCGTGGCGGGCGAGACGCCTTGTGCATACACGGATGCCGGCAACGCCAGCAGAAATACTGTCGCGGCAACTTTCGCTATTGCAGGATATTTCATGGCTGGTCCTCCCTCCGCTCTACGGCGACTGGGAGAAGTATAGCGGAAGTTTGAAGTACGCGCAGCCTGTCAAACTGACGTCATTGCGGGCACGAAACCTACGCCTTCGTGCGGAAATACGGCTCGACCGTTCCATGCGCCTTGATGGTCATGGGATTGCCGTAGCGGTCCTTGGCGGTGCCGACCGACATGCGGACCCAGCCTTCGCTGACGCAATATTCCTCGACGTTGTTCTTCTCGACGCCCTTGAAGCGGATGCCGACATCGCGTGCCAGGACTTCCTCGTTATAGAAAGGGCTGCGCGGGTCGGACGACAGGCGATCGGGCAGTACGTCGGTCGCGGGCTTGTCAGCGGGCATATCGTTCATGGCGTCGTATCCGGCTTGTTTAGCAAGGGTGGAATTTCCGGTGTTCTAGCGCCTTCCTGCGCCGTTGTCTCCCGGTTCATCCCACCGCCAGCTTCCATGCGATCCCCAGCACGGCCATGATGCCGATGGTCGCAATCAGGCTCATGTGCCGCACGAATACCAGCACGGCGGCGATGAGGGCCAGCATCAGTGCGCCGATATCGACGCTTGCCGGATCGGGCGCAAACCAGCGCAGCGGCCCGGCGGAGATTTCCGTAACCCGCCTGAACACCACATGCAGTGCAAACCACACCGCGAGGTTGAGAATGACGCCCACGACGGCGGCGGTGATCGCGGCCAGCGCACCTGCGAGCGGCTGGTTGCGGCGCAAATCGTCGATAAACGGCGCGCCGGCAAAGATCCACAGGAACGACGGCGCGAACACTGTCCATGTTGCCATCGCCGCGCCGAGGACGCCCGCGAACACCGGACTGAACGGCGCCGGCGTGCGGAACGCCGCGATGAAGCTGACGAACTGCGTGACAAGGATCAGCGGCCCCGGCGTGGTTTCCGCAAGCCCCAGTGCATCGACCATTTCGCCCGGCGCAAGCCAGCCGCGCGCCTCGACCACCTGCTGCCCCATGTAGGCAAGGAGCGCGTAAGCACCGCCAAAACTCACCACCGCCAGCTTGGAAAAGAACAGCCCCAGTTCGACCAGGATATGGCCCGGACCAAGCATCAGCGCGGCAAGCACGACCGGCAGCCACCAGATCACCAGCCATAGCGCAACCGCCTGCGCGGCTTCGCGCCAACGGCCTTCGCGCGGCGGCGCATCCGGCGCATCGGACTGCTTCAGGCTGAGTTGCTGCGGCGAGACACGGGCGACGAGATAACCGATGAGCGCTGCAATGGCCACGATCAGCGGAAACGGAATCTCGAACAGGTAGATTCCAATAAACGCCACGGCCGCCAGACCGATCAGCAGCCGCGTCTTGAGACCGCGCCTGCCGATCCGCACGATGGCTTCAACAACAACCACCAGCACCGCCGCCTTGATGCCATAGAGCGCGCCATCGACGACCGGCACGCCCTGCGCCAGCACATACAGGAGACTCAGACCCAGCATCACCAACGCGCCGGGAATGATGAACAGCAGACCTGCCGCGAGACCTCCACGCAATCCGTGCATCGACCAGCCGACATAGGTCGCAAGCTGCTGCGCTTCAGGTCCCGGCAACAGCATGCAGTAATTAAGCGCGTGGAGAAAACGCGGCTCGTCGATCCATTTCTTCTCATCGACCAGCACGCGGTGCATGAGCGTAATCTGTCCGGCAGGGCCACCGAAATTGATGCAGCCGATCTTGAACCAGACCTTGAGGGCTTCACGGAATGATGGAAGCACTTGTTCGGCCGCCACGTTCGAAATCTCCTGCCCATTCACCACGCCGCCCTCGCTTCCGCCGGATCCTCTACCGGAACCCAATTGTGCCGCTCCTGTGCCGCGAACCGCGCCCAGGCAAACAACGCATCGTACAACACGAAGCCCCGCGCAATCATGCCATGATCGTCGTCGCCTGAAAGCGCGGATAATCCGAGCGACATGGCGTGCAGCCCGGCGGCTTCGGGCGCCATGTCTGGCCGCGCCGTGTCCGCCCCGCGCACGATCAAGGCAAGCCGCGCCAGCCCCGGTTCGCGCTCGAGCCCAAAGATTTTCAGCAATGTATCGAACGAGCAGCGCTCGCCGTCGTGGCTGATCTCGATGCCCTCGATGTCGAACGGAATGGCGCCGGTCTCGTGCGCGACCGCCACCACCTCCGGCGGATCGACATAGAGAAAACACGCCGACGGATCGATGAAGCGCCGGATCAACCAGGGACAAGCAACGCGGTCGATCTTGGGACGGCGGCGTGTCACCCATATGCTGGGCCGGTGTGGCGTAAGGCGATCCAGCGCCGTCTTGGCGACCAGTGGCAGGCTTGCGTCCGTCCACGCCGTATAGCCGCCCGCGAGCACGCGCGCATCGAAACCTTCAGCGCGCAGTTGCGCCGCCGCCATCTGGCTGAACGCGTGTCCTTCCCTGCAGGCAACGACAATTGGCTGCGCGCGGTCCAGTTCATGCGACCACTGCATCACATCAGCAGCCTCACGCCACGTAGCGCCGGGCAGCAGACCTGCTGCCGCGTCAAACACATCGCGCCGCCGCGTATCGAGGATACGCGGCGCACGCGCCGTACCGATTAGATGCCAGAGACTTTCAGGTGAAATCGAAAAGCTTCAACTCAAGGCAGCCATAGTCCCCTCCAGAACAGAGGAGACGGTGCTTGGGCTCTCGCCTTGGAGAAATGGGGCGACCGTCGCAGGCCCCACATGAGAATTTTATCGCGATGTCAGGGCATGAGCAAGCTCGCTGATTGACATCACCGACGGAGCGATGAGCGACAGACCAGAGAACAGCAGCAGCCAAAGCACCACTTTGCGGAACGCCGCTTCATCAAGCTTGCCGTAAAATTTCAGTCCGACCCAAACGCCAGCCAGCATCACCGGCGCACCAAGCGCCCACAGCTTGACCGTTTCCATCGTGATGACGCCGGCAACGTGAAACGAAATGATCGTGATTACGCCCGATGCAAGAATGATAGGCTGGAAGACTGCGCGCTGCACGTCCTTCGGCCAACCGCGCAAATGGCACCAGATCGTGACGATGATTCCACCAAGGCCCGTCAGTCCGCCCAGCATACCGTTGAAAAATCCGATGCCGACATCGGCCGGCATGTTGCCTTGTACGGGCTTTAGCGCGGGCTTCGCGAGATTGTAGATGCTGAAGATCACCAGCAGCACACCGATCCAGAAACGCATGTAAACGGGATCGACGTAGCCCAGCAGCATCGTGCCGAGTGGCACGCCGAACACGCCGCCGACGATGAACGGCGCGAGTTTCCGCCAGTCGAGCGCATCACGCAGCTTCCAGATGCTGTAGCTCTGCGAAATCAGCGTGCAGGCGACGATCAGGATCGCAGTCTGGATCGGCGTGATGATGTGCAGCCAGACGCCGGACACCACAAGCCCCATCGCGAAGCCGGCAACCCCGGTGGTCAGACCGCCGAGAAATGCCGCAAGAAGAAATAGTCCAAGATAAAAGCCATCCATGGCTCGCTCCTCAAGTAGAGGCGAGCAGCGCTTGGATGGCGGAACCATCTTAGGGGAGGCCGCGATATCCCCTGTTTGAAGATTTTGGATTCACGCTTGCCGGCCGAAAGACAACGGCAACGCATAATCGGCAGGCCGCAAGCGGCCGGCAGGTCACGCACCAGGCGTTTCTAAGGAGGTGAATTAATGCGCAACAAGCATAGCCTCCTCTTCTTACAGAGGAGACGGCGCTTGGGCTAACAAGCCTTGGGAGATATGGGGCGACCGTCACAGGCCCCACACATGCATTCTAGTAAATTCGCACAGCGCGCACAACTCCTCACGCGATTCATGCGAAAATTACCCGTCACAAGCGCATGGTTCCGAGGGAATATTCCCCATACTGGCGGGATACTTGCGGCGGACAAGACAATAGTTTCAGATGCCGCCTGACAACGGGTAGATGTTCAAGAATTCGGTCCAAAAACGACGAAACTTCAGGGTCTCAAGGAAATCCCACATGTCGAATTCTCCGGGCCTCGCGCTGGCCGGCCAGCCGGGCGTCAATGACGACATCGGCGAGGAAACGCGCCTCAAGCTCTATCATTCGCAGGTCGTGATCCGGGAGGCCGAACAACGCGCCTTCGATCTGTTCCTGCAAAACCTCGTCAAGGGCACGAGCCACCTTTCGCTTGGCCAGGAAGCCATTGCCGCCGGCTTTGGTGTCGCCATGCAGAAGGGCGACCTGACGTTCGCGACCTATCGCGGCCATGCCCACACCCTGGCGCGCGGTGTGCCGGTCGAGAAGATGCTTGGCGAACTCATGCAGCGCGACAACGGCCTGATGCGCGGCAAAGGCGGCTCAATGCATCTCGCTTCGGAAGAACACGGCGTGATGGGTTCCTATGCCATCATCGGCGCGCATCTGCCTATTGCCTGCGGCGCGGCGTTGCGCGCGCAGTATCGCGGCGACAAGGACGTGTCGGTCTGCTTCTTCGGCGACGGCACCACCAACATCGGCGCGTTCCACGAAGCGTTGAACTTCGCGGCCATATGGAAGTTGCCGGTCGTGTTCGTGTGCGAAAACAATCTCTACATGGAATATACGCCAATCAGCGAAGTTACCGCCGTCGAGCATCCCGCTGCCGACCGCGCCTCGGCCTATGGCCTGCCGCGCATCGTCATCGACGGCAACGACGCCGATGTGGTGTACCGCGAGGCACAGAAGGCATTTGCAAAGGCACGTGCCGGCGACGGCCCCTCGCTGATCGAGTGCATGACCTATCGCCACTCCGGTCACTCACGCGCCGATCCGGCGAAATATCGCCCCGAGGGCGAACTTGAACGCTGGAAAGAGAAAGACCCGATCAAGGTCTACCGCGCGCGCCTGAAGCAGTTTGGCATCAGCGACGAAGCGGTGAAGAAGATCGACGCCGAGGTTCGCAAGATGGTCGATGAAGCGACGGAAGCCTGCAAGGCCGCGCCGGAACCTTCGACCGATATCCTGTTCACGGACGTCTATGCCGACGGCGGCTGGGCGTGGAGGAATTAAGATGGCTGAAATAACCTACCGCGACGCAGTTGCGCGCGGCATCGCGCAGGAAATGGCGCGCGACCCGGATGTGATTTTCTTCGGCGAAGACGTCGCCAAGGCTGGCGGCGTGTTCAAGGCGACTGTGGGCCTCTACGAACAGTTCGGGCCCAGGCGCGTGCGCGACACCCCGATTTCGGAACAGGCGATTCTCGGCGCGGCCATGGGCGCGGCAATGACCGGCCTGAAGCCGATTGCCGAAATCATGTTCTCGGACTTCATCGCGGTGTGCTTCGACTATATCGCGAACGAATTTCCCAAGAGTCGCTACATGACCAATGGACAAACCAAGTGTCCGCTGGTGGTACGCACCGGCAACGGCGCAGGCTCACGCTTCGGCGCGCAGCATTCACAGAGCGTCGAGAACTGGTGCATGATGATCCCCGGCCTCAAGGTCGTGGCGCCGTCGTCGCCGGTCGATGTCATCGGCCTGCTCGCCGCAGCCGTGCGTGACCCGGACCCGGTGATCTTCTTCGAGCACAAGTCGCTCTACGCCGTGAAAGGCGAAGTACCGGACGGCGAAATCCTCGACACGCTCGGCACCGCGAAAGTGCTGCGGCCCGGCAAGGATGCAACGATACTCGCACTGGCACTGATGGTGCCGCGCGCGCTTGCAGCAGCCGAACAACTCAAGGCGCAATACAACATTGACTGCGAAGTGGTCGATGTGCGCTCGCTGGTGCCGCTCGATACGCAGACCATTCTCGGCTCGGTCGGCAAGACACACCGGCTGTTCACCGTGGAAGAAAATCCGCGGCTGTGCGGTTGGGGCGCGGAAATCGTGTCCATCGTCGTCGAGGAAGCGTTCTACGACCTCGACGCACCGCCGGTGCGCATCACTACGCCGCATATTCCGCTGCCGGCCGCCGACATTCTCGAAGACATGGTGCTGCCGACCACTGAACGTATCGTCGAGACGGTACGGAAGTCTCTGAACAGCTAAAGGCTGGGAGGATCGCCATGAGCGAACCGACGCGCGAGAACCCGAACGGGCCGATTGGAACCGAAGTGATCTTCGAGAACGATCAGGTGCGAATCTGGGACATGCGCGTTGCGCCGCACGGCAAGAAGGCCTGGCATCATCACACCATGGATTACGTGATCGTCGAGATTACCGGCGGCAAGGTCGAAATCGAGAACGTCGCGGGGAAAAGTTACATCGGCGAAGGCAAGCCCGGCACCATCGTCTGGCAGGATGCCGGTGAAAAGCATGAGCTACGAAATCTCACCGACGAACCCTACCGCAACATTCTCGTTGAATTGAAGAAACAATCTTAAGCGGCAACCACCGCCATCAGCAGGATCAGTATCATGTACGACAATCTGCTCGAGAAAGTTCCGACCGACCTCTGGATCGGCGGAAAATGGCGCAAGGCATCCGACGGCCAGCGTTTCGACGTCATCGACCCCGCGACCGAAGGCGTGATCGCATCGGTCGCCAGCGCCAGCGTCGATGACGCCAAGGCCGCGGTCGATGCCGCCAGCGATGCGCTCGCCGGCTGGGGCGCCAAGAAGCCGCGCGAACGTGCCGAAATCCTGCGCAAGGCATTCGAACTCATCATGCGCGATGCCGAGCGTTTCGCGAAACTCATCACGCTGGAGAACGGCAAGGCGCTGGTAGACTCCCGCGCCGAGGTCGCCTATGCGGCCGAATTCTTCCGCTGGTATGCTGAAGAGGCCGTGCGCAATCTCGGCCAGATGTCGATTGCGCCCTCCTCCGGCGCGCGGATACTGGCGCAGCACAAGCCGGCCGGCGTCGCCGTCCTCGTGACGCCGTGGAATTTTCCCGCCGCCATGGCGACGCGCAAGATCGGCCCGGCGCTCGCCGCCGGCTGCACCGTCGTGCTCAAGCCGGCGTCCGATACGCCGCTGACCATGCTGGCGCTGATGCCTGCATTGGAAGAAGCCGGTGTGCCGCCCGGCGTCTGCAACGTCATTCCATCGCGTTCGTCCGGCAAGGTGGTTTCGGCCATGCTGCACGATCCGCGCGTGCGCGTGGTGTCGTTCACCGGCTCGACGGAAGTCGGCCGCAAGCTGCTGCACGAGGCCGCCGACAATGTCGTGAAACCCGCCATGGAACTCGGCGGCAATGCGCCCTTCATCGTGTTCGAGGATGCCGACATCGACGCGGCAATAGACGGCGCGATGATTGCCAAGATGCGCAACATGGGCGAAGCTTGCACCGCGGCAAACCGTTTCTACGTGCAGGAAAAGGTCCACGCGGAGTTTTCAAAGAAACTCACCGACCGCATGGCCGGGCTCAAGATGGGCAACGGACTGACCGAAGGCGTGGCGCTTGGCCCGCTGGTCAACAAGGAAGGCCGCGACAAGGTCCGCGAACTCGTCGAGGACGCCGTGAAGAAGGGTGCCAGGATTCTCACCGGCGGCAAGCAGCCCGAGGGCAAGGGCTACTTCTATCCGGCCACCGTACTCGACAACGTCTCCAACGATGCGCTGATGATGAATGATGAAATCTTCGGACCCGTCGCGGCGATCCAGACCTTCAAGACCGAAGACGAAGTCATCAAGCGCTCGAACGACACCGAGTATGGCCTTGTTGCCTACCTCTATACGAAGGACCTGACGCGCGGCATGCGCGTCTCCGAGAAGCTCGACTTCGGTATGATCGGCCTGAACCGCGGTGTGGTATCCGATCCGGCAGCGCCGTTCGGCGGCACCAAGCAGTCGGGCATCGGCCGCGAAGGCGGCCATGAGGGCATGATGGAATTTCTCGAGACGCAGTATATCTCGGTGAGCTGGTAAGGATTTAACGCGCTATGGAAGTTCTGATGCCGCAGCTCGGTGAGACCGTCACCGAGGGCAAGGTCACCAAGTGGTTCAAGTCGGCCGGCGATGCGGTTCAGCCGGGCGACAACCTGTTCGAGATCGAAACCGACAAGACTTCCATGGAAGTCCCCGCGACTTCCGCCGGCGTGCTGTCGGAAATCCGCGTTGCGGTCGGTGATGTTGCCGCAGTCGGTGCGGTGGTCGCCGTGATCGCCGGCGACGGCGCAGCCGTTGTGTCTACGCCCGCGGTCAAGGCCGTTCCGGTTGCGCAGAAGGCCGCCGCGCAGCCGGCGAAAGCTGCCGCAGCGCCGATGCCGGTCTATGCCGCGCGCGCAAATACGCCACTCGATCCGTTCGACGCCATCCGCAGGCCGGAGCAGAACTTTGGCCCTGCCCGCCTGCCCGGCGGCACCACCGTTACTCCGCTGGCGCGCAGGCTTGCTGCGCAATCCGGCATCGACCTCGGCGGCATTTCGCCGTCCGGTCCCGGCGGGCGCATTGTTGCGCAGGATATCGAGACCGCCATGGCCAAGGCGGGCAAGTCCTTGACGCTAGCTGCTGCCCCGCGCGCGCACGGCGCCTCGGCGAACAGCGTCAAGGCGCAATTCGCACCCGGCAGTTACGAGGAAATCCCGCTCGACGGCATGCGCCGCACGATTGCGACGCGGCTTGTCGAATCCAAACAGACCGTTCCGCATTTCTACCTCACCGCCGATATCGACCTCGACCATCTGATAGCCGTGCGTGCTGAAGCCAATGTCCTGCATGCGGACATCAAGCTCTCGATCAACGATTTCATCATCCGCGCGCTGGCGCTGGCGTTGCAGCGCGTGCCGGCGGCGAACGCCGTGTGGGCGGAAGACAGCATCCTGCGCTTCAAGGCGTCGGATATCGGCGTCGCGGTCTCCATCGACGGAGGCCTGATCACGCCGGTCATTCGCAATGCACACACCAAGACCGTCGCTGCGATTTCAGCCGAGATGAAAGACCTCGCCGCGAGAGCACGCAGCAAAAAACTCAGGCCGCAGGAATACCAGGGCGGCACGAGTGCGGTCTCCAACCTCGGCATGTATGGCGTGCGCGAGTTTGCCGCTATCATCAATCCACCGCAGGCCACCATCCTTGCGGTCGGCGCCGCACGGCGCGCGCCAATCGAAACCAAAGACGGCAGCGTGAAGTTCATCAACCAGATGACGGTGACGCTGTCATGCGATCACCGCGTCGTCGATGGCGTGCTTGGCGCGGAATTGCTGCAGGCATTCCGGCTGTTCATCGAACATCCGATCGGGATGATGATTTAGCTCATCCCGCAGTGATATGATTGCGGAACTGCAGCGGCGACTCGATCATCGGCAAGTCCTCCAGCGTCATGCCGGCGGCCTGCACCCTCACCGTGCCATAATCGAACACGCGGCCGAGGATCGACTGTTTCACATCGACGCTCGCGACCTTGTCCATGTTCATCTCGGCGGTGTGGCGCTGGATGAAACCACGCTTGTAGATGATGCGCCGGTTGGTGATCGCGATCTCCGTCGT
Organism: Hyphomicrobiaceae bacterium; assembly: GCA_947472885.1. Taxonomy (GTDB): domain Bacteria; phylum Pseudomonadota; class Alphaproteobacteria; order Rhizobiales; family Xanthobacteraceae; genus CANJBX01. The sequence goes on from CANJBX010000002.1 coordinate 83,561, forward strand.
CCAGCGGCGGAACCATGCCGCCATCAGGATCAGCCCGCCCGCCACCAAGAGCATCGCCGCCAGCACGATCCACAACATGGCCATGGCCTGTTGTGCGGCATACGAACCGATGAACGCCCCCAGCGCAAGCAGGAGCAGAAGCACGCCGGGCAGATAGACGATCCAGTGCACATTCGTGACATAACGCACCTGCTCATCGGGCTGCAGAACGCTCTTCAGATAGCTCATTGGCTCGCTCCCACGACACCCCGCACGGTAAGCCCCGCGTTCCCGCCCGTCCACTGGCAAGTCTTTTACCAGCAAGCCCTGACACATTACTGTGGGTTGTCGGCACGCTTCATGCTTGGTAATCCGTGCTTACGAGGAGAATTCCATGGCAAGCGAAAAGCCCGATGTCCTGCTGGTCGGACCACCCAAGCCGCTGATCGTCAAGGGACTATCGGCGAAGTTCAACGTGCATCCGCTCGCCAATGCCGCCGACGGGAAAAAACTGCTGGCTGATATCGGCGCGCGCACCCGCGCCATTGCCTGCAGCGTGGTGAGCGAGAACGTCACGCGCGATATCATGGCGCATTTTCCGAAGCTCGAAATCGTCTCGACATTCGGTGTCGGCTATAGCCATGTCGATGTGGCATGGGCCACTTCCCATAATGTCACCATCACCAACACGCCCGATGTGCTGACCGAAGAGGTCGCGGACACCGCGATGGGATTATTGCTGTCCACCGTGCGCGAACTCCCGCAGGCGGAGCGGCATGTGCGTGCGGGCAAGTGGGCGAATGCGGACTACCCGCTCAGCGTCGCAACCCTGCGCGACCGCACCGTCGGCATGGTCGGCATGGGCGCCATCGGCCAGGCCATCGCGCGGCGGCTCGATGCATTCAAGGTGCCGGTCGTCTATCATTCGCGCAACGCCGTGCCGGGCCTCGCCTACCGGCACTATCCGAACCTGATCGAGATGGCGCGCGCGGTCGATACGCTGATGGTGATCGTACCGGGCGGTCCCGCGACACGGAACCTTATCAATGCGCAAGTGCTTGAAGCGCTCGGACCGAAAGGCATCGTCATCAACATGGCGCGCGGGTCGGTCGTCGATGAGCCGGCGCTTATCAAGGCGCTGCAGGATCGTGTTATTCTTTCGGCGGGTCTCGACGTTTTCGTCGATGAGCCGCGCGTGCCGAGCGAGTTGATCGCCATGGATCATATCGTGCTGTTTCCGCACCTGGGTTCCGCCTCGGTTGCCACGCGTGACCGGATGGATCAGCTTGTGGTCGATAACCTGCTGGCGTGGGTGGCGGGCCAGCCGCCGCTAACGCCGGTGCCCGAGACGCCGTGGAAGGGATAGTCCCATGCGCGCGATTTTATTTTCCGCCATGCTCGCCGGCTTGTTCGCCGCGCCTGCCCATGCACAGAACACGCCAGCCGGGCCAAGCGATGCCGCCGCCGCGCTCACCGGTCCATGGGAGATTTCCAACGCCGACCACGATCAGGTCTGCAACGTAACGCTCAAGGCCGATGCGGGTCCGGGCGGCCTCAAGCTCGAATTCAACCGCGCCGACTGCGCGGCCAAGTTTCCGCCGCTCAAGGATGTCACCGCTTGGAACCTCGTCGGCGACAACACCGTAAAGCTGACCGACGCCCGTGGCCGCGTATTGTATGAATTCTCCGAAGTGGAGAACGGAATGTACGAGTCGCTCAAGGCTGGCCAACCGCTGACCTTCCTGCAGAGTGCGGCGGCGGCAGCCAATGTCGTCCGCACTACCGAGCAGATGACAGGCGACTGGGGTGTCGTGCGCGGTTCCGGCGATCCGGTCTGCACATTCACGCTGCTGAACAAGCCGACCGCCGTTGCAGGCGACCTTCAAGTGCAAGTGAAGCCCGGCTGCGATCCCGGCATCGCGCGCTTCGCGGCCACTGCGTGGCAGATGGATAAGTCCGAATTGCTAGTAAAAAATGCGCGCGGACAGATCTGGAAATTCGGGGAAAACGGCGGCATCTGGCAACGCATCCCCGAAGGTCCCGACGCGATCACGCTGGTGAAAAAATAGTTTTCGCTATCTTCGCTGACGCCGGCCAAAAGTTTGACAACGATAAACAACAGCGCGCGTGACCGCGGGGCCTACTAAATCAGGGGGAACAAGTATGAATTTCTATGACAGGGGCGATGTGCGAATTCACTATGAGGAAGCAGGCTCCGGCTTTCCATTGCTGCTCATCGCCGGCGGCGGGCTGAACTCGACGATCTCCAATCTGAAGAACAACTCTCCTTTCAATCCGATTGAGGAATTCAAAGGGGATTTCCGCTGTATCGCATCTGACCTGCGCAATGCGGAGAACGGCCAGTCCTCCGGCCCCCTCGAAACAGACAGACCATGGGATGGATTCACCGATGATCATCTCGGTCTGATGGATCACCTGGGCATCGACAAGTTCATGGTACTCGGGTTCTGCATTGGCGGGCCCTTCATATGGAATTTGCTGCGGCGGGCGCCGGATCGTGTAGTTGCAGGCGTATTGGCGCAGCCCAGCGGATCGCGGCCGGAATCGCGCGGTCTTTTCTACGAAAACAACATGAAAGGCTGGGGGCCGACACTGGCGGCGCGACGGCCTGAACTGACGATAGAGCAGATCGAAAAATTCGTGAACAGGATGTACCTGTCCAATGACGATTTTGTCTTCACGGTGACGCGGGAGTTCGTGCGCAATTGCCAGACGCCGGTCCTTGTTCTACCGGACGATATCCCGCCACATCCTTATGCCGTCGCCATGGAGAGCGCGATGCTCGCGCCGAAAGCCGAAGTCAGCATGTTTCCCTGGAAAGAGCCCAAGGAACGCATCCCCCTCGCCGTGCGCCAGATACGCTCGTTTCTGCGGGCGCATCGTCCCGCATAAGGGAAAGGCAAGAACCTCGCGTTCGTGGAGTAAGCGTGACAACGAGTTGCCCTAAATCAGCTTCAGTCCCTTGAAACTGGCATGCCCTTCCTTGCCGACGATCAGGTGATCGTGCACCGAGATGCCAAGCGGCTTCGCCACGTCGATGATCGCCTGCGTCATCTGGATATCCGCGCGCGACGGTGTCGGATCGCCGGAGGGATGGTTGTGAACTAAAATCACCGCCGTTGCCGACAACTCCAGCGCACGCTTGACCACTTCACGCGGATAGACCGGCGTATGATCGACCGTCCCGGTCTGCTGCACCTCGTCGGCGATCAGCTGGTTGCGCTTGTCGAGGAACAGCACACGGAAATGTTCCTTGTCGGCAAACGCCATCGCTGTGCGGCAATAGTCGATCACCGACGACCATGACGACAGCACCTTGCGGCCCTGCACCTTGCCCTTCGCCATGCGCTGCGCAGCGGCGGCAATGACCTTGAGTTCGGTGATCGCCGCATCGCCAAGCCCTTTGACTTCGGCCAGCAGATTTGGCGGCGCGGCGACGACTTCGCCGAACGAGCCGAACTTCTCGATCATTTCCTTGGCGAGCGGCTTCACGTCACGCTGCGGAATGGCGCGGAACAGCACCAATTCCAGCATCTCATAGTCGCTGAGGGCATCGTTGCCAGCGGCGCGGAACCGTTCACGCAAGCGCTGGCGATGGCCGTGATAGTGCGGCGCGGACTCGGCAAGACCAGCAGCATCCGGCTCTCGTTCCGGCTTCGACACAGCTTTGGACTGAGGATGCTTGGCCAATGGAACACCGGCACGCAACAGGACATCTGGACAGGCCAGATCGCACCACGCCGCGAGGCAGTTGGCAATTCAATTCAAGGTTGTCACGGATATTTTAGCCGCGGCAAATCAGGGGTCAGGCTCAAGCGACCAAACTCAGGCAACCACGTAAGGCGGCTTGTCGAGACCGCCCGGCGATATGGTGAAAATCTCGACGCCGGTTTCGGTGACGCCAATGGCATGCTCGAATTGCGCCGACAGCGAACGGTCGCGGGTCACGGCTGTCCAGCCGTCCGAGAGAACCTTCACATGCGGGCGGCCGAGATTGATCATCGGCTCGACCGTGAACAGCATGCCGGGCTTGAGTACGATGCCCTCGCCGGGGCGGCCGACATGGATGATGTTCGGTTCGTCGTGAAACAGTTGACCGAGGCCGTGGCCGCAGAAATCGCGCACCACGCTCATGTGCTGCGCCTCGACGAAGCTCTGGATGGCGTGGCCGATATCGCCGGTAGTAGCGCCCGGCTTGATGACGGCGATGCCCCGCATCAGCGATTCATAGGTCACTTCGATCAGCCGTTCGGCGCGGCGCGGGATCGGCCCGACCGGATACATGCGGCTGGAATCGCCATGCCAGCCATCGAGGATGACGGTGACGTCGATGTTGACGATATCGCCTTCCTTCATCGCCTTGTCGTTCGGGATGCCGTGGCAGACGACGTGGTTGATCGAGGTGCAGCTCGACTTCTCGTAACCGCGATACATCAAGGTCGCGGGCAGCGCGCCATGGTCCATCGAGAATTCGAACACGAACCTGTCGAGGTCGTCGGTCGGGACCCCCGGCTGGACCAGCGGCGTGATCTCGTCGAGGCAGCGGGCGACCAGCTGGCCGGCCTTGCGCATGCCCTCGAAGGCTTCCTCGTTATGAAGCTTGATCTGGCCGGTCTTGCGCAGCGGCGACGCCGCAGCCTCAACGTAGTTCATCGGAATTCACCATGCGGCCGGCTTTGTTGATCATATCCGGCAATTTAGTGCCTCAAGCCCGCCTTGCAAGGTCGAACTCGTCGCGGCAGGGCTGACGGTTGTGGTAGGCAGGCCGCCCGTACTAAACCGGGCCTGCAAAAAACGTGATCCACCCATGAAAAACGACTCCAATCCGTTCGGCGCGCGCCTTCCCGGCCTGGCCGACCGGGTCATTCTGGGCCTTACCACCGCCTTGCCGAACAACTGGGCGGGCCTGCGGCTGGCTATTTTGCTGCGCCGGGCCATTACCACCCGGTTGGCCAAGGAAGGCCCGGAGGCCGCGCTCGACGTGCGCCGCTGGGGTCTCGCCATGCGGCTGCACCCGCTCGACAACGGCTGCGAGAAGAACCTCCTTTTCACGCCCCAGATGTATGAGCCGGAAGAGCTGGCCGAGCTGACAAAGGACATCGCGGCTGCCGGGGCCGAATACCGCCCGTTCGTGTTCGTCGATATCGGGGCCAATGTCGGCCTGTTCTCGCTGTTCGTCGCCGCCAAGGCCGGCCCGACCGCACGCATTCTCGCCATCGAGCCGGAGCCGGGAAACCTGGCGCGGCTGACGTTCAACGTCACCTCCAACGCCGGCCTGCAGATCCGCCCCATCGGGCTGGCGCTCGGCGAGGAAGAAGGCGAAGTCGCCATCACGCTCAATCGCCGCGACCGTGGCGGTACCCGCGCCCAGCCGCTGACCGCAAACAGCGCCGCCGACGTGGTGCGTGTGCCGTGCCGCCCGCTGCTCACGCTGTTGCGCATGCAGGACATTTCCTATGTCGATGCGCTGAAGATCGACGTCGAAGGCATGGAAGACCTGGTGCTGGCGCCGTTCTTCCGTGATGCCCCGCCGGCGCTGTGGCCGAAGATGATCCTGATCGAGGACTCGCGCCATGAATGGCGCACGGACCTGTTCGCCCTGTTCGCAGCCAGGGGCTGGGAGATTGCCACGCGCACCAAGCAGAATGTTGTGTTGCGGCTGAAGGCTCAGACGAACGGCACTGCTTCCGACACCACGATGGCGTCACGCGCGATGGCGCAGCGGTAGGCAATCGCCTCTACGCCGGCTGCGCGCGCAAGGTCGAAGGCCTTGCCATAAGCGGGGTCGATGTCCCGCGCGAGGGTAAACTTCTTCGCCGATGTCATCTGGATCAGATAGAGCATCACCGCGCAGCCACCGCCTTTGACGACATCGGCCAGTTCAGCGAGGTGTTTTGCACCGCGCACCGTGACGGAATCCGGGAATTCCGCGAGGCCGGGCTTTCGCATCAGGTGGACGTTCTTGACCTCGACATAGCACGGCGGCTTGCCTGCGCCCTCAAGCAGAAAATCCACGCGGGAATTCTTGCCATACTTCACTTCGCGGCGCGTCGATTCATAGCCGGCGATTTCAGGGATCTTGTTTTCGGCAATCGCCTCACCGACCAGCGCATTCGGATGCCCCGTGTTGACGCCGACAAGCTCTATGCCATTGCCGAAATCAGCCTCCACCAGCTCCCAGGAATACGGCAGCTTGCGGGTCTTGCTATCGGACTTCGACAGCCACACGCGCGAACCCGGCGCGGCAAGCCCCGTCATCGCACCGGGATTGGCGACATGCGCCGTGATCTCCGTGCCGTCCGGTAACACGACATCGGCCAGAAACCGTTTGTAGCGGCGGGTAAGCGTGGCAGGGATGAGCGGAACGGGAAAACGCATGGTCGTTTTTGTCATTGCGAGCGAAGCGAAGCAATCCCGGCTGAACTGCAAAAAGATGTTTCCAGATCGGGACGGCAAAGCTGCGTGGGTGTAGATTTCCGGCGAACAGTCTAGGTAAATCGCCATGAAATTATCCACGCTCGGCGCATTGATCGCCACGCTGCTATCGATCCACACAACCAAAGCCGACGACGATGCCGCGCGCAAGGAACTCACCTCGACCGGCAAGCTGCGGGTTGCCGTCGCGGTGTCGCCTGCGCCGTCCGCGCTCTATGTCGTGAAAGGCCCCGGCGGACAGTTACGCGGTGTCGCCATCGATCTAGGCGCGGCGCTTGCGAAAAAGCTCAATGTGCCAGTCGAGTATGTTCCCTATCTCGCGTCGGGCGAAATCACCGAGGCGGCGAGCAAGAATGCGTGGGATGTGACGTTTGTGCCTTACGACGCCGAGCGTGCAAAGCAGATCGATTTCGGCCCGGCGTATCACCTTCTCCAGAGCACCTATCTCGTCGCCCCCGGTTCCACGATCAAGACCGTCGCCGAAGTCAACTCCGCGGGCGTGCGCATCGCCGGTGTCGCCAATACGGCGACTTTCCGCGCATCCAGCAAGGCATCGCCGCTGGCGACGACGATCACCGTCGCGGGGGTGGATGATGCTGTTGAACAGGTGCGGGAGGGCAAGGCTGACGCCATCGCCCTGTCGCGCGAATCGCTTTCGGGATTGCTGCCGAAACTGCCCGGCTCGCGCCTGCTCGATGGCGGCTTTCTCAATTCAGTGACGGCGGTTGCAGTGCCGCCCGGACGCAAGAATGCGCTCGCCTATGTCGCAGCGTTCGTTGAAGAGGCCAAGGCGTCCGGCGCCGTCCGTCAGGCGTTCGACGCCACGGGATTGACGACGGCGCAAGTTGCCCCGGCCGGGATGAAGCCCTAGTCGGCGGGAATCTTCGGCACGCCCTTCGCCAGTTCCTTCGTCAACTCCGCAGCGCTGGTCTCACGCGCGAGGGAAACCGCCTGCCCGGTCCACAACGGTGAGAAATCGCCGGAGCCGGCTTTTTCCGCCGCCGCGCGCAGCGGCGCGAGCGGATTGGCAGCATTCGGAAACGTCGGCGCTTGCGGATTCATCGGCCCCATGTCGCGCATCAAACGATTGACGATGCCGCGCGCCGGCCGGCCGGTGAAAAGCGAAGTCAGTGCCGAACTGTCGTCGCGCGCATTTTTCAGCGCCTCACGATGCATCGGGCTTATCTTCGATTCCGGCGTCAGCAGATAGGCCGATCCGACCCACGCCGCCGATGCGCCAAGCGCGAACGCCGCCGCGACGCCACGCGCGTCCGCGATGCAGCCCGCCGCCATCACCGGCACGTTCACCGCATCGACGACCTGCGGCACCAGCGCCATGGTGCCGACCTGTTGCGCGATATCGGTGTCGTTCGACAGGAAGATGCCGCGGTGGCCACCGGCCTCGAATCCCTGCGCGCAAACGGCTTCCGCGCCCTCCTCCACCACGCGCTTGCATTCCTCAACCGTCGTGCCGGTAGAGATAACGACGATGCCGGCGTCCTTCAGCCGCCTCACCAGCGCGGGCTTCGGCATGCCAAAATGGAAATGAGCGATCTTCGGCGCGAGCTTGAGCACAGCCTCGCAATACTTCTCGTCGAACGGATTTCGCGCGGCACCAGTTGGCGGCGCTTGCGTGACGCCGAACTCCTTATAATAGGGTGCGAGCTTCTCCAGCCAGACGCGCTCCTGTGCAGCGGTATCACCGGGATCGGCGTGGCAAAAGAAGCTCAGCGCGAAACTACGGTTCGTCAATGAGCGAACCTGCCCGGCCTCCACGATCATCTGACCGACCGACAGCGTGGCACAAGGCAGCATGCCAAGTCCGCCCGCATTGGACACGGCAGCCGCCAGGTCCGGCTTCATGTTGCCCGCCATCGGCCCCTGGATGATTGGCAACTCGATGTCGAGCATCTTCAAGAGTCTGTCGGTCTGGTTCATGTCCGTAACTCCTCGAGCTTTTTCTTCTGCTTGCCGTCCGTGTCGAAATTCTCAGGCCGTAACCATTTCTCGAACGCCGCCTTGCGCGCCGGCCACTCGTCCTCGAGCATCGAAAAGTATGCCGTGTCGCGATTGCGGCCCTTGAAAACCATGTGCGCGCGCAGGATGCCTTCAAACATAAAGCCATAACGTAGCGCAGCCGCGCGCGACGGCGCGTTAAGCGCATTGCACTTCCACTCATAGCGTCGATAGCCCAACGTCTCAAAGGCGTAGCGCGCCAGCAGGTATTGCGCTTCGGTGCCGAGCGGCGTGCGTTGCAGCGCCGGCGCATACAGGATGCCGCCGACCTCGCAGACACGCATGGCCGGGCGAACTTCCATCAGCACGGCAACACCAACGGCGACGTCTTTTACGTCAAAGATAGCGTAGGTCTGCGTGTTCTTGTCATTTGCACGCAGCGCGACCCATTCGGAAAACCCGGAAAATTCCACGAACGGCCCCATGCTCATGTAGGTCCACAGCGCGTCATGGCCCTTCACGGCGTCCCACAGCGGTTGCGCGTGATGAAGCGCGAGCGCTTCAAGCCGGCCATAACGACCCGTCAGGACGACAGGTTGTGGCCGTTGCGCCGGAGTTGCATCGACGGGCTTGCCGACCGGCTGGCCGGTGGTTGGATCTGGCTCAGAGCCTGTCCGGAGAAAACTTGAATCTCTTGAATCGTTTATGATTCAAGGGAGGCGGTCCGATTCTTTTGGAGATCGCCGATGTGGACGAAGGAAAATCGCGGGCGCTATGACCGAAGCAAACTTCGCTATCCCAGCGACGTGACG
>CANJBX010000003.1 GCA_947472885.1 Hyphomicrobiaceae bacterium
CTACGGCCACAGCCGCCACCAGCGCCTGCGTGAGACGCCCGATGGTCCTGTGTTCAACAGCTGCCGATGGGAGGAGTGCGTCCAAATACCAGCGAAAATGGCCAGATCAGCCCCTCGACCACCGTTCGGACTGCCCGAGTTGACGGTAGCCGCCCGGACCGCACTTCTGTCTTGCGGGAAGGCTGGAAAAACGTGAGAATCCACCCCAGTTAGGGAGCCATCTGGGGAATCCCGGCTTAGGACAGATGTCGCGCGCACAAAAACGTTCACCCCAGTTCGCCGCGCGTTCCGAGCTTGCCTCGGCGCTGGCGGCTTGCCGCAATGCCTTAATCGCAGTCGGTCTGTTCAGCGGCATGAGCAACATCCTGTTGCTGACGGGGTCATTATTCATGCTGGAAGTCTATGACCGCGTACTGCCCAGCCGCAGCCTACCGACGCTGGTCGTGATGGTGGTCCTCGCCACCGGCCTTTACATCGGCCTCGGCATCCTCGATGTCATTCGCAGTCGCATCCTCGTGCGTATCGGCAACAGCCTAGACGAAGCCTTGAGCGAACGCGTCTATGATTCCATAGTCCGCATTCCCCTCAAGACCGGAAACCGCGGCGACGCCTTGCAGCCGTTGCGGGATCTCGATGCTGTGCGCGGCTTCCTGTCCGCCGCAGGTCCGGTCGCCTTCTTCGATCTACCATGGATGCCGGTCTATCTTTTCATCTGCTTCGTGTTCCACCCCTACATCGGCCTAACCGCGCTGGTCGGCATGATTGTGCTGTGCATTCTGACGTTGCTGACCGACGTCAACATGAAGTATCCGTCGAAAGTGGCGGCGGAATCGTCCAAGCAGCGAAACACGCTTGCTGAAGCCAGCCGCCGCAACGCCGAGGCGCTCACCGCCATGGGCATGACGACGCGCTTCATGCAGCGATGGTCGAAGGCGAACCGCGAGTACGTCACGCACACCGAGGCGGCGAGCGATATCGCCGGCGGTTTTGGCGCGGTCTCCAAGGTGCTGCGCATGCTGCTGCAGTCGATGCTGCTGGCCGTCGGTGCGTGGCTTGTCGTCAACGGTCAGGCGAGCGGCGGCGTCATCATTGCAGGCTCCATCGTGGGTTCGCGCGCGCTGGCGCCGATCGATCAGGTCATCGCCCAGTGGAAATCGTTTACGGCCGCCCGGATGGGCTGGCATCGCCTCAACTCGCTGCTGGCGCTGTTGCCGCCGCGTGAGGTGCCTATGCAGCTGCAGCCGCCAAGCAACAATTTCTCGGTCGATGCCGTCACGGCGGTGCCGCCCGGTGAGCAGAAGGTCGTCCTGCAGGATGTCAGCTTCACGCTGGAGGCCGGTAGCGGCCTTGGCGTCATCGGCCCGACCGCTTCCGGCAAATCCTCGCTGGTGCGTATGCTGGTCGGCATCTGGCAGCCGGCGCGCGGCAAGGTACGCATCGATGGCGCGGCGCTCGATCAGTGGGCGCCCGAGGCGCTCGGCCAGCATATCGGCTATCTGCCGCAGGACGTCGAATTGTTCGCAGGCACGGTCGCCGAAAACGTCGCGCGGTTTGAAGAAAACGCCAATCCCGAACTCGTCATCGCCGCCGCCCAGGCGGCGGGCGTCCACGAGATGATCGTCAATCTGCCGGGTGGTTACGATACGCCGGTCGGGGAGAACGGCTCTGCCCTGTCGTCGGGGCAGGCGCAACGCGTCGCGCTGGCGCGGGCGCTCTATCGCGATCCTTTCCTCGTCGTACTCGACGAGCCCAATGCCAACCTCGACTCCGAGGGCGATGAGGCGTTGACGCAGGCGATCATCGGCGTGCGTGCGCGCGGCGGCATTGTCATTGTCGTGGCGCATCGCCCGAGCGCAATTGCGGCAGTCGATCTCATCCTGGTGCTGAACAAGGGGCGTATGCGTCACTTCGGTCCCAAGGAAGAAGTTCTGGCCAAGGCCGCGCCGCAGCGCGCCGCTGCGCCTGTGCCGGGTGCACAGCCGCTTCAGGTCGTGCCCAACACGGGGAGGGCAGTATGAAGGACAGTGCTTCCAGGGCGGCTGGCTGGCTGACCAAGGCTGCCGGCTGGCTGAAACGGCTGACGCCGCCGCCTGCTACGGCGGGCGCGCATGCGTCGATCCGCCAGCATGTCATCGCCGGCGTGGTTGTGGTTGCGGTGCTGGGTTTCGGCGTCGGCGGCTGGGCCGCAACCTCGGAAATCACCGGCGCGATCATTGCGGCCGGACAAATCGTTGTCGATAGCAACGTCAAGAAGGTGCAGCATCCGTCCGGCGGCATTGTCGGTGAATTGCGTGCCAAGGATGGCGACCGCGTCAAGCTGGGCGATGTCGTCGTGCGTCTCGACGATACGGTGACACGCGCCAACCTCGCCATCGTCACCAAAGGGCTCAACGAATTGATGGCCCGCCGCGCACGTCTCGATGCCGAGCGCAATGGCGTTGCCGCGGTCGTGTTCCCGGATGAACTGGTCAATTCGACCAATCCTGATGTTGCTGTCGTGCTGGAAAGCGAGAAACGGCTTTTCCAGGCACGCATGGCTTCACGCAACGGTCAGAAGGCGCAGCTGCGCCAGCAGATCGAACAGCTCAAGGAAGAGTCCGAAGGCCTTTCCGCGCAGCAGAACGCCAAGTCGAAGGAAATTGAACTGATCCAGCGCGAGCTGGTCGGCGTGAAGGAGCTTTACGCAAAGAACCTCGTCCAGATTAACCGCCTGACCCAGCTTGAGCGCGAATCTGCCCGCATCGAAGGCGAGCGCGGACAGTTGATCGCGACCATGGCGCAATCGCGCGTCAAGACTTCCGAAACCGAACTCAAGATCATCCAGATCGACCAGGACCTCGCCAGCGATGTCGGCAAGGAAATGCGCGAGATCGACGGCAAGATCGGCGAATTCGTCGAACGCAAGATCACGGCGGAAGACCAGCTCAAGCGCATCGAGATCCGCGCGCCGCAGGACGGCACGGTGTTCCAGTCGGCGGTGCATACCGTCGGCGGCGTCATTCAGGCCGGCGAGCCGATCATGCTGATCGTGCCGGAAGCCGACAACCTCGCGGTCGAGGCCAAGGCCAATCCGCAGGACATCGACCAGATGCAGATCGGCCAGAAGGCGATGCTGCGGTTCACCAATTTCAACCAGCGCACGACGCCCGAAATCTTCGGTATCGTCACGCGTATCTCGGCGGATACTTCGACCGACCAGCGCACCGGCGCGACCTACTACACCATCCGTATCGGCATGCCGGCGGATCAGGTGGCGCGGCTGGGCGACGTCCGGCTGGTGCCGGGCATGCCGGTGGAAACCTTCGTGCAGACCGGCGACCGCACCGTGATCTCCTATCTGGCAAAGCCGCTGTACGACCAGATCAGCCGGGCCTTCCGCGAGAAATAGCGCCGCCATCCGGCGCCCTTGCAGGCGGTTTCCGAATTCCGTTTCGCGCAGCCGTGCGTTAGGATGTGCCGGGCATCAGGGGCGGGCGCAATCGTATGAGAAGGCTCAGGCGTTTCGCGCGGCGGCTTGGCCGGGGTTTCGGCATTGGCCGCGCGATTGGTCTTGTGCTGCTGGTCGCTTTTCTCGCGTTGAGGGTTTGGGACCCGTTTGTCGTCGAGGAACTGCGGCTCCGCAGTTTCGATCTTTATCAGGACATCAAGCCGCGTGCGGCCAAGGCCCGCCCGGTGGTCATCGTCGATATCGATGAAGCGAGCCTCAAGGCCTATGGCCAATGGCCTTGGCCGCGCACCATCGTCGCCGACCTCGTCACCAAGCTCACCGAGATGGGCACCGTCGCGATTGGCTTCGACGTGTTGTTCGCCGAACCGGACCGGACTTCGCCCGCGGTTGCCGCCAGTCTCTACCGCGGCCTCGACGATGCAACGCGCGAGAAGCTCGCGGCGCTGCCGAGCAACGACGATGTGCTTGCAGCGGCTATCCGGCGCTCGAAGGTCGCACTCGGCCAGTCCGGCGATGGCGTGGCGCGGCCCGATGCCAAGCAACTTGGACTGACCGGCTTCGCCGTGATGGGACCGGACCCGAAGCCGTACCTGCTGACGTTTCCAGTGTTGATCGGCAATATTCCGGTTCTCGAACAGGCCGCCGCGGGCCGGGGACTTTTCTCCTTCCGTCCCGATCGAGACGGCATCGTGCGCAAGGCCCCGCTGGCGATGATTGCCGCAGGCCAGCTTGTCCCTGCGCTGTCGACCGAACTGATCCGGCTCGGCTTCGGCGCCAGCAGCCCGCTGGTGCGCACCAATGAAGGCGGTGTGTTTAGCGTCGGTGTGCCGCGTTATGAATTGCCAACAAACGGCAAGGGCGAGGTCTGGGTCTATTACAGCAGGCACGATCCCGCGCGCTTTGTTTCGGCCAAGGATATTCTTGACGGCACGGTCGACCGTGACCGCTTCCGGCAGCGTATCGCGCTGGTGGGAACTTCGGCTATCGGCCTTCTCGATCTCAAGACCACGCCGGTGGACGGCGCGATGCCGGGCGTCGAGGTGCATGCGCAGGTCATCGAGTCGGCGCTGGCGCGCGCGCTGACGCCGGAGTCCACGGAGCCGGCGTTCCTGAGCTATTCGCTGTTTGCGCCATTAACGGAAATGGCGGCGACATTTGTTCTCGGCATTATCATCATTATTATTGGCCCGCTGATCGGCCCGCTGGCCATGCTGATCGTCGGCGCGGCGGGCGCGACCGGCATGGTCGTGACGTCATGGTACATGTTCTCGCGCCAGGGACTGCTTTACGACGTGACGTTCCCGCTGATGTGCAGCCTCGTGGTCTATGCCGCGCTGGTCTTCGTCAATTACTTCCGCGAACAGACCGGCCGGCAGCGCGTGCGTTCGGCGTTCGGGCAGTATCTGTCGCCGACTTTGGTCGAGCAACTGGCGCAGTCGCCCGACAAGCTGGTGCTGGGCGGCGAAGAGCGCACCATGACCATCATGTTCTCGGACGTGCGCGGCTTCACGGCGCTGTCGGAAACCTTCAAGGACGATCCGCAGGGCCTGACCCAGCTGATGAACCGGCTGCTGACGCCGTTGAGCAATGCGATCCTGGAGAAAAACGGCACCATCGACAAATACATGGGCGACGCCATCATGGCGTTCTGGAACGCGCCGCTCGACGACGGGGACCATGAGGTCAACGCCTGCGAGGCGGCGCTCGAAATGCTCGACCGGCTGAAGGGGCTCAACAGCGAGCGCGAGCAGGAAGCCGGGGAACGCGATCAGAAATTCCTGCCGATCAGGATCGGCGTCGGCCTCAATACCGGGCGCTGCGTGGTCGGCAACATGGGATCCGACATGCGCTTCCAATACACGGTGCTGGGCGACAGCGTGAACCTCGCCTCGCGCATCGAAGGGCAGACCAAGTCCTATGGCGTGGCGATCCTGATCGGATCGAACACGGCAAAGACGCTCAAGGACAAGTACCCGCTGCTCGAACTCGATTGCATCACGGTGAAGGGCAAGACCGAGCCGGAAACGATCTACACCGTGCTGGGAAAGCCGGGCACCGAACGCGACGCCGCCTACGCCGCCGTGCAGGCCGGCATCGGCAAGGTGCTGACCCACTATCGCGCGCAGCGATGGACCGAGGCGCTCGACCAGCTTGAGGCGTGCAAGGCGCTCGATGTGGATTTCGACATCGACACGTTCGCGGAATTGTATTTCGAGCGGATCGAAGCGTTCCGCGTCACGTCGCCTGGCCCGGACTGGAACGGCGTTTTTGCGCTGACGACAAAATAGGTCTGGCCGGCGGGAATTCCGCGCCGGCAAGTCCATGGCAGGGCCTGCGCGGGGCCGGAACAAGACAAGCTAAACCACGCGAAGGCGGGACGCAGCCCACGCGCGACCATTGCCGCGCGTGACCGTTGTCGTGGCAGGCGCTGCTAATGCGTCTGGGCGGGCACCGCTTTCTGCCCGGCGACCCGCGCCTCCAGCGTCGCGATATTTTCAAACAGCCGCGCCGTGGAGAGCTTGAGGAAATAGAAGCCGAACGACGGGTTCTGGTAATACAGCTCCTCAACCTGCTGATAAGTCACGGACAACAGGATGCCATCCTCGATACATTCGAATGAGGCGGTGCGGCGGTTGCTCGGCGACAGCATGCCGAGTTCGCCGATCAGCTGGCCGGGGCCGATCTCGATGCCCATTTCGGTCAGGCGATAGCGGCCGCTGACGGTGTAATACATCGCGTCGGCGATGGAGTTCTTGGCGAACAGCACATCGCCTTTCTTGCACTGGCTCCGGGTCATGAACGGCTTGAGCCAGTCCATGTTCAGGTCTTGCCCCAGCGAATGCTTCACGTCGCGGATCAGCCCCAGCATCTGGTAGAGCCGGTAGGCGTTCAGCGGCAGCAGGAATATGTGCAGCAGCATGGTCCCGTACTGGTGGCTGTAAACGGAAGAAATAATCAGGATGATATTGGTCAGGATGCCGAAGACCCGGAGTGGGACCATGGTCTTTGTGGAATAGGTCGCGACCACAAAGGCCGATGCCAGCGTCTGTCCAGGGCTGCCAAACCAAGAAGTCCAATCCATCGCCATGTTCCTCAGTGGGACCGTAATCGCGTGGGTGATATGCAACCGCTCCGGGAAACTAACGGTGGGCCGGGATTCCGGCAACAACGCTGTCGTATGCATGCCCCTCATTACGCCAAGCATGCCGAAAAGCGCCGAAACCCTTGGCAGGCGGGGTTATGTCCAATAAGACACTCCCCGGCGCCGCACGCGCAATCTCAGTAGTTTCAGGTAGTTTTGAAGGAGAATGAGAATGTCTCTGCCATCAGGAGCGTTTCCGCGCGCCCAGCACGTTGGAAGTTTCATCAGGCCGGAAAACCTGATCAAGGCGCGCGAGGACGCCGCCCAGAACAAGATCACGAACGCCGCGCTCCATACGATTCAGGAAGCCGCGATCCGCGATGTCGTGAAGATGCAGGAAGACCTTGGCCTCAAGGTCGTGACCGACGGCGAGTATAACCGCGGCAGCTGGCATCGCGACTTCCTCCTCGAGTTCGACAACGTCGCGCTGGTGCCGTCGAAAATTGCGATCAAGTTCCACACCGCCGAGGGCGCCCGTGAAAACGCGCCGCCGAGCCTCCAGGTGCAGGGCAAGATCGGCCACTCCCATCCGATCTTCGTCGATGATTTCAAGTTCCTGAAGTCGGTTTCCAAGTCCACCCCGAAGGTGACGTTCCCGTCGCCATCGACGCTGCACTTCCGCGGCGGCCGCGATGCGGTGGATTCCAAGGCTTACCCGGACATCACCAAGTTCTACGACGACGTTGCGAAGGTCTACCGCGAGGAAATCCGCGATCTCGGCGATGCCGGCTGCCGTTTCATCCAGATCGACGAAGTGAACCTTGCGTATCTCTGCGATCCGGCGCTGCGCAATCAGGCCAAGCAGTTCGGCGAAGACCCGGATGAACTGCCGAAGACCTATGCCAAGATTCTCAACGAGACCGTCAAGGATGTGCCGAAGGACATGGTCACTTCGATGCATCTGTGCCGTGGTAACTTCGCCGGCGCATGGGTAGCCGAAGGCGGCTATGACCCGATTGCCGAGCTGCTGTTCAACGGCATCAACATCGACGTTTATTATCTTGAATACGACAGCGCCCGCGCTGGCGGTTTCGAGCCGCTGCGCTTCCTGCCGAAGGGCAAGATCGCGGTACTTGGCCTCATGACGACCAAGAGCAAGGAGGTTGAGACGGCTGACGAACTCAAGCGCCGCATCGACGAAGCGGCCAAGTTCGCTCCGATCGAGCAGCTTGCGCTCTCGCCGCAGTGCGGCTTCTCGAGCGGTATCGGTGGCAACACCATGACCATCGAGGAAGAAATTACCAAGCTGAAGCGCCTCGTCGAAGTGACCAAGAGCGTCTGGGGTACGACCTGATCGCTTTTTAGGCTCACGAACCGGAAGATCGAGAAACGCGCCCTGGTGGCGCGTTTCTTTTTTGCCGCACTGCCGTCCGCACGCTCCCGACAAAAAAAGAATGCCCCCGCTTTTGGCGGGGGCATTTTTATGTGGACCCGTTTGACGGGATCGAAACGATCGCTGATTGCGATGCTTGGTGAGCGGGTTGTGAGGACTACTCCTGGAACGCCTTTTCGCGCGTCTGCCGGAATTGTGGCAGCACGATCAGCAAGACGAGGCCGAGGGAAAGCACAAGGATTGCCAGCGAGATTGGGCGCTGCACGAAGATCGACGGGTCGCCGAACGACAGCACCATCGACCGCCGCAGGTTTTCCTCCATCAACGGGCCGAGAACGAAGCCGAGCAAGAATGGTGCGCCTTCGCAGCCGAGCTTGTTGAAGACGTAACCCAGCACGGCAAAGCCCGCCATCATCAGGATGAGGAATGTGCTGTTGGCGATGCTGAACGCACCGACGCAGCAGAATACCAGGATGCACGGGAACAGGATGCGATACGGCACTTTCAGCAGCGAGACCCAGATACCGATCAGCGGCAGGTTGATGACAACCAACATGAGATTGCCGATCCACATCGAGGTAATCATGCCCCAGAATAGTTCCGGACGATCCGTGATGATCGCGGTGCCGGGTGCGATGCCCTGAATGGTCATCGCGCCCATCATCAGCGCCATTACCGGCGTCGAGGGAATGCCCAGCGTTAGCAGCGGAATGAACGAGGTCTGCGCGCCGGCGTTGTTGGCGGATTCGGGTCCGGCGACGCCTTCAATGGCGCCGTGGCCGAATTCGTGGCGATATTTCGAGACTTTCTTTTCGAGCGTATAAGCCGCGAACGAGGACAGAACCGCGCCGCCGCCCGGCAACAGGCCGAGGAACGAGCCGATCAGCGTGCCACGCAACGTGGAGGGGATCGCGCGTTTTACTTCTTCACGCGTCGGCCAAAGGCTTGTGATCTTCGCCGTGGTCTTTGGCTTGTCGCCGCCACGATCAAGGTTGCTCATGATTTCGGCAAAGCCGAACAGGCCCATGGCGACGGGAACGAAGTCCATGCCGTCATAGAGTTCGGGTACTCCGAACGTGAAACGCGCGACGCCGCTCTGCGTGTCGGTGCCAATCAGGCCGATCAACAGGCCCAGCACGATCATCGCGATGGCCTTGATCACGGAGCCGTGCGCCAGCACGACTGCCGCAACGAGGCCGAAAAACATCAGCGAGAAATATTCCGGCGAGCGGAATTGCTCGGCGAATTTGGCGAGGATTGGCGCGAATGCGGCGATCATGATGGTGCCGACGCAGCCGGCAAAGAACGAGCCCACGGCGGCGACGGACAGCGCCGCGCCGGCGCGGCCTTTCTGCGCCATGCGGTAACCCTCGATACACGTCACGACCGAGGATGATTCACCGGGCAGGTTGACGAGGATCGCCGTGGTCGAGCCGCCGTACTGTGCGCCGTAATAGATGCCGGCGAGCATGATAAGCGCGCCAAGCGGGCTGAGGCTGAAGGTCACGGGCAGCAGCATCGCGATGGTGGCGATGGGGCCGATGCCGGGCAGCACGCCGATCAGCGTGCCGATGAGGCAGCCGAACAGGCAGAACAGCAGGTTGATCGGCGTTACCGAAACGGAGAGGCCGAGCGCAAGGTTGTTGAGCATATCCATGGCTTAGAAACCCCAAGTGTAGATGGAGAGGGGCTGGCCGAGGACTTTCACGAACAGCAGCACACACAGGATGGCGAGGCCGGCCGAGAGGATCAGCGTCTCGATCCAGCGCATTTCACGGCTCGCCAGTGCGGCAATGACCGTGACGACGATGACGGTCGGCGCCAGTCCGAGCCGCTCGATGAGCAGGGCGAAGACCACGATGGCGGCGACGATGAGAAGTTGCGGACGGTAGAGGCTGCGTTCGATTCCAGGGCCGCTTTCCAGCAGCGCACGTAACGCGAGGAACGCGCCAAGCCCGGCGAGCATCCAGCTCAGTACGGTCGGCAGGTATCCGGGACCCATCTTGGTCGCCGCGCCGAACACGTAGTTGCGTCCGAAATACGCGGCAAGCAGGCCCACGACCAGAAACAGCAATCCCGCCCAGAAGTCCTGCGGGTTTTTAACGCGAACCATAAAACTCCCTCTCGTGCTACACGGCACGTCCGGCGCCGTCGCGCACCGAACCCCCAGTTTATGTCGCCCCAACTTAGTGGCCCGGCTTTATCAGCCAGGCGAGTGGCTTTCACCCGCCAAATTCGATCCGTTATTGGGGATCAATCTAGGCAACCTCGGCCACCTTATTCCAGCTTGTTATCGCCTCGGCGAGTCTCTTATTCAGGAACTCGGCGGACCCGACCACCGGCGAGGCACCCTGCGGCAACAGGAACTCGCGGGTAGCAGGCAATTCGACCACCTGGTTCAGCCATTTTTCAAGCTTTGCCATAATGTCCGGCGGCGTACCGGCTGGCGCCCACATCGCCCACAGCGGCGTGGTGTCCGAGGTGCGGTAGCCGAGTTCGTCCATGGTCGGAACATCGGGCAGGCCGGGGGCGCGCTGCGCCGTGGTGACGGCAAGGATTTTGACGCGGCCCTGCTTTTCCTGGCCGACCGCGAAAGGCACATCGGCAAACACGAAATCGAGCTGTCCCGCGGCAAGATCCGACACCGCGGCCGGGGTGATCTTGTAGGCTACCGGCGTCATCTCGATCCCGGCGCCCTTGGCGTAGATCACCGACCCGGCGAGGCCGACGGTGGTTGCCCAGCCAAAGGTCGCCTTGCCGTTCTTGGCCTGCAGGACAGGGGTCAGTTCGGCGAGATTTCTGGCCTCCGTGGTGGCCGGATTGATCAGCAGCGCGAAGCCGT
Source organism: Hyphomicrobiaceae bacterium (assembly GCA_947472885.1). GTDB lineage: Bacteria > Pseudomonadota > Alphaproteobacteria > Rhizobiales > Xanthobacteraceae > CANJBX01. Next base: position 10,766 of record CANJBX010000003.1, read on the forward strand.
TTTCGTTCAGCGTCGTGATCGGGATGATGTCCCTGGTGACGTCGAAGGGGACGTTCTTGTAGAGCGCTGTATTGCCCGCAGTGGTGGCAGTCGAGGCCATCAGCAGCGTGTAGCCATCCGGCCTGGCCTTGGCGCCCGCATCCACGGCGAGGTTGCCGGATGCGCCGGGCTTGTTCTCGATGATGATGGTCGCGCCGCCGGATACTTCGCGCAGCTTATCGGCATACCAGCGCGCCAGAATGTCGGCGCCGGAGCCGGCTGCGAAGCCCAGCATGATGCGGATCGGCCGCTCGGGGTATTGCGCCTTCGCGCTGCCCGATGCGAACAGCGTCGCGCCGACCGCCATGGCGATACCTGCCAGCCGCAATCGACTTGCCATCGTTTTCGTCTTCCCTGACGCAGATCGAGGACCGCACCGGCTTTTCTCGGCGCGATCCCCGGATTGCAAAACCTTTTATCTCACTGCGCAGTCGGCACCACTTCACGCAATGTCGCACTAGCCATGCGCAGTCAGGAGCAGCGGGGACCACCGTCGCGCTGACGTTGATCTCCGCCGCCCTGCAACTTCTTATTGAACCTCGATCTTTGCGACCTTCACGGCCTCAGCCCAGGCCTTCAACGCCAGCTCAAACTTGTTCTTGTATTCGGCAGGCGTGGCGACATACGGCGTCGCGCCCTGGCTGATGAGAAACTTCTGGGTTTCCTCGGACTTCGTGATTTCGTTCGTCAGCTTGGCAATCTTGTCGATGATGTCCTGCGGCGTGCCGGCCGGAGCCCAGATGCCCCACAGCGCGACGATATCGCCCGTGGTGGCGCCGGTGGTTTCCTTCAGCGTTGGTACGTCCGGGAGCGACGGCGAGCGGCTATCGGAGGCGTTGCCGATCAGCTTGATGCGGCCCTGCTTGGCCTGACCCGTGGCGAACACCACGTCGGCGAAGGCAAAATCGATCTGCTTGGCTGTGACGTCTGCAATCGCTGCGGCGGTCGCCTTGTAGGAGACGTAGGTCGCCTTTGCGCCGACCTTGGCCAGATAAAGCTCAGTTGAAGCGAGCGCGCTGCTGGTGGCGCTGCCGTAAGTCGTTTTCTCGCCCTTCTGCTTGATGAAGGCCGTGAGTTCCGCGATCGTGTTGATCGGTGAGTCCGGCGCGACTGCAAGCACGAACGGCGTTTCGCCGAAGCCGATGATCGGCACGATGTCCTTGCGCACGTCCATCGGCATATCCTTGAAGAGCGACGCATTGCCGGCGGTCGTCACGGTCGAAGCGAACATCAGGGTATAGCCGTCGGGCTTGGCCTTCGCCGTGGCATCGAGCGCGAGATTGCCCGAAGCGCCGACGCGGTTCTCGACGATGAAGTTGCCGTTTAATGCCTTGGCGAGCTTGTCCGAGTACCAGCGCGCGATGATGTCGGCGCCGCCGCCGGCCGGGAATCCGACCTGCATCTTGACGACGCGGTCGGGGTATTGCTGGGCCTGCGCTGTCGCGGCAAACAGCGTTGCTGCGGCAGCCGCCGCCAGCATCAATCTGGAAAATCGTTCAGTCATTTCTGGTCACTCCTGATGACAAAGTATTTTCGTTTTGCATTCTGCAAACCGTTTATTGCGGTTCGATCTTGGCAAGCGTGACGACGCGTTCCCACGTCTTCATCGATTCGAGTAGCTTTATTTCCGTGCCTTCCGGTGTGCCCGGTAGCGGATCGGCGCCTTGCGTGATGAAAAATGCCTGCGTCTCGGGCATGGCGGTGATCTGGTTGACCCACTTTTCCAGCCTGGCGATGATTTCCGGCGGCGTGCCACGCGGCGCCCATACGGCCCACCACGGCGTCTGCGTCGCGTCAGGCAGCCCGGACTCCGCCATGGTCGGAATGTCCGGCGCACTTGAAGCGCGCCGATCCGCCGAATTGGCAATCATCTTGACCTTGCCCTGCTTGGCGAGGCCGGACGCATAGACAATATCAACGAATGCGAAGTCGATCTGGTTGGCCATCAGGTCGGAAACCGCCGCGGCGGTCGTCTTGTAGCCGACCTGCACGGCGGGAATATTCGCCGCTGTGACATAAAGCACCGAGGATGCAATCGCAGATGTGACGGCCCAGCCGTAGGTCGCCTTGCCGTTCTTGGCCTGCAGGTATTTCGTCAGTTCCGGAATGTTCTTGACCGGCGTCTCCGCGTTGACCAGCAACACGAAACCGAGCTGAGCGAATGTCGTGATCGGCTGGATGTCCCTCACCGAGTCGAACGGGAGGTTCTTGTAGAGATAGCGGTTTCCTGCCTGCGATGCGCTGGCGGCGAACATCAGGGTGTAGCCATCGGGTTTCGACTTCGCGAGCGTATCGGCTGCGATGTTGCCCGACGCGCCGACCTTGTTTTCGACGAAGAAGGTGCCGCCCGAGACTTCGCGCAGCTTGTCGACATACCAGCGCGTCATCATGTCGGCGCCGCCGCCGGCCGCGAGACCCAGCACCACCTTGACCGGTCGATCCGGATATTCGGCGTGCGCGGGTGTCGTTATTTGCGCCGCAGCCAGCGTCACGATCGCGGCGGCAAATCGCGTGATAAACAGATTCATCGGCGCGCTCCCTGTCGAGTTTCCCTAGTGCCCGCGCTACGGCTGTCTGTTGGCCAGATCGTCGTTGTGGCGCGGCAATTTAGCTTAGCATCGGCGGAAAAATGTGTGCGGCATAATCGCGTCATGGAGCTATGCGCGGGAATGCAAAGCGCAGTTCAACCGCGTGGCGCGCGTTCAGGCGCGAAGATTTTTCCGGAACAGGAAACCGCGCTGCATAAAGTAGCAGCCGGTTCTGCCCAGGAAATGTAGCCCAACTACCAAGTATTTGATTTTAATTGTTAATTTCAGCCAAAATGCCGATGCGCGCGAATTTCACCGCCAGTTGCGGAACAGGGTGTGTTTGCCGCACAACAACGGAGCTGCCGGACAGCGCACGGATTGATTGTGACCGAAACAATTGCCGCGATCCTCGCCGCCTACCGCGCGCGGACCACAACGCCACAGGAAATGGTGGCACGTACCTTTGCCCGCATCCGGGACAATGCCGACCCTGCCGTGTTCATCAGTCTGCGGACGGAAGCCGAGGCACTGGCCGACGCCAGGACGCTGGAACGCGAAGGCGGCAAGGGCAGCCTGCTGTTCGGCATTCCCGTCGCGGTGAAAGACAACATCGACGCCTTTGGCCTCGCCACCACCGCAGCCTGCCCCGACTATTCCTAACAACCGCAGGCCGACGCTACGGCCGTTGCGCGGCTGAAACAGGCTGGCGCCATCGTCATCGGCAAGACCAACCTCGACCAGTTCGCCACCGGACTGAACGGCACGCGCTCGCCTTACGGCGTGCCGCGCAATCCGCTGAAGTCAGACCTTATCCCCGGCGGGTCGAGTTCCGGCTCGGCAGTTGCGGTTGCGGCCGGGCTGGTTCCGCTGGCGCTTGGCACCGACACGGCAGGTTCCGGCCGCGTCCCCGCCATGCTCAACAACATCGTCGGCCTCAAGCCGAGCCTCGGCCTGATCTCGACCTATGGCGTTGTGCCGGCTTGCCGCACGCTCGATTGCGTCTCGGTGTTCACGCTGACCGTCGATGACGCCTTTGCCGCGCTCAAGGCGCTGGCGGGGCCCGACGTGAAGGATGCCTATTCGCGTGCGGTGCCGCTCGGCGCGCTGGGCGCGGTGCCCGCGAAGTTTGCCGTCGGCGTGCCGGCAAAAGGCGCGCGCGTGTTCTTCGGTGACAACGCGGCAGCGGCTTCCTATGAGGCTGTGCTGGCGCGGCTGCATGGCCTTGGCGCAACCATTGTCGAAATCGACATCGAACCATTCTACGAGACCGCGCGGCTTCTCTATGAAGGGCCGTGGGTCGCGGAGCGGCTGGTGACGGTGCGCAACCTGCTGGCGTCGTCGCCGCAATCGCTGCATCCGGTGACGCGCGAGATCGTCAAGAGCGGTGCGGGTATCAGCGCCGCCGACGCCTTTGCGGCATTCTACAAGCTTGAGGACATGCGCCGTGTCGCCGCGCATATGTTCCGCAGCATCGATGTGCTGGTCGTGCCGACTGCGCCGCAGGCTTACACCGTTGCGCAGATGCAGGCCGATCCGATCCAGCTCAACAGCCGGCTCGGCACCTATACGAATTTCACCAACCTGCTTGATCTCTGCGGCCTTGCCGTGCCGGCATCGGTTGCCGCCGACAAGACGCCGTTCGGCATCACGCTGCTGGCGCCGGCGGGACAGGACGCCATGCTCGCCAGCATCGGCCGGAAATTCCATGCCGACACGCGGCTAATGCTGGGTGCGCTTACCGTTCCGCAGCCACCGCTTGCGGTGCTTTCCGCCGAACCTGCTGCGGGTGAAATCGCGATTGCCGTTGTTGGTGCGCATCTCTCCGGCATGGCGCTCAACGGACAGTTGCGAAATCTCAACGTCCGTTTTCTCGAAACCGTGCGCAGTGCGCCGGATTACAGGCTTTATGCGCTGGCGAATACCGAGCCGGCCAAGCCGGGGATGCTGCGCGTCGCGCCCGGCACCGGAAAACAGCTCGAAATGGAATTGTGGGCGTTGTCAGTGGAGGCTTTCGGAAAGTTTGTTGCCGACATTCCGCCGCCAATGGCGATTGGCACCGTTCTGCTTTCCGATGGCCGCAGCATCAAGGGCTTTCTGGTCGAGCCGGAAGGTCTCGTTGGCGCGCGCGACATCACGGCGTTTGGCGGCTGGCGCGCGTTTGTCGCCAGCGAGCAGAAAGCTTAAACACCTTACGTCTTCGGTTCGTCGATCGCGCTGACATGCGCGGCAACGACCTTCCAGCCATCCGGGAATTTTACCCACGACTGCATCTGCCGGCCGACCTTGCCGGGTGAGGTCGTGCGGTGGAACAGCGTCGAGGCAATCGCGAATTCGCGGCCATAGGTTGTCAGCACCGTGCGCGATGTCGTGCGTTCCAGATTGGCCGGTGAGCGCGCAGAACGGAACGCCATGATATCGGCATAGCCATAGAGGTTTTCGCCGCCGCCATAGCGGATCGTGCGTGGGTCGTTGCGGAATAACTCGTCCAGCACTGCGACGTCGTTTGCGGTCAGTGCCTTCTCGTAACGCTCGAACGCGAGTTTTACTTCGGCAAGTACCTCAGGCAGGTCGATTTCCATATTCCGGTCCCGGTCAGATATTCGGGCGTGGCGACATCACAACGCCATTGCGTTCCAGTTCATAAGCAATGCGCAGTGCAATGTCCTCGCGCCATGGTGCACAGATGATCTGCACGCCGATGGGAAGCGGCGACAGCGGCACCGGCACGGCGACGACCGGCAGGCCGATAAAGGAGATCGGTTGCGTGTAGATGCCGAGGTTGGCGCGCACCGGCATTTCCATGCCGTCAAGTTTGAACGTCTGCTGGCCGATGTTCGGGGCAGTGCAGGGCGTTGCCGGTGCAAGGATGGCATCGACATGGTCGAACAGCTTGAGGACTTCGTCGCGGTACCAGCGGCGGAATTTCTGCGCCTTCACGACCATCGCCGCCGGCACCATTGCGCCGGCGATTAGCCGGTCGCGGGTTGCCGGATCAAAGTCCTCGGCGCGCGTACGCAGCCGGTCGAGGTGAAGGCTGGCGCCTTCGGTGGCGGTGATGACATAGGCAGCGGCGCGTGCCCGCGCTGCTTCCGGGATTTCGACTTCGCCGGCGGCTTCCAGTGCCGCGGCGACCTTGTTCAGCGCGGTTAGTGCTTCCGGGAACGCAGCTTGCTGGAAGTATCCTCCGGCGACCGTGACGCGAAGGTTGCCGATGCCGCGGTCGAGGTTGGCGAGTGTGGGCTCCACCGGGCGGTCCTGACACGCGCCATCGCCGGCGTCGAAGCCCTGCATGACGTCGTAGGCCAGCGCGAGATCATGCGTCGAGCGCGCAATCGGTCCCAGATGATCGAAGCTGTCGACGAACGGGAACGAACGGTTGCGCGGCAACCGCCCATAGGTTGGCTTGAGCCCGAACAGGCCGCAGAGCGACGACGGGACGCGGATCGAACCGTTGGTATCCGAACCGAGCGACAGCGTGACTTCGCCGCCAGCGACTGCCGAACCCGAACCGCCCGAAGAGCCGCCGGACATCCGCGTCGTGTCGTGTGGATTGCGCGAATTGCCGTCGTGGATGTTCTCGCCGGTGAAGTCGTAGGCGTATTCGCCCATGTTGAGCGCGCCGACCAGAATGGCGCCGGACTTTTCAAGCCGTTCGATCAGCGGCGAGTCGCGCCTTGCGGGCGGATTCTTGCGGTTGATCTTCGAGCCCGCGAGGGTCGCAATGCCGGCAACATCAAACAGGTTCTTCACGGCGAACGGCACGCCCGCAAGCGGGCCTAGCTGCGCGCCGGATGCGCGAGCCTGATCGATCTTCTTTGCCGCATCTCGCGCGCGTTTTTCGGTGACGGCGGTGAATGCATTGAGCTTGCGGTCCACCTTCCTGATGCGCGCCAGGGTCTGCTCGATGACGCCCAGCGCGGTGATCTCGCCAGTTGCGACCGCGGCGGCGATTTCGGAGGCCTTGGCCCAAGTGGGATCGAATTTGGGATTGAATTTTGGGTTGAAGGCCATGGCTCAGGCCTTGAATACGGGCGCGGTTTCGGCGGTGTCCGGCAACTTGAACGCGCCGACCGTCCTGGCATGCTGCAAGGTGACGCGAAGATTGGCCTTGATCGCCGGCAACCAGGCCTTCTGTGCGGGCAGTTCGAGCGCCCTGGCCGCAGCGGCAATGAAGGCATCCAGCGCATCGGGCTTTTTTGGCGCTGCCGATTTGCGTTTAGCCGGCTTTGCCGCGCGTTTTCTCACGGTTTTTGTTTTTCGCGCCATGCCGCTGCTCCTCGCCGTTGCGTCCGGAAATAGCTCGTTGCAACGATCGGGCCAGACTATAGCATTCGGAAAAGCAACCCCGAAGCGGTCATGATTTCAAATTCACCCGTAAAAACAGACATCGTCCTCATTGGCGGCGGGCATGCGCATGTGCATGTGCTGAAAAGTTTTGCCATGCGGCCGGAAGCCAGCGTGCGGATCACATTGATCGCGCACGATCAGGAAACGCCATATTCCGGCATGGTGCCCGGCCTGATCGCGGGCCTGTACCGGCGGGAGCAGGCGCATATCGATCTGGTCCGGCTGTGCGCCGCGACGGGTGCGCGGCTGATCCATGCGGAGGCGACGGGCCTCGACCGCGCCAACAAACGTGTGCTGCTCGCGGGCCGCCCGCCGCTTGGCTACGACCTTGTCTCCATCGATGCCGGCATCGCGCCGGACCTTTCAGGCATTTCTGGCACGCAACATGGCATCGCAGTCAAGCCGATAGGAGATCTGCTCGGCAAGTTCAACGCCATGCTGGCGCGTTGTCTTGAAGCGGATGGGCCGCGAAAAATTGCCGTCGTTGGCGGCGGCGCGGGTGGCGTCGAGCTTCTGTTGTCGATGCGCACACGGCTGCTGGCGGAAGCGGCCGTGGCGGGTGGCGATGCCCGTGCGTTTTCGTTTCTGCTGGTGACGGATGGTGAAATCCTCGCCACCCATAACGCTGCCGTGCGGGAGGCTTTCCGCCGTGTGCTGGCGGAAAGGAAAATCGCGCTGCATGAACATTGCAAGGTAGCGGCGCTGACGGCCGATGGAATTGTTTGCGAGAATGAGAAGATCGCTGCCGATGTCATTTTCCTGACGACCAACGCCGCCCCGCCGGCCTTGCTGCGCGATACCGGCCTTGCAACCGATGCCAAAGGCTTTCTGGCGGTGACGCAGACGCTGCAATCCGTGACCGATCCCGATGTTTTCGCGGCCGGGGATTGCGTTGCGCTTGCCTCGCCGCGTGAAAAGGCCGGTGTGTTCGCCGTGCGGGCCGGGCCGCCGCTTGCAGAAAATCTGCGCCGCCGCGCGCGCGGCGAGGCGTCGAAAGCCTGGCAGCCGCAACGCCGGCATCTCGCGCTGATCTCGACTGGCGAGCGTTACGCCGTTGCCTCGCGCGGGCCGTTCAAGCTTGAAGGCGCATGGCTGTGGACGCTCAAGGACTATATCGACCGCAGGTGGATGCGGATGTATCAGGCGTTCGATGCATCGAAGATGGGCAAGGCTGCAAAGCCTGCACAGATCTCCGGCGGCAGCGACGATATGCGTTGCGGCGGATGTGCGGCCAAGGTCGGCCCCGGCCCGCTGTCGCGCGCGCTGGCGCGGCTCGCGCCCGCGCCGTCCGCGCCCCATGTGCTGGTCGGTCTCGATGCGCCGGACGATGCGGCAGTGGTCGCGGCGCCTGCGGGCAAGCATATCGTGCAGACGGTCGATTTCTTCCGCGCCTTCATCGGCGACCCGTACCTGTTCGGAAAAATCGCCGCCAACCACGCGCTCAACGATATTTTCGCCATGGGCGGTACGCCGCGCACGGCGATGGCGACGGCGGTAGTGCCGCCCGGTCCGTCGGCCAAGGTCGAGGAGGATTTGTTCCAGCTGATCGCCGGTGCGCGCGCGACGTTCGATGGCGAGGGTGTCGCGCTGATCGGCGGGCATTCCAGCGAAGGCGCGGAACTGTCCGCTGGCTTTTTCGTCAGCGGCGAGATTTTGCCGGAGAAAATCCTGCGCAAGGGCGGGTTGCAGCCGGGCGATGCGCTGATCCTCACCCGCCCGCTCGGCACCGGCATCCTGTTTGCCGCTGCCATGCGGGCGCAGGCCGGCGCACCGTGGATCGAGGCTGCGCTTGAGGCAATGGCGCAATCGAACCGTGAGGCGTCGCAAATCCTGATCGCGCATCACGCCAGCGCCATGACCGACGTTTCGGGTTTCGGCTTCGCCGGGCATCTTGGTGAAATGCTGGCGGCCAGCGGCGTCGATGCCGATGTGGATTTCTCCCGGTTACCGCTCTACGAGGGCGCGCTGGCGCTGGCGCGTGCCGGCGTTTATTCCACCTTGCTGCCGGAAAATCTGACGCTCGCCGGACTGCTGCGCGGACCTGCCAGCGACATGGCGAAAGCCATTCTGTTCGATCCGCAGACGTCCGGGGGCTTGCTTGCGGGCGTCCGCCCCGGGAATGCGGAGGAATGCGTGGCGCAACTGCGCGCCGCCGGTCATGACCGGGCGACATGTGTCGGCAGGGTCGGCCTCTCCCCCCGCGATGCCCGGATCGGTGTGACAAACGGCGGATAGCCGGCGCGTAATGGCTACGTTATGCAAAGCACCTTATCCGGCTGTGATATGGACAGCAGTGGAGCCGGGACTATGATCGCGTCATGATGCAATCTGAAACGATGGTGCGAAACACGCCGGGCGTTGCGAATGACGTTATTCTTCGCACGGTGTCGCTGCACAAGGCGTTTCGCGGTTTCGTGGCGGTCAAGGATGTCAGCCTCGAGATCAAGCGGGGAACGGTTCATGCGCTGATTGGCCCCAACGGTGCCGGCAAGACGACATTCTTCAATCGGGTGACAAAGTTTCTCGATCCGACCGGCGGGCAGATTTTCTTCAACGATCACGACATCGCCACGACGCGGCCCGCCGATGTGGCGCGGCTCGGCATGGTGCGCTCGTTCCAGATCTCGGCGGTGTTTCCGAATCTGACGGTGCTGGACAATGTCTGTGTCGCGCTGCAGCGGTTTCGCAATGACGGCTTTCATTTCTGGCGTTCACACACCACGCTGAAGTCGCTGCACGAACGTGCGCTGGAGCTGATTGCCGACGTCGGTCTTGAAGACTTTGCCGATGAAATGGCAATCGAACTTTCCTACGGCCGCCGCCGCGCGCTGGAAATCGCCACCACCTTGGCGCTCGATCCCGAATTGCTGCTGCTCGACGAGCCGACCTCGGGCATGGGGCGTGAGGATATCAGCCGCACGGCGGATTTGATCCGCCGCGTCGGCAAGAATCGCACCATCGTGATGGTCGAGCATAATCTTTCGGTTGTCGCCGATCTTTCCGACCGCATCACGGTGCTGGCGCGGGGAGAAATCCTCGCCGACGGCAGTTATGAACAGGTCTCGAAGAATCCGGCGGTGGTCGAAGCCTACATGGGGCATGGCCATGACTGAGACGTTACTCGAGATCAAGGACCTGCACGGCCACTATGGCGACTCCCATGTGCTGCATGGGGTAAACCTGAAGGTCGAAGCCGGCGAAATCGTCACCATCGTCGGACGCAACGGCGTCGGCAAGACAACGACCTTGCGTGCCATCATGGGCATTCTCGACAAGCGGCGTGGCTCGATCAAGGTTGCGGGTGTGGAAACGATCTCATCGCCGCCGGAGCGCATCGCGCGGCTCGGCGTCGGTTATGTCCCGGAGGAGCGCGGCATTTTTGCTAGCCTCAATGTAGCGGACAATCTCACGCTGCCGCCGGTGGTGCGTCCTGGCGGCATGAGCATTGAGGATATCTACACGCTGTTTCCGAACTTGCGCGAACGCGGCAAAAGCCCCGGCACCAAACTTTCCGGCGGCGAGCAGCAGATGCTGGCAATTGGCCGTGTGCTGCGCACCGGCGCGCCACTGTTGCTGCTCGACGAGCCGACCGAGGGGCTGGCGCCTGCCATCGTCGATAGCATCGGCCGGGCGGTTGTGGAGATGAAACAGAAGGGTCTGACCATCCTGCTCATCGAGCAGAATTTGCGTTTTGCCACCCGGCTTGCCGATCGCCACTATGTGATGGAAGGCGGCCGTATCGTTGACATGATGGCGCGCGCCGATGTGGTGGCGCAGGCCTCGAAGCTGCAAAGTTATTTGGGCGTTTGAGCTTTCATCATTCCGGGTCCGCGCTTTGCGCGTCCCGGAATGACAGGTAGCTACTTCGGATGCACCAGCGCCGCACCTTTCGAGAGCGGCTGCACCGAACGCTCGTAAATCGCCAGCCAGCCTTCTTCCGAGTGCTGATCGAGCAGCTTGAGCTTGCTGCGCCGTGTCGCGAGTTCGGCATCCGGTACATCCAGATGGATCGTGCGCGCCTCGGCGTCGATGGCGATGGGGTCGCCATCGGCCACCAGCGCCAGCGGCCCGCCGGTCGCCGCTTCGGGCGTGACCTCGCCGACGACCAAACCTTTATTCACAAGCCCAGAAAGTTGCCCGTCGGTGACAAAGGCAACGTCTGAGCCCAGACCGGCGCCGTCGAGCGCGAACACCACGCGTGAGGCCATGCCCATGCCGGGGCCGCCGCGCACGCCAAGCCCGCGCAGCACGACCACGTCGCCCTTGGTGATGGTCTTCGATTTGATTGCCGCCATGGCGTCGTCCGCGCTGGTGAAGCAGCGTGCCTTGCCGGCAAATTTCATGATCTTGTCGCGGCGCAGACCGACCTTCACGACCGCGCCGGTCGGCGACAGGTTGCCGTGCACCAGCACGATGCCGGCCTTGTCGGACAGCGGGCGTGACAGCGGGCGGATGGTTTCCTCGTCGGCGACTTTATAGTCGCGGAGGTTTTCGCCAACGGTCTTGCCGCTCACCGTCATGGCGTTCTTGCGGATCATGGATTCAAGCTGCTTCATGACGGCAAGTGCGCCGCCGGCCTGCTCGAAGGCTTCGATGGACGACTCGCCGATCGGCCGCACGGCGGCGATCACCGGCACATGGTCCGTGAGTTCGCCGAACATCTTGTAGAAATCGAGATCGAGGCCAGCTTCGACAGCGGTCGCCTGCAAATGCTTGATGCAGTTGATCGAGCCAGCGACGCCCAGTACGGCCATGCCGGCATTGGCGAAGGCGTCCGGAGTCATGATTGCGCGCGGCAGCAGGTTTTCCCACACCATCTCGACGATGCGCTTGCCGGATTTCCGGGTGTAGTCGATCATGCGTTTGGAATTCGCCAGCACCGGCGCGCCGCCCGGCAGCGACATGCCGAGGGCTTCGCAGACGATGTGCATGGAATTCGCGGTGCCCATGCCGGAGCAGACGCCGGGCGAAGTGATGGCGTTCTCGCTCATGCCAAGCAGATCTTCGAACGACAGCGAACCGGCGACGTGGTGGCCCGCACCGAGGAATACTTCCTCGATATCGACGTGATGATTGTGAAACACGCCGGAGCCCTGGTAGCCGCCGATGACGAGCAGCGTCGGGATATTCAGGCGCGCCGCCGCCATCAGGTGTCCCGGCACGGTCTTGTCGCAGGACGTGAGGCAGATCATGCCGTCGAGCTTGGCACCCTCAACCTGACACTCGATGTCGTTGGTGATGAGGTCGCGCATCGGCAGGATGTAGTTGCCGCGATGGCCGGCCGAGTGGATGAAGTCGCTCGGTGCCGTCGTGCGGATTTCAAAGGGAAGACCGCCGGCTTCGCGGATGGCTTCCTTGACGATCTTGGCGACGCCGTCGAGATGCGAGAAACAGATCGCGAGTTCGGACGAAGTATTCACGACCGCAATCTTCGGCTTTTCCATGTCTTCGTCGGTGAGGCCGAGTGCGCGCCATTGCGCGCGGCGCACCGCCCAGAGCGAAGTGCCTTTTTCGTAATTGCTGCGCAGTTCGCGTTTCATGGCCGTTGCATCCCAAGGGTGTTGAAGGGTTATTTTGTTATTTCACCGAACCCGAGGATATAGCCTTCCGGGTCCCGGACATAGAAGTCCCTGCCGCCCCAGGGCGTTTGCGCGAGGGGCTTGATGATGTCCGCGCCAGCGGCGACGCATCGTGCGTGAAAATCGTCGATGCCTTCAACGCCGGCGTAGATATCGAGGTGTTCGTGGTCGCGGCGGTGCTGACGATCGGCGACGGTTTTCGGCGCGTCTTTCAGATGAATTTCAAAGCCATCGCGATGACCGATGGCATAAAAACCGCCCCAGGGCTCGCCAAACGCGAATCCCAGTACATCGCGGTAGTAGGCAATCGCGCCTTCGAGATCGTCGACAAGTAGTTGCGGTGCGAGTGAAGTCAGGCGAGAGCGCGATTGAGCCATTGTCATGGCACACTCCATCGATACGCACGTTTGGCAGGAATTATCGGGCAGCCTTCTTCGTAATTTCGACAATGCCATTGTCGGCATCGACCCGGACCCAGTCGCCGGTCTCGATCACCTTGAGCGGGTCCTGGTCGAAATCGGTCATGGATGGCGCATGGGTAACGACGGCGCCGAGCGCAGCCTTGGTTGTCATCTTTGGAAACAGCATCGCCTTCGGGTTCACGCCGTTGAGCCGCGTCATGTGAAAATAGGCGGAATAACCGGAAGAACCCTTGGCGCCGGGGAACACCAGTATCTTGTCCTTGAAAGATACACCGCGCAGTTCGTGGCGCCGCTCGATCACGGTGCCTTCGCGTTCGTTGATGCCGCCCCAACCGGAGATCGTGTCGTTGGTGACGAGGGCTTCGCCTTCGGCGACGCCGCCGACAACCTTGCGGCCACGCAGCACGATCTTGTTGTTGGCACGAACGTCAGTGTTAGTCACTTCAGACCTCCGTTCCAGTTTCCGGTAAGCCCCGCCTCGACGCATTCTTCAACGGTGCCGAACCAGACCGGGAGGTTGAGGATCGCCGGCAGGTAATGCGCCTGCTTGGCTGAGTCGGTGGCGATCACCTTGGTGCCTTTCGGCGCATAGCGCGAAATGGCGGGGCAGGTGTCGCTCATCACGACACCGCCGGCATCGTTGATCATCTTGACGTAGCCGTTGCGTTCGGCGACCTCGCGCAGCGCGCGGGGCGTGTGCACCCACATCTGCGTCTTTGATGAAAGTTTCTTGCCTTCAAGCTGCAATGCGATACGCGCGACCTGCTCGATGGCGTTGTGCGGACAACCCAGCATGACGAAATCGACGTCGCGGTTGTCGGCGCAATTAAGCCGGTCGTAGGCGAGTTTGCGCTCGGCCGGGCCGTAGCGAAGTTTCTCGACCATCTTGCGGCCCGAGAAGGCTTCCTCGACATCGCGCGCTTCCGGCGTAATGCCGGGAATGTGGTACATCTCGACGCCGCCGGAGGATGCCGCCGCTGCGCCGAAATGCTTGAGCTTGATCAGGCTCGGGTTGCGGATTTTGCCGGTGAGCACGGGCACATCTTCCTGCACGATCTCGCCCATCCAGTAGCCAAGCAGGCCGTAGTCCATGATGTCGTTGACGTCGATGTCGACTTCGACCAGGTGCGTGCCGCGGCGATTTTCAGGGATGTGATAACCCCAGTAGGGGATGCGGCCGGTCAGCGCGGCGGCGCCAGTGGATTCCTTGCCTTCGGTATTGGTGCGCGCGCCAAGCACACCGTTACAGTAGATGACTGCGGAAGATTCCATCCACGCGCAATGCTCGCCCTTCACCGGCACATTGCCGACCTGATACGGCGTGCAGGTCGCGAACATGTTGATGCCGAGCGCGCCAAAATGCTTTTCGGCGTTCTTCTGCTGCTCGGCGAGATCTTCGGGAATGCCCTGGATACGCCAGTTGTCGTTGTCGATGCCGGTAATGAGCTGGCAGGTGTTGACCGCCATGTGCGGAATCTTCACGACTTCCTGGCTGTCGAGATTGAGTTCCGAGAAAACCGCGTCGAAACCTTTTTTCACCAGCTCGCGCACCGACGGCGTCGAGGCGTTGAACGCACCGGCGACGTTGTTGACCTCGACAAGACGCTCCGCGCCGAGCGCCTCGCCATAGCGCATCAGCAGGTCCATTGCCTTTTGTTTCGCCGGCCCTTGCTGGCCGTCGTACATTGCCTTTTCGGCCTCGGTCAGTTTCATCGGTGCGCCTCCGACATGTGACGCATGTCTTCCTTGGTCATTTCGCGCTTCTGCTGGCCATCCTTGCGCTCGATGTTGTCGTGCACGCGCTTCTTGAGCGAGTTGAGGTCGATCTGGTGCACGCTCCCCGAACCCGCGAGATCCAGCGCCTGCGCGGCGGCGGCACCCATGGCGATGCAGGGACCCATGACGCGCACGCTCGATAACGCAGCAAGGTCGGCGTCGATGCAGCGTCCGGCGGCGACGATGTTGTCGGCGTCGGCCGGTGTCAGCGAGCCAAGCGGGATATAGTGGACGTGATCTTCCGGGAAGGTCTGCCAGACGTAGCCCTTGTCGCTGTCGTGCAGCTCGACCGGCCACGCAGTACGGGCGACAGAATCCTCGAAATGCGTTCCATTGCGGACTTCATCGATGGTCAACTGATGCCGTCCGACGATCCAGCGGGTCTGGCGGATGCCGGGATTGCCATAGGCGCGCACCCGCGAGTTGCCGAAGCACTCCGGGTATTCTTTTCTGAGGAAGTCCACGGCGATATCCGCCTGCGCCTTGCCTTCGAGCTGGCTGCGCGCGGCGGCGAGCGGTTCCAGCGGCGTGTCGGTATGCGTCATGTTGAGGACCGCAATGCCGCGGCCCGGAATGACGAACGACACCGGCGACGTACGCTTGAGATTGTATTGTTTCGCCTTCTCGGTCATGCGCGCGGTGAGTTCCGTGCGTTCCGGGTGTTTGTCTTCGACGATGTTTTCAAGAACGACCATCTGCGTGCCGTGGACCTGCCGGTTGGCGGACTCTCGGCACGGCAATCCAGCGAGCCATGTCAGCGTCGCATCGCCCGATGCATCGACAAAGCCGGTGGCGGAAATCGTCATGTCGCCATAGCGCGTGGCGAGGTCGATGCTCTTCACGCGGCGGCCGTCCATGTTGACGTTGCGCAGCACCGCGCCAAGCACGACGGTGATGCCGGCCTTGCGGACGGCTTCCTCGGTCCAGCGGCCGACGGCGACTTCGTCGTAATAGACGACGGTCGTGACCGGCCCGTGCCGGCGGTAGATCATGCCCGGTACTTTTTCGAGATCGCGCAGCATGTCCTCGGCCATGCCATAGGTGAACTGGATGCCGTGGGTGCCGTTGGCGAACAGGCCGCAGAACGTACCGATAATCGAGTTGACCATCTGGCCGCCGAGCGTCGGCAGTCCGTCGACGAGGATAACCTTGCGGCCGAGCCTGGCAGCTTCCAGCGCGGCGGATATGCCGGCCGAACCGGCGCCGACAACGCAGATGTCGCCGGAGACCTGTTGCGCCAGTTTGTTCTCGCGCCGTAAGGTTTTGGTGCCGGTTTCTACGTGGTCCGCCATGGCTGCTTCCTTACGCGTTTATCGAGACTGGTTATTGTTTGTGGGGTGGGCTCGCCCGGAGCGTTAGACCCATTTCCAAAGTCGCAAAATAGATCGTCGCGCGCAACTCTTTTGCGCGAAAAGTCAGTCTCGCTGGCCCATTGTCAGCCTTGCGGCACGATCCTGGCGAGCTTCACGTAGTCACGCCAGTTGTCGATCTCCTTGAGCATCAGCGCCTGCGCCGTTTCAGGCGTATTGAGGAAGGTGTCGCCGCCAAAATTGTTCAGAAACTTCTTCGTTTCGTCCGTGCCGAGAATCTGGCCCACCCGCTTGTTGATGAGGTCGATTGCCGGCCGCGGCGTACCGGCGGGCACCGTCGCGGTCCACCAGCCGATGATGTTCATGGGTATGCCCTGTTCGGTCATGGTGGGCAGATCCGGGATCGATTGCAGGCGCTCGTTCGAGCCGACGCCGAGGATGCGCCATTTTCCTTCGCGGTGTTGCGAGAGCGCCAGCACCGGATTGTGTACGGCATAATCGAGCGCGCCGCTTGTCATGTCGTTGAGCGAGTCCGCGGCGGCCTTGTAAGCCACCTCGACCGCCTTGACGCCGGTCTTGGCCTTGTAGATTTCGCCGATGACGGTGGCATCGACCGTGTTGGTCGCGTAGCTTGCCTTGTCGCCCTTGGCGAGCATGCCCTTGGTCAATTCGTCGAGCGTCTTATAGGGCGACTTGGCATCGACCACGACCATGAAAGCCTGGCGGTTGATCGTCGCCGCGATCTGCAGGGTCTTTGACACATCGATTGGCGGATTTTTGAGAAGGCTCATCATGCCGGCGATGGCGTTGCCGCCCCACAGCAGCACGGTGTAGCCGTCGGGCTTGGCGCGCGCCACGTATTCGATGGCGAGGTTGCCGCCAGCGCCCAGCCGGTTTTCAACAATAACGCTGCGGCCGGAGAGTACGCGGATGCGCTCGGCAAAGTGGCGCACGATGATGTCGCCGCCGCTGCCTGCTGCGCTGCCGGTGACTAAGTGGATGTCCTGCGCAGGCCACTGTTGCGCAATCGCGGGCCGCGAGAGGCCAACTGCGGAGGCTGCCGTCAGTGCCGAGCCCGCCGCCAGAAATTGCCGCCGTGATGTCCTCGACATTACAACCTCCCATGGTGATCTTTTGCGGTAATTGTCGCCGTTCCGCAGGCTACCGCAAGGAGGATTTGCGCCACCCTAGTACGCGCGGGCGTCCTCAAGGATCATCGCCGCCGCCTTCTCCGCGATCATCATGGTGGGCGCGTTGGTATTGCCGGAAGTGACGGTGGGCATCACCGAAGCGTCGATTACGCGCAGTCCCTCCATGCCGATCAGCTTCAGCCGTGCATCCACGACCGCCATCGGGTCTTCGCGCCTGCCCATCTTCGCGGTGCCGACGGGATGAAAGATCGTTGTCGCATTGGCCCGGAAGGCCTCCAGCAGCGATTGATCGTCGTTGCCAGTCGTCGGGCCGGGCTTGAGCTCGATGGGCTTGAACGGCTGGACCGCAGGCTGTGCCATCAGTTTGCGCGTAAAGCGCATGGCGTCGATGGCGACGCGGCGGTCGTGTTCGGTGGTGATGTAGTTGAAACGAATGTCCGGTTGTGCGGCCATTTCGTTGCCGGTGAGTTTGATCGTGCCCCGGCTGGTCGGACGGCAATCGTAAGCCGAGATCGTGATGCCCGGGTGCGAATGGAATTCGGCCTTCAGCCCTGCGGATTTTCGGGAGTAGGGCAGGATGGTGTAGCCGAGATTGGCGCGGTCATGATCGTTGTCGGATTTCACGAAGATGCCGAGCGGTGTCGCGCCCGAACCCATCGGGCCGCTGCGCGAGAGAACGTACTGTGCGAAGATCCTTGCCTTGCCGAACAGTGAATTCACCGCCTGATTGAGTGTGCCGATACCCTCCAGCTTGTAGACCAGCGCTACCTGCAAATGATCCTGCAGGTTTTCACCGACGCCCGGCTTGTCGAGTACGACGTCGATGCCGTGCTGCGAGAGCAATGCCGCTGGCCCGACGCCTGATACTTGCAGAAGCTGCGGCGTTTTGATGGCCCCGGTCGAGACGATCACTTCGCGGGCAGCTTTGGCAGTCTTGATTTCGCCGCCCTGCCGGTAGGTGACGCCGATGGCGCGCTTGCCCTCGAACAGGATGCGCTGCGCCAGTGCTTCCGTTTCCACTTTCAGGTTGGCGCGTGAGCGGGCGGGCTTGAGAAATACGCGCGAGGTGCTTTGACGCATGCCATTGCGGGTGATGGCGTGATAGAGGCCGATGCCTTCGTTGTCGCCACCGTTGAAGTCCGCGCATTCCTTGCAGCCGGCTTCCTTGGCTGCCTGCTTCACGACATCGAGGACAGGCCACCAGTTGCGTTGCGGCTCGACGCGCAGCTCGCCGCCCGCGCCATGCGTCGCGCTGGCGCCGCCGGCGTAGTCCTCATGCTTGATGAAATAGGGCAGGACGGAATCCCAGCCCCAGCCTTCGAGGCCGAGTTGCCGCCAGTGGTCGAAGTCGCCGGCCTGGCCGCGCACCTGAAACAATCCGTTAATTGACGACGAGCCACCAAGCGCCTTGCCGCGCGGATGCGAAATTTTCCGGTTGTGAAGTTCAGGCTCGGCCGCGGTTTCGAAACACCAGTCATAGGCCGGATTGCCGATCGTATTGGCGTAGCCGTACGGCACCTTCATCCAGATCGTGCGGTCTTCCTTGCCGGCTTCGAGCAACAGCACGCGGCAATGCGGATCGGCCGTCAGGCGGTTGGCGAGGATGCAGCCGGCCGAACCCGCGCCGACGATGATGTAGTCAAACTTTTCCGCGTCGTTCTGACTTCCCGGCATTGTCTTCCCGTTGTTCATTTTGTGTGTGGCGCGGGCAAGGACATTTGCCTGTTTCCAAGTGTTTTTTCAAAGTGCCGCACGTCGATCTTCCGGGGCAGTTTTCCAGCGTGCATGGCGGGTGCGCGTGGCGGCAAGCCGGTGGGCGGCGGTGGGCACATGCACGGGACAGTTTGTCGCAGGCTGATAGCCTAAATCGTTCGCACATGCGGTGAAGGCGGGTGGAATACCAGCCGCCACAGCCGGTCGCGCCTGGTCCAACCAACATACGTCTTTGGCCCTGCCGGAAAACGCGCTATAAGCATGGCAATAAAAAAGATCACCGTTGCTAATGAGCGTTCGTCCCAGGGAGGATTCTGATGAAGCTGTTCATGCGTGCCGCCGCCGCGGCTGTATTGTCGCTGTCGGCGAGTGTGGCTTCGGCCGATGTCGTCAAAATCGGTCTGATTGCCGACTTCACCGGCGCGTTTGCCGTGTGGGGCGCGCAGTTCCAGCAAGGGGTTGAGGCCTATCAGGCCGTCAACGGCAAGACCGTGAAGGGGCCGGACGGCAAGGAACACGAAATCCAGTTTATTTATCGCGACGCCACCAGCGCCGGCCCTGAAAAGTCGAAGCAGCTCGCTGAAGAGCTGGTGCTGCGCGAAAAGGTGAAGTTCCTCGCGGGCTTCGATCTGTCGCCGCAGGCCATGGCCGTCGCCGACATCGCGACCCAGGCCAAGGTCCCGGTCGTCATCATGAACGCCGCGACCGCGTCGATCACGCGCAATTCGCCGTATTTCGTGCGCGTCAGCATGACAATCCCGCAGCACGGCGCTGTCGCCGGTCGCTGGGCCGCAAAGAATGGCATCAAGAAAGCCTATACGATCGTGTCCGACTACGCGCCGGGCTACGATGCGGAAAACTATTTCCAGAAGGAATTCAAGGCGGGTGGCGGCGAGATCGTCGGCAGCGCACGCACGCCGCAGCAGGAAACCAACTACGCCGCCTACATGGAAAAGGTGCTGCAGGCGAAGCCCGATGCGCTGTTCATGTTCCAGCCGGCAGGCTCGCCCTCGATTGCCTTCGTGAAGGCCTATGTCGAGCGCGGTCTCAAGGCGGCTGGCATCAAGCTGATCGGCACCGGCGAGACGCAGCAGATATTCCTGCCGCAGTTCACCGACGACGTGATCGGCGTGGTGACGAGCTTCCACTACACGGAAACCAACACCAACCCCGCAAACCTCGCGCTCAAAGCACAGGTCACGAAGATGTTCGGCGATAAGGCTATCCCGGACATCGCTACGGTGGCGGCATGGGACGGTACCGGCCTTATCTACAAGGGGGTCGCATCGCTTGGCCCGAGTGCGGAGGGTATCAAGTATGTCGACTTCATGAAGACCCAGAAGATCGATAGCCCGCGTGGACCGATCCAGATCGACGCCAACGAGCGTGACATCATCCAGAACATCTACATCCGCCAGATCGAGAAACGCGACGGCAAGCTCGTGAACATCGATATCGGCAAGGAAGAGATGGTCAAGGACCCCTGGAAACTCGACAATCCGCCGAAGAGCAACTAACGCCAGCTTCGGAAAAATCACTACCGCGCGTGAAGCAAGAAACCCGCTCCACGCGCGGCGCTTGCCTACGGAAATGCCTGAAAAACAAGAATGGCGTCCGCAGGATGCTTTGGTTCAAATCTGAAGTTTGCAATTCCTGACGTCTGCAAATCTTCAGCAGGGGGCTGAAACATCCAACGAATGAGACGCCTGTCGTGTGCGCAGAGCCAATGAACTTGAGCCTTGTGCGCTTAATGGGAGGGTATCGATGAAGAAGTGGTTTTTGGGTGCAGCAGCTTCGGTGGCACTGTCGCTATCGGGCGGCGTCGCTTCGGCCGAAGTTTTCAAGGTCGGTCTGATCGCGGATTTTACCGGCGCATTCGCCACGTGGGGAATGCAATTCCAGCAGGCCATCGAAGCGTACCAGTCGGCCAACGGCAAGACCGTGAAGGGGCCTGACGGCAAGGAACACGAGATCCAGTTTGTCTATCGTGACAATGCCAGCCAGGGTCCGGACAAGACCAAGCAACTCGCCGAAGAACTGGTGTTGCGTGAAAAGGTGAAGATGCTCGCGGGCTTTGACCTGTCGCCGCACGCCATGGCGGTGGCTGACATCGCCAATCAGGCCAAGATGCCGGTGGTCATCATGAATGCCGCGACCGCGTCAATCACGCGCGGCTCGCCCTACTATGTGCGTGTCAGCATGACGATCCCGCAACACGTCGTACCGCTGGCCCAGTGGGCCTGGGGGAACGGCATCAAGAAGGTTTTCATGATCACCAGCGACTACGCGCCTGGTCATGATGCGGCGCTCTATTTTTCCAAGACCTTCAAGGCATTGGGCGGTGAGATTGTCGGCGCCGAAAAGTCTCCGATCCAGGAAACAAACTACTCCGTCTATATGGAGAAAGTGCTGCAGGCGAAGCCGGATGCCCTCTACATGTTCCAGCCGGCGGGCTCTCCGTCGGTTGCGTTGGTCAAAGCCTACAGCGAGCGTGGTCTTAAGACGGCAGGCATCAAACTGCTGGGCACTGGTGAAACGCAGGAAATCTTTTTGCCGCAGTTCAATGACGATGTAATCGGCACGGTGACTGCGTTCCACTATACAGAAACGAACACCAACCCCGGCAATACCGCTCTCAAGGCGCAGCTCAAGAAAATGTTTGGTGAGAAGGCTGGCCCGGATATCGCGTCGGTTGCGGCATGGGACGGTACGGATCTGATTCACAGGTCCGTTGCGGCGCTCGGCCCGAATGCCGAGGGCTTGAAATATCTCGACTTCCTGAAGAATGCGAAGCTCGATAGCCCACGCGGGCCGGCCGTCATCGATCCGGTGGAGCGTGACATCGTGCAGAACATCTACATCCGCCGGGTCGAGAAAAGGGACGGCAAACTTGTTAACATCGACATTGCCACGGTTCCGATGGTGAAGGACCCGTGGAAGATCGACAATCCGCCAAAGAGCAACTAGTAGATTAACGTGCGGCCGCGTGCGGATGCCGACAGGCAAACACACGCGGCCATTCCTTCCCGGATTTCTTGCGTAGTAGCATCTGATGTCACTCGGTTTCGCGCTTACCATTCTGCTGGATGGCATTTCCTACGGAATGGTGCTGTTCATCATTTCCGTCGGCCTGACGATCACCATGGGTCTGATGCGCCTCGTCAATCTGGCGCATGGCTCTTTCGCCATGATCGGCGGCTATATCGCCGGCTATCTCACGCAGGGCGGCACCAACTTTTATGTCGCGCTGCTGGTGGCCGCGATCATCCCCGGTATTCTCGGCGGCCTTGCGGAAGTCACCGTATTCCGGCCGCTCTATCGTAAGGCCGAACTTTCGCAGGTCCTGCTCACCATCGGCATCGTGTTCGTCTCGACCGCCGCCGTCACCGTAATCTTCGGCGCATTTCCTTATCCGGTCGTGTTCCCGGAATATCTCACCAAGCCTGTCGATATCGGTTTCCGTACCTATCCGGCTTATCGGCTGTTCCTGATCGCCGTTGGCGGCGTGGTTGCCATCGTGCTGTGGTATCTGATCGAAAATTCGCTCTACGGCGCGAAGCTGCGCGCCGCGGTCGATAACCCGCGCATGGCGCGGGCCGTTGGCATGAACGTCAATGTCCTGTTCACCGGCACCTTTATGGTTGGCTGCGCATTAGCGGGTCTCGGCGGCGCCATGGGCGCTGGCATCATGTCGCTTGAGCCGTCCTATGCGCTCAAGTACGTCGTGCTGTTTCTGGTCGTGGTGATCGTCGGCGGTGAGGGCAGCTTCAAGGGTTCGTTCGTGGCGGCGATGTCGCTTGGTATCATCGATACGGTCGGAAAATACTTCTTCAGCCAGGCTGCGCCTTACCTCCTCTACGTGGCAGTGTTCATCCTGTTGCTGTGGCGGCCACAAGGTCTCATGCCCGCAAAGTCGGTGGCGTGATGACAAAACCTTCGAGCACCACCACGCTGGCGCCAGCCGCTTTGGCGCCCATCAGCAAGCTCTGGGCCACTGTCGGTCATGTACTGCCATGGGCTATTGCCATCGGCTTCTTCTTCGTGGCCGAAGGCAGCCTGAGCATCGGCACCCAGATCATGATCTGGATTCTGTTCGCGCTCTCGCTGGATCTCATACTCGGCTATGCCGGCATCGTCACGCTTGGACATGCGGCATTCTTCGGCGTCGGCGCTTACGCGGCGGGGCTGTTCTCTATCCACTTCTCGCCGGACCCGCTGATCGGGCACATCTTTGCCATCGTGGTGTCGGGCCTTCTTGGCCTCGTCACGGGCGCGCTGATCCTGCACACAACGGGCGTGACGTTCCTGATGCTCACGCTCGCCACCGTTTCGCTCATTTTCGAATTCGGCAACCAGACGCGCTGGCTCACCGGCGGTGATGATGGTTTGCAAGGCATGCGGGTCGATCCGATCTTCGGGATGTTCGAGTTCAATATTTTCGGCCAGACCGCCTACGTCTATGCGCTGGTGGTGCTTTTCATCTGGTTCCTGTTCTCATGGCGGCTGATGCATTCACCATTCGGCCGCTCGCTTGACGGCATTCGCCAGAACTCCCGCCGCATGCGCGCCATCGGCACGCCGGTGTGGTGGCGTCTCCTTGCGATCTACGGCATCTCGGCCGCGATGGCCGGTTCCGCTGGCGCGCTGTTGGCGCATTCAACGCGCTTCGTCGGTCTTTCGTCGCTGAGTCTGCTCACTTCAGGTATCGTCACCGTGATGCTCATCCTCGGTGGCACGCGCAAACTCTATGGCGCGTTCATCGGCGCGGCGATCTATTACCTCGTGCAGGACTCGACCGCGAAGATCAATCCACATTTCTGGGAGTTCATCGTCGGCGGCATGTTGATCATTACCGTACTTTTCCTTGAAGGCGGTCTGATGGATCTCGGTCGTATCGGTCGCCGCCTCATCAGTCGCTTCCGCCAGCGTTCGGACTTACCATGACCGTGACTTCGGCCCTTTCCGTCCGTGGATTGAACAAGAGCTTTGGCGCGCTTGTCGTTGCGCAAGCTATCGATGTCGAGCTTGCGCCGGGTGCACGCGTCGGCCTGATCGGCCCGAACGGTGCCGGCAAGACCACGTTCGTCAACCTGCTGACCGGCTTCCTCAAGCCGGACTCCGGCACCATCGCGCTCGAAGGCACGCCGATTGAAGCGATGTCGCCGGAAATGCGCGTGCAGCGCGGCCTCGCGCGCACTCATCAGATCAACACGCTGCTGCGTGAAGACACCGCGCGCGACAACGTCGCCATCGCGATTGCCGAGCGTAAAAAATACGCATGGCGCATGATGCGCTACACGCCGCAATGGAAACACTGCACCGAGCAGGCCGATGCGCTGCTGCGTGATATGGGCATTGCCGATGTCGGCAGCCGTCAGGTTCGTGAGTTGCCTTATGGCCAGCAGCGGCTGCTCGAAATCGCCATTGCGCTGGCGCTCAAGCCGCGCGTGCTGCTGCTCGACGAGCCGGCGGCCGGTGTACCGTCGGAAGAGGCGCACCGCATTCACGACGTGCTGGCAAAACTGCCGTCGGATATCGCCATTCTCATCATCGAACACGACATGGAAGTCATCTTCCGATTTGCGCGCGAGATCATCGTGCTGCTGCAGGGCCGCGTGCTGACGCGCGGCGCGCCGGCGCAGATCAAGGACGATCCCGAAGTGCGTGCGGTTTATCTCGGGCGGACGGTCGTATGAGCGCGGGTTTGAAGGTTGAGGGTCTGATTGCCGGCTACGGCGAAACCGTCGTGCTGGATGGCCTTTCGTTCGAGTTGCCGCCGGGCGGCACGCTCGCCGTGCTAGGCCGCAATGGCGTCGGCAAGACGACGCTGTTGACCACACTGATGGGCATCACGACCCGCCATAGCGGGACCATCGCGCTTGGCGATCAGCAAATCGAGAAACTGCCGGTGCATATGCGCGCGCGCAACGGGCTTGGCTTCGTGCCGCAGGAGCGCGAAGTATTTCCGTCGCTGACGGTCGAGGAAAACCTGCAGGTGTCGGCTTTGCCGGGCGGCTGGGACATCGAACGGGTCTACGACCTGTTCCCGCGCCTGAAGGAACGCCGCAAGAATACCGGCAATCGCTTGTCCGGCGGCGAGCAGCAGATGGTCGCCGTCGCCCGCGCGCTGCTCGGTGCGCCGAAGGTGCTGCTGCTCGACGAGCCGCTCGAAGGGCTTGCGCCGATCGTGATTGAATCGCTATTCGAAGCCTTGATCAAGATTCGCGACGAGACCGGCCTGTCGATGATTCTGGTCGAGCAGAAGGCCGATCTGGCGCTGTCATTTGCGCGCGATTTCGTCGTGATCGACCGCGGCAAGATCGTGCATCGCGGACCCAGCAAGGAATTGCAGGGCGATCATGACCGGCAGCATCGCCTGCTGGGCGTCGCCGAGGCCTGACGCCAGACTTGGTCATTGCTTCGTCGTTACGCTCCTCGCAATGGCGCGAATTTATTTCTCCGCCGTCGTGCGCAGCTTCCACGGTTCGATGCCAAGTTCCTTCTCGAATGCTTCCGCGCGGTCGAAGGCTTCCATGATGCGCGTAAACCGCTTCTCGACCCATTCGCGCGGGCTGGAGTGCGTCAGGATGTAGAATTCATCTTCCTGAATGGCCTTCACGACGCGGGCGCCGACCTGCTCGGGTTTCAGGCCATCCTTGATGAGATAGCCCATGAAATGATCGGCCTTGCGCTCGAACGCGCCGCCAAGGCGATCCGGCCTGCTGCGCGCCGACAGGTGAATGCCGGTATCGACGGCGGCGGGGCACAGCACGGAAACGCCAATGTTGTGACCCGCGAGTTCCTGCTCCAGCCCTTCGGAAAGCGCGACGACGGCGTACTTGGTCAGCGAATATGCGCCGGTGCGGAAATTCTGATTGACCTGCAGGCCGGCAATCGAAGCCGTGTTGACGATATGGCCGCCCTGGCCATGGGCCTTCATGCGCGGCACGAACGTGGAAACACCATTGATTGCGCCCTTGATGTTGACGTCGATCACCCAGTTCCAGTCGGCTTGCGTGATTTCGTCGAGCGGCGTGCCGAGCATCGCGACGCCCGCATTGTTGCAGAGAATGTGCAGTGGGCCGAACCGCCTTTCGATCTCGTCGGCGGTCTCTTTCAGAACCTGCGCGTCGGACACGTCCGACACGAAGGCTTCGGTCTGCCCACCGAGGTTGTGCAGGCGGGCGCGGGCTTCTTCCAGGGCGTCCTTGCGGATATCGACCATCGCGACATTGACGCCGGCCTTGACCAGCGCCGTGGTGATGCCGAATCCGATGCCCGACGCCGCCCCGCTGACGTATGCGGTTTTGCCCTTGATGTCCTTCACGCGTGCCACTCCCATTTATCGTCTGAACGCTGTTATATGCCGCAGTCGCTGCACGGGAGACAATGATGAAGCAAGCAGACCTGTTCAACATTAAAGGCCATGTCGCCATTGTCACGGGCGCAGCCTCGGGGCTTGGCCTCGCCTATGCCGAGGTGATGGCCGAGAATGGCGCAACCGTCGTGATGGCCGATCTCAATCCGGCGACGCTCGAGGAACATGTAGCGCGGCTGAAGGCCGCCGGCTGCAAGGTCGAGGGCGCGGTCGTTGATGTTTCAGATACCGATGCGTTGCGCGATGCCATCGACGGAGCGGCCAAGCGTCACGGACGGCTGGATTACCTGTTCGCCAATGCGGGCATCAGCGCCGGGCCTGGCACCCTGTTGACGCCGGATGGCGCCATCGACAAGTTCGATGTGAAGGCATACCAGCGCGCCATCGACATCAACCAGACCGCGACTTTGATGGCGATCCGCTTTGCCGTGCCACATATGAAACGCCAGAAATCCGGCAGCATCGTCATTACGGCGTCCATTGCCGGCATTCAGGCGGAGCCGATCTGCGGCTACGGCTATGTCGCTTCCAAGGCGGCGGTCATCAATATCGCGCGGCAGGCGGCGGTCGAGCTTGCGCCGTTCAACATTCGCGTCAATTCGATTGCGCCGGGACCGTTTCTCACCAATATCGGCGACGGCCGTCTCAAGAAGCAGCCGGAAGTCGTCAAGCTGTTTGCCGACATGGTGCCGCTTGGGCGCGTAGCGAACACCAACGAGATCAAGGGCCTCGCGCTGTTGCTCGCGTCACCGGCCGGTAGCTACATCACCGGCACGGTGATCCCGATTGATGGCGGCGCGACCTGCGTCTCGACTCGCGGCAATTATTCTGCCGCGATACAGCACGATGGCAGCAATCTCTGACACTTGCATCTTTCGTCATGCCCGCAACAAGTGCGGACATGACGGCGGCTAGGCGTAGTCGCGCGTGGCCGCCGCCTGCGACACCATGCCGGTGCGGACGTCCTCGGCGATTTCCTTCTTGTCGCGCTTCCTGGGATCGCCCCAGCCGCCGCCGCCGGCGGTCAGGAATATAAGGCGGTCGTCTTTCTCCAGCGGTAGCCCCGTGGCCTTCAGCAGCTTTTCCTCGCTGCCGTCGGCGCGGATCAGCGTTGCCGCGTTGACCGCGCCCGGCTTGCCGCCGTTCAGTCCCCATGGCGGGTCTTTGGTGCGTTCGCAATTGACGTTGGCCGACGCGCTTTGCAGCGCGCGATAGGTCAGTTCGACACCAAGCCCGCCGCGATGCTGACCGGCGCCGCCGGAGTCCTGCCGCAGCGTGAATTTTTCGATCAGGAACGGATACTGGATTTCCTGCAATTCGACCGGCGCATTGCGCACGTCGCCCTGACAGATCGAGACGGAAGCGCTTTCGCCGTCTTCCTGCGGACGGCCGCCCCAGCCGCCACCAAAGATATTCATGAGCAGGAAGCGCTGGCCGTCTGGCCGGAATCCGCTGATCGAGCAGCCGCCCATGTCGCCCTTGTGCGCGGCGGGAATCCGGTCTGGCAGCGCGGGCGCAAGCGCCTTCAGGATCGTATCGATCACGGTCGGCAACGGGATACTGTAGAGCCCGAGCGCCGCCGGATGCTTTGCGTTGAGAAGCTTGCCTTCCGGCAAAATGATTTCGAGCGCACGGAAGCAGCCTTCGTTTACCGGGGCCTGAGGCTGCGTCACGTTCTTGAAGGCGATGCGTGCTGCGGCAAGACCGCCCGAATAACCGGAATTGAGCGGGCCGGGCACCTGATCGTTCATTTCGGAAAAGTCGATGACCATGCGCTCGCCGTCGATGATGACTTTGACCTTGATGAGAATTTTGAGGTCGAGGTTACGGCCATCGTTGTCGAGGTAGCTTTGGGCCTCATAGGTGCCGTCCGGAATTTTTGCGACGAAGCTGCGGACTTCGCGGTCGGTGCGGTCCCAGATTGTCTCGATGCAAGACGAAACCGTCTCGGTGCCGTAGCGCTTCACCAGTTCGGCAAAGCGCCGTGCGCCGAGCTGCGCCGACGCCATCTGCGCGCGCAGGTCGCCCAGCGCGGCATCGGGGAAGCGCAGGTTGTCGGTGATGATCTGCCACAGCGTGTCGTTGCGCTTGCCGGCCTCGTAGATCTTCAGCGAGCGGAACTGGATGCCTTCCTGATAGATCTCTGTCGTCTGCACGGAGCCGAAGCCGACACGCATGCCGCCAATATCCACCCAGTGCGCACGGCTTGCCGCGAACGCGACGACCTTGCCGTCGTGGAAACACGGCGCGTAGATGACGACGTTGTTGAGATGCTGGCCGCAGACGCCGCCGTGGTTCATGATGATGACGTCACCGGGGTGAAAGCCGTCAAGGCCGTAACGCTCGATGCCGTCCTTCACGGCGACGCCGAGGTCGGCGAGGAAGATCGGCAGACCGCCCTGGTTCTGCGAAATCATCCGGCCGTCGATATCGATCAGGCCGCAGCAGAAATCGCGCACCTCATAGATCATCATGTTGTAGGCTGATTTGCACAGCGCCGTCGCCATTTCCTCGGCATAGGCATTGATGGCGTTGCGTACGACTTCGGCGGTGATCGGATTGACCTGAATATTGGTTGTCATGGTCGGCCTCAGTTGTGTTCGGCAAGCGTGATGACGATGTGGCCCGACGGGTCGATCACGGCGCGATCGCCCGGCGGCAGCCACGTCGTCGAGTTCGGTTCTTCAATGACGGCCGGACCAACGATTTCAGTGCCGGCAGCCAGACCTGGACGCCAGACGATGCGGGCATCGAGCGGTTTCGCCGGATCGTCAAACACAACGGCACGGCGCTGTTCCGGCGCGACTTCTTCCGGCTGCCATGGCGCCGAAAGCCACGCGCCGATGACGTCCTGCATGCGCGCGATGGTGACGACGAGGCGCAGGTTGACGATCTCGATAGACTGGTCCGGCGCGGCGTGTCCGTAACGGCGGTCGTGCTGCGCGTTGAATTTCTGCTGCGTGCCGGAAATGTCGCTCGACAGGTCTTCCGGCTTCTCAACCGGAATCGCAATCGTGTGCTCCTGGCCGCGATAGCGCAGGTCGGCGGCGAACTCAAACTTGCCGTCGGTGTGGCCATCGCGCGCCAGCGCGTCCTTGCCGGATTGGCGGAGGTCATCGAACGCGCGCTTGGCATCGGTAAGCTGGATGCGCTTGAGTTCACCTACCAGCGTGCGCACGAAGTCCTGCCGCCAGTTCGCCATCAGCATGCCGAGCGCCGAGAAATTGCCCGGCAGCTTGGGAATGATGACACGCGGGATCGAGATTTCACGCGCAATCGAAACGGCATGCAGCGGGCCTGCGCCGCCGAATGCGATCATCGTGGTGTCGCGCGGATCGATGCCGCGATTGACCGACACGGCGCGCACCGCAAGCGACATGGCATTGTCGGCGATGGTGGCGATGCCGAGCGCGGCGGTCATGGTGTTGAATCCGAGCTTGTTGCCGACCTTGGCGTCGATGGCCTTTTCCGACAGCGATTTATCGAGGCTCATGCCGCCGCCGAGGAAGCGATTGCCGTTCAGCCGCCCAAGTACGAGGTTGGCGTCGGTGATGACAGGGTTCTCGCCGCCGCGCCCATAGCAGGCAGGGCCGGGGTCCGCCCCGGCACTGACGGGGCCGACATGCAAACCGCCGCCATCGTCAACCCAGGCGACCGAGCCGCCGCCCGCGCCGACTTCGATGATATCGACGACCGGCAACTGCATCGGCTGGCCCGTGAAGGCATCGCCGATGACATAGCCTTCTTCAATCGGCGCGATGCCGTTGGTAATGAGTGTGCACTTGGCGGTGGTACCGCCCATGTCGAAGCCGATGGCCTGTTCGATGCCGAGGAATTTCGCGAGATAGCCCGCGCCGATCATGCCGGCCACGGGGCCGGATTCCATCATGGCGACCGGCTCCTGCCGCGCCTGCTCGATGGACATGGTGCCGCCGTTCGAGCGCATGATCGCGATCTTGCCGGCGAAATTCGCACTGCGCGCGAAGCTCTCGAATTTGCCGAGATAACGTGACACGCGCGGGCCGACGAAGGCGTTGAGCGCGGTGGTGGACGTGCGCTCGTATTCACGGAACTCGCGCAGGATCTCGTGGCTCAAGGTCACGAACAGGTTGGAATGTTTTTTGCGCAGGATTTCACCCGCCGCCTGCTCATGCACCGGATTGGCGTAGGCGTGCAGAAAGCAGATCGCGACGGCTTCGATGTCAAGCTTCGCAAGCTGTTCGCCGAGCGTTGCGATGGTTTTGGTTTCCATCGCGGTCAGCACTTCGCCGGCGGCATTCATGCGCTCGCGGACTTCAAAAGTCAGTTCGCGCGGCACCAGTGGCCGGGGGCGGTGGAAGAACAGGTTGAAGGCGTCGGGCCGGTTGCCGCGTCCCATGAAATAAACGTCGCGGAAGCCCTCGGTGGTAATCAGTGCGGTCTTGGCGCCGCTGCGCTCCAGCACGGTGTTGATCGCGATGGTCGAGCCATGCAGCATTTCCGTCATGGTAGCGACATCGCACCTGGCGATCCGCAGCGCGTTGGCTGCGCCTTCGGTCGGATCGGCCGGGACGGTCGAGGTCTTGGACGTGATGATAGCGCCGTTCTGGTATCCGACGAGGTCGGTGAACGTGCCGCCGATATCGATGCCGACAATAC
This sequence comes from Hyphomicrobiaceae bacterium, assembly GCA_947472885.1. Taxonomy (GTDB): domain Bacteria; phylum Pseudomonadota; class Alphaproteobacteria; order Rhizobiales; family Xanthobacteraceae; genus CANJBX01. Next base: position 41,647 of record CANJBX010000003.1, read on the forward strand.
TCAAGAGATTACCTGCTGATCGTTGTGAGGGTGCGTTGGAAAATGTCTCGGCGGATTTAACGGGGGCGCGGGCCAGCCGTCATTGCTGCTCGATTTTTGCAGCTTTGACGTAGCCTTCCCAGGCGGCCTTATCCTTGATGAGCTGCGCCTGGCCTTCTTCGGGCGTCGTGATCCACGGATCGCCGCCAAACTTGTTGACGAACTGGCGGGTTTCTTCCGTTGCCTCGATCTCGTTGAACCACTTGTTTAGTTGCTCGATGATCGGTCTTGGCGTTGCGGACGGTAACATCACCGCGAACCAGCCGAACAGTTCGACGTTAACGCCTTGTTCCTTCATTGTCTGCATGTCTGGAAGCGCTTGCATCCGCTTGCCGGTCGAGACCGCCAGCATACGGAGGCGGCCTGCCTGCGATTGAACGATGGCCGACTGCGGATCGATCATGCCGTAGTCAACGGCGCCGCTGGCGAAATCGTTGAGTGTATCGTTTGCAGTACGGTAGGGAACATCGACGGCTGTGACTCCAGTCGCCACCTTGTAGAGTTCACCCATTACTTTGCCGACCGTGTTCGATTCAGCGTAGCTTGCCTTCTCCCCCTTGGCTTTCATCGCCTCGGTTAGTTCCCTGAGGTTTTTGTGGGGGCTGTTGGCTGCAACCATGACCATGAAGGGCTGTATGTTGAGCGTGGCGGCGACCTGTATATCCTTGACGGGATCGAGCGGCGGCTTCTTGAACAGCCAGTAGTTGGCAGCCACCGCTGAGCCAGCGTGGATATAGATCGTATAGCCATCGGGCTTCGCCCGCGCGGTGTATTCGGTCGCGATGTTGCCGGCCGCTCCGACCTTGTTCTCGATCAGTATCGTGGCCCCGGATTTTTCCCGCAATTTTTCGCCGAAATAGCGCACCATGATGTCTGCGCCACTCCCGGGTGGGAATGCGCAGATAAGGCGAATGTCCTGGGATGGATATTTTTGCGCAGATGATGTCGTCGGCGTCGCTACCAGCAGGGCGGCGAGGACTGCAGATCCAATTAACGATGAAAGTTTCGCGCTGCCCGATGTTCCCTGTGCCATCCCCGTTCCCTTTTCGCAGTGTCTGTTGCCAGGCCGGCCAGGTTGAAGGCTGCTGATGCCGGCCGACCTTCACTCACCATGAAACTGGACACAACCGGAAGCGGAAGCAATCGGGCGAAGGCTCTATTGTTCATAGTCTATAGACTATATGTTTTGGTCCCATGCATGTCAGCTTGCGACGCCTGGAAGTCTTCATTGCCGTAGCGGATTCCGGGAGTTTTTCCGGCGCGGCCAATCAGCTTGATATAGCCCAGCCTTCCGTCAGCGCCCATATCCGCGGGCTGGAGCGGGAGGTCGGCGGCGCGGTCTTTGAGCGGCAACGGGGGCGCAAGCCCGTGCTCACCGATCTCGGCCGCAGTGTGCGCGAACATGCCCGTGAACTGCTTGCGGAGGCCGAAGACCTGCGCGCGGACGTCGTCAGCATTCGCGGAATGGAGGGGAAGCGGCTGGTGCTTTCCTGCCAGCGCTCGCTGGCGAATTTCGCGCTGAAGGACCAGATCACCCGTTTCGCCCTGACGCGTTCCGATATCCAGCTCACCATCAGAATTGGCACACAGGAAGACGTGGTTGGCGATGTCCGGGACGGCATTGCCGACGTCGGCTGTTTCCTGAGCAATGAAGAAATACGGGGGTTAAGCTCGCAGGTGATCGGCGGACAACGGCTGCGCATCGTTGGCGCGCCCAACCATCCGCTCGCCCGCAAGCGTCGCGTCAAGGCGGCCGAGATCGCCAAACATGGATTTGTGGCGTCGCCGCCTGGCACGCCATTCGGCCGAACGGTGAACCGCCTCTTGAGCGGCATTGGCATCCGCGACGTTCGGGTCGTGGCGCGGGTGACCGAGTATCAGTTCATGCGCGAACTGGTGGCGGCGGGCGTGGGCCTCTCTTGCGCGCTCGAAAGCAATATCGAAGCCGATGTTCGCGCGGGCGCATTGAGCCTCATCGACATCAACGCTGCCGATCTGGTGATCGGGATTCGATTGATTAGTTCGCCGAGCCGGCCGTCATCTTCACAGATGACGACATTGATCGAATATCTGAAGACCTCCGCGCCGAAGCTTTGACGGCGCGCGCGGAGGCCGGAGTTTGTGACTATTTCTGCGCGTCCTCGGGACGAATGGCCCATGCGCCGCCAGCCGGCACTGCGACCTTGACCTGATCGCCGACCTTGAGGCCGAGGATCGCGGGCGCTTCGATATTGATCCGCACGCCACTGGTCTCGATGGCGATCGAGGTGCGCGGGCCACGGAAGATCGAACTCACGATCTTGCCGGTCCACGACAGCGCGCCGTCGGCGGCCTGATCGCCGACGCGGACGCTTTCCGGCCGGACCAGGATAAGGACGCTCTCACCGGGCTCGAATTTCTCGGAGGCGCGCGCCTTGCCTTGCCAGCCGTTGCCGTTGACGGTGAGCTGGAAATACCTGGTGCCGGCCTCCGGTTCACAAGCGGATACCTTGGCGTCGAGCAGGTTCGGGGAACCGAAAAACGCAGCGACCATGCGGCTGACCGGGCGCTGATAGATTTCTTCCGGCGCGCCGATTTGCAGGATATGGCCGCCGTGCATGACCACGACGCGATCCGAAAGCGCCATGGCTTCTTCCTGATCGTGCGTCACGTAAAGGCTGGTGATGCCGAGGCGCTTTTGCAAGGCGCGGAATTCATCACCCATCTGGGTGCGCAGCCGCGCGTCGAGGTTTGACAGCGGCTCGTCCAGCAGCAGCACTTCCGGTTCGAACACCAGCGCGCGCGCAATCGCGACGCGCTGCTGCTGGCCGCCCGAAAGGGCAGGTGCCGGGCGCTGGGCAAATTTGTCCATCTCGACGAGGCGGAGCGTCGCCATCACGCGCTGCTCGATCTCGGCCTTGGACTTGCGGCGGATGCGCAGCGGATAGGCGACGTTGTCGAACACCGTCATGTGCGGCCAGATCGCGTAGGACTGGAACACCATGCCGAGCTGGCGATGGTCCGGCGGCACGAAAAATCCCTTTTCGGCGTCGCTCACCACACGGTCGCCGATGCTGATGCGGCCCCCGGTGTTCTGCTCGAGGCCCGCGACCATGCGCAGCGTCGTCGTCTTGCCGCAGCCGGACGGCCCCAGCAGCGTAACGAACTCGCCACGCTCGACTTTCAGATTGACGCGATTGACGGCGATGACGTCGCCAAACGTGCGGCTTACGTCTTCGACCAGAACTGCAGACATCCCACCCTCCGGAAGCCCCGTATTCGGCGGGGCGGCTGTTTTTCTAGTTTATATGCCGTGAATTTCAAAGCGTACTGATGCGCTGTTTGATCAGCTTGAGCTGAACCCAGCGGAAAAAGATCACCAACAGCATCATCATGAGGCCGATGACGCTGACCTGTTCCGCCTGCCCATTTGCCCACAGCTTGAGGAGCGTCACGGACAGGACTTCCGAGCCCACCGAATAGAGCAGGATCGACGCCGATAGCTCGCGAATGATGCCAAAGAACGTGAGGACCCAGCCCACCGCGAAGGAGGGCCACGCCAGCGCGATCAGGATGCGCCACAGGGTCTGCCACCAGCTTGCGCCGTGGACGCGGGAGCATTCCTCGAGATCGAATGAAAGCTGATGGTAAGCGCTCGACATCACGCGCACGGAAATCGGCGTGCCGAGCGCCATGTAGGCCAGCAGCAGCGCCCAGATCGTGCCGTAGATCGGGATTGGGCCGGGCAGCATCGCAAAGGCCCAGAGAAAGCCGACGCCCAGCACCATGCCGGGCATCATCCACGGCAGCCAGGCAAGGGCGTCGATCAGCTTGCGGCCGCGCCAGCGCGTGCGCACCGTGACATAAGCGATGATGCCGCCAAGGATCATGGTGGCCGTCGCGCCAAGCAGGCCGAGCAGCATGGTGTTGGAGAGCGAACGCCAGAAGTCCTTGTTCTGCATCACGGCGGAATAGTGATCGAGCGTCAGCATGTCCCAGCTGTAGAAGCCGAAGAACTTGAAGAACGAGCCGACCGCGAGTTGCCCAACCGGCAGCACGACGGTGATGATGAAGAACAGGATGCAGAACGAGAATGTCACCCAGCGCCATGGACCGAGCTTGGTGATGTTCGGCGAATAGCCCTTGCCGGTGACGGTGGTGTAGCTGCGGCCGCGCAGCAATATCCATTGCCAGATCACCAGCAGGAACATGCCGGCCATGATCGCGAACGACAGCGCGGTGGCGTATTGGTATGCCGGCGTCGCACGGTGGTTGATGGCGTTGTAGATTTCGGTGGTGATGACCGTGATGCCGGCGGGCAGGCCGAAGAACAAGGGCGACTCGAAGGATTCGATGCCGCGGATCAGGCTCAGCATGAATGACGACACAATCGCCGGCAGCATCAGCATGAAGGTGACGCGGCGGAACGTGAACCAGCGCGATGCGCCGCACATGCGGCTGGATTCCTCCAGCGACGGATCCATGGCGCGGAACGAGTCGACGATGAACAGGAACAGGAACGGCGTCGAATATTGCATCATGTGCCAGACGATGCCGCCGTAGGAATAGACGTTGATCGGCGAGTCCGTTGTGCCGGTCATCCATTGCCACGCCATATTGATGACGCCGACCTGCTTGTTGCCGAGCATGCCCCACGCCATGGCGGTGAGGATCGGCGGGATGAAGAACGGCAGCGTGATGAGCACTTCGAGTACGCCGCGGCCCGGCGTGTCGGTACGCGCGCAAATCCAGGCGAGCAGCACGGCGAGCGTGATGGCGGGAATCGTCTTGGCGAAAGAGATGCCGACGGTGTTGATCAGGATCAGGACGTTCTCGGCGCTGAGAACCTGGCGATATCCGTCGAGGTTGAACTCGCCGGCCATGCCGGGCGGTGTCGAATGCAGCGAGCCGTAGAACAGCATCGACAGCGGATAGAGCGTCAGGAATGACAGGATCAGCAGCAGGATGCCGATGCCGATGTTGCGGCCGAGCGATGTGCTGGCGATGTGCGAGAGGATTCCGGTCTTGGGCGTCAGCGGACGGCGCAACGCCCCGGCAAACTTGCCGTCTGGACTACCACCCGCATCTGCAACAACCGCCATCACGCACTCACATTTCGACGATGATATAGTTTTCTTCCACCGCAACCTTGAAAGTGTCGATCACGTAGGGGCCTTTGAGCAATTCTTCTCCGCCCTCAACCGAGACGGCGTATTGCCGCACGTAGGTGTTCTCCGGGTCGCACCAGGATTGCCCGGTGCGAACGTCGAATTCCCAGCCGTGCCACGGGCACTTCAGGAGTTCGCCCTGGCGGACCAGGCGGTAGTCACCGGGTCCGTCGGACAGTGCGAGCCCGCCAAGCCTGCCCTGACACAGGGAAGCGCCGGCGTGCGGGCACTTGTTGGCGAGCGCGAAATACTCGCCCTTGATGTTGAAGACGCCGATTTCGCGGCCCTTCACGGTTACAATCTTGCTGTTGCCGGGGGCAACTTCACCGACGGAGGCGACGACGTGACGGCTCATACTTACACCAGACCGTAGAGCGCCTTGGCGTTGTCGCGAAAGATCATGCTGCGACGCTTTTCGTCGAGCTTGGCCTTGAACACGTAACGCGGGTCATCGAAGTCCCAGTGCGGGTAGTCGGTCGAAAACATCAGGTGGTCCCAGCCGATCCAGTCCATCACCTTGAACAGATCCTGCGGATCGTCCGGCTCCTCGATGGGCTGGGTCGTGTACCAGAAATGCTCGCGCACATATTCGGACGGCTTGCGCTTGAGGTGCGGTACCTCGTCCTTCATGTGCTTCCACGCCTTGTCGAGGCGCCACGACAACGCGGGCGACCACGCGAAGCTGCCTTCGACGAGCGCGACCTTGAGTGACGGGAATGCCTCGAACACGCCTTCGAGCACCATGCTGGTCACGACCGCCTGCATGGCGGGCACCAGTGAGTGGTGTTCCTCGAGGTAGTAGGACGGCGCGCCGGAGCCGCCGGTTGCGGGATGACCGCTGACGCCGCCGACATGCATGCCGATGGGCAGGTTGTTGCGCACGGCGGCTTCATAGATCGGCCAGTAGCGGCGGCGGCCAAGTGGTTCGTCGGTGCGCGGCGGCAATAGCACCTGCACGAAGCGGCGATCCTTGGCGCGCTGTTCGATTTCCCTGACGGCGGCGACCGGGTCTTCCGGCGTGCAGAGGATAGAACCGCGCAGGCGCGGCTCCTTGTCGAGCCATTCGGCAACCTGCCAGTCGTTCATGGCGTGCGCGAGCGCCGCGCCGTAATCGAGGTTGCGCTGGCTACCGGCGCCGGTGCGCAGCGGAACGAGAACGCCGACTTCGACGCCGTTGGGGTCGAGGTGCTGCTCGCGCATGAACTGCAAGTCCGAGCCGGGAGGCGCGCCGCCCGGCGGCCAGGCGTCGCGGCGCGCCACATCGGGCGTCATGCGCGGATAGGCGAGCGTCTCGGCCAGCGCCTGCCGGACAAAGCTGGAATAGGTTTGCATGTGGGTGCGCCAGCGTTCGGACAGGAACGGAAACAGGTCCGATGCCGCGCGCATCTGCGGATGAATGTCGCAATCGACGACGGCAAGGCGCGTAGCCTGCTGGTCGATACTCTGCCCCCGAACGTTGATGTTCATGCGAGCCTCGTTCCTGGCGTTTCCAAAAGGCGTAGCCGGTGCAAACCCTGTTGCGAGCGCGGCTTGCGCGATTCCCGTTCTGAGTTGCGTTTGGCTGCCCAACAGCTTGAAATTGCGTGCTTTTCCGCAGAGCGCCAATCGCGGATATATACTACTCCACCCGTGCTGGATTACAATGCGCGCAACAACATAGGGAGCGCGCCGATGGTTCGGGTCTTTGCGATTATTCTGGCGGTGATGGGCTTTGGCGCAGTGGCCCACGCGCAGGATGCGGCCGAATGGGAAAAGGTCGTCGCGGGGGGCAAGAAGGAGGGCAAGGTCGTCCTCTATAACTCGGCCAACGGCGCGTCCTATTTTACCAACATCATAAAGGCGTTTGAACAGAAGTACGGCATCAGCGTCGATTCGCTCGACCTGCGCGCCTCGGAACTGACCGAGCGCATCCGCGCCGAACAGGTGGCGGGGCGCTACCTCGGCGATCTCGAACTGCATTCGACCTCGACCATCCAGCAGCAGATCATCGACGGCCCACTGGTCGAGAAGATCGGCAAGGTGCCCAACATCGCCAACCTGCGCGCGGACCTGCCGGCAACCGATATGTGGATTCCGGCGTGGATCCAGGCCTATGGCGTTCTGGTCAACACGCGCATGGTGAAGCCGGAGGACGAGCCCAAGTCATGGAAGGATCTCACCGATCCGAAATGGCAGGGCAAGATGCTCTCGGACGACACGCGGCCCATCGGCGGCGGCCAGACCATGTTCTTTGTGCTGCAAAAAACCTACGGCACGCCGTTCCACGAAAAGCTGGCCGCGCAAAATCTCGTGTTCTCGCGCGACCTGCGTAACGACGCCCGCCGCATCGCCCGCGGCGAGTACCCGCTCTATATCCCGCAGATGTTCGCGATGGCGTCGGACCTCAAGGGTCTGCCGGTGAAGGCGGTCGTGATGGAAGAGGGCGTGCCTTACGTGCCGATCAACTTCGCGCAGTTGAAGAACGCGCCGCATCCGAATGCCGCGCGCGTGTTCATCAACTACTTTCTCGAAGTCGAATCGCAACTTCAGTATGCCAATGCCTGGATGACGCCGGTGGTGAAGGGGCTGATGGACAGGGCCAATCCCGACGCGCGGCCTTACGTCGAGCCGAAACTTCTTGGCGCAACGACACTTGAGGAGCGCGTGCCGATGATGGAACTGGCGAAGAAGATTTATTCGCCGAAGTGAGAAACCGCTCTGCGCGGGCCGCCTCGATCCTTCGAGACGCATCGCTACGCGATGCTCCTCAGGATGAGGCGGGGCGGAACGTCGCGCTTTTGAAAGATCGGACAGGCTGCATATCCACCTCATCCTGAGGAGCGATGCGTGAGCATCGCGTCTCGAAGGATCGAGGTGGCCGCTGGGCGGATGAAGCGTGATCCTACCGCTTGTTCTTCTTCGGCGGATGGGCCTTTACGGCTTCCTCGTTGATGTCGGTGCCCCAGCCGGGCCGGGTCGGCAGCACGAACTGGCCGTTCTCGATCACCGGCGGATGGGTGAAGATTTCGTCGCGCCACGGCGCTTCATCGACATCGTATTCCATGATGCGGTAGTTCGGGATCGCCGCGCAGAAATGTGCGCTGATGTAGCTCGACAGATGGCCCGCGAAATTATGTGGCGCGCAATCGGTCTCGAAGGCGTCGGCAAGCGAGGCGATACGCACCGATTCCCACATGCCGTTCCACTGCACATCGACGATGGCGACGTCGCAGGAGTAATTCGCCATGAACGGCTTGAACGCGCCAAGCCCATGGATCGTCTCCAGCGACGCAATCGGCGTCGAGGTCGAGCGCCGTAGCAACGCGAGCGCCTCCGGATCGTGGATATCGCATTCGAGCCAGGCGAGCTTGAGCGGCTCAAGGGCTTTCGCAATGCGGATGAAGCCCTCGGTGCGCTGGCTGAAATTCAGGTCCATGCGGATTTCAAAATCCGGGCCGGTGCCGTCGCGGAACGCTTCCGCCGTCTCGTAGATATTCTTGATGATCTTCGGCTCGGGATGGCGGGACAGGAAATTCGGCAGCATGCGAAATCCCGGCATGAACACCGGATCGTCGGGCGACAGCGCGAGCGGATTGGTCTTGAGCGACTTGAAGCCCTTGGCCTTCACCTCGGCGCCGAGCTTTTTGATGTCGTCGAGCGTGCGGATCGGCTCCATGCCGAGTACGCCTTCGAAGAAGTCCTTGCGCCAGACGCGGAACGAGCCGCAGTGCGACCAGTAAAGATTGATGCGGTCGCGGAACGGGCCGCCGAACAGTTCGTAGACCGGCACGCCAAGCGCCTTGGCCTTGACGTCGAGGCAGGCGTTTTCAATCGCCGCGATGGCCTCGTGATTGACGCCGCCGATGGACATGCGGGTGAGTGCGCGCAGCGACACCACGATCTTGCCAACCGCGCGCGGGTCCATGCCGACGACGATGTCGGCGAAACTGTTGACCAGTTGCGTCGTCGCATTCGGCGCGCCGAAGTCCTCGTTGTATTCGGACCAGCCGACGATGCCGTCGTCGGTCGTGAGTTTCAGGAACGAAAAGTCGCGCCAGCCGGCGTCGGCCTTCATGGTCTCGATTTTTGCGATGCGCATGTTTTCCAGCCTTAAAGTTTCACGACGTCCTGCAGCGGTTCTTTCGCCAGATAGCGTTTGAGATTCGCTACCGCATTATCAGAAATCCGGTTGGTGGTCAGTGCACCTGCCGCGCCGGCGCAGTGCGGCGAGATGTAGATATTCGGCGCATCCCACAAGGGGTGCTCGGGCGGCAGCGGCTCAGGCGAGGTGACGTCGATGCCGGCGCCGGCAATCGTGCCGTTCTTGAGCGCTTCGGTGAGTGCGATCTGGTCGATGATGCCGCCGCGCGCGATATTGACGATGATCGCATTCTTCTTGCACAGGCCGAGGAGGCGCGCGTTGAACAGGTGATGTGTCGCACTGTCGAGCGGCAGCGAAATCAGGATCGTGTCGGCGCGCTTGACGACCTCGTCGATCTTGCCAAACGGCATCATCTCGTCGGCGCCCGGATCGGCTGCGCCGGTGCGCGACAGGCCGATCACATGCGAGCCGAGCGCGCGCATGAGGCGGGCGATTTCCTTGCCGATATGGCCAAAGCCGAGTACGGCGGCGGTCTGCCCGATGGGCGTGATCATCTTCGCCGCCGCGCTGCGGTCCCAGCCGTGCTTGTACTGATTTTTCACGAAGGCCGGCACCTGCCGCTGTACGGCGAGCAGCAGCGACACGGCGTGCAGGCCGACGCCGGGCGCCAGCGCGTCGCCAACATTCGTCACCTGAGCGCCGTTGGGCACGCCGAGTTCCTTGGCATGGTCATAGCCAGCGGTAAGGATTTGCAGCCACTTGAGCTTGTTGCCGTTTTTCAGCACAGCCTCGGCCGCCTTGCCGACATAGAGCATGTCACCCATGAACAGGGCGTCGGCCTCCGGCATTTCGGCCGCAAGCGCCTCTGCATTGTCGACGATTTTCAGATCGGGCCCGAGGATCGCGCCGAGTTTGGCGGACAGTTCGGCCTTGGCCAGCGTAGCGTAGAGTACCGCGCGCATTGACGTTCCTTGCCTGCATTTATTCTTGAGCCGCACCATAGTGGAGACATGCTGGTCCGGCCAGCAGGATACCGGGTGGGCATCGCATGAGGGGGCTGCGCAAAACAAGTTCACTCCGGGCGTTGACGCCGGTTTCAGTGGTGCGCGATATACGGTCTGCAAAAGGGACGGGAACGATGGCAGACGCCGCGACTATGAATGCAGCCGGCACAGGCGGGTACCTTGGCTATGCGCCCATCGACTGCGACATTCATCCGGCGGTGCCCGACACCAAGGTGTTGCTGCCGTATTTCAACGACTACTGGCGCGAGAACCTCGTTAGCCGCGGGATCGAGCGCGCCAGCCTGAGCCTGACCAGCTATCCGCCCAACGCGCCGTCGTCGGCGCGGCCGGACTGGCGCATCAAGGGCAAGAAGGCCGGCAGCGATTTCGAGACGTTCAAGACCCAGGCGCTGGATGCGTTCGGCGTGCGCTATGCGATCTGCAACGTGCTGCATGCGGCGCAGGTGTTCCACTCCGAGGATATGTCGGCGGTTTTCTGCACGGCGGTCAACGACTGGCTGACGAAGGAATGGCTGGACCGCGACACGCGGTTGCGCGCTTCGATCCTCGTGCCGACCGAAAATCCCGAAATGGCGGTCGAGGAAATCGAGCGCCGCGCGGGGGACAAGCGGTTCGTTCAGGTGCTGATGTTTGCCATGAACGAAATTCCGCTCGGCAAGCGTTTTTACTGGCCGATCTATAAGGCCGCTGAAAAGCACGGCCTCGCCATCGGCGTTCACGCTGGCAGCCTGTATCGCCACGCGCCGTCTTCGCTTGGCTGGGGTTCGTATTATCTGGAAGACTACGTCTTGCAGGCGCAGGCATTCGAGAGCCAGTTGCTCAGTCTCACCGCTGAAGGTGCATTCGCAAAATTTCCCGACCTGCGGGTCGTGTTCATGGAGTCGGGCTTCAGTTGGCTGCCGGCGTTTCTGTGGCGCGCCAACAAGACGTGGCGTGGCGTGCGCTCGGAAGTGCCGTGGGTGAAGAAGCCGCCGGCCGACATTATCCGCCATCATGTGCGCATCACGATGCAGCCGATTGACGAACCGCCGGATGAGGCCATTCTGGAGCAGGTCATCAACCAGATCGGCTCCGACGAGATATTGTTGTTCTCGACCGATTATCCGCACTGGCATTTTGACGGCATGGACGCGATGCCGAAGGGTCTGCCGAAAGCGCTGATGAAAAAGATCCTGGTCGATAATCCGCTGGCGGCGTATCCGCGGCTGCGGGATTAGCGCGGCTTTCGTCATGGCCGGGCATAGCCGTTCGTAGAACGGCGTCGCTTCGCTCGCCTATGTCCCGGCCATCCCGCTCAGGGACGCAGTGGCTCTCCTAAGCGAGATCGCCGGGACAAGCCCGGCGATGACGAGCGGTGAGAGTGTTTACGCCTTGCCCTTCCACACTTCCGGGTTCGACATGCGGATCGGCTGGCCGCCAAGCCACGCCGTCACGGCCTCGACCAGATCGCCATAGAACGCGCGATAGGATTCCTCGACGACGTAACCGAGGTGCGGCGTCAGCACGACGTTGTCGCGCTTGAGGAGTGCATGGTCATGCGGGATCGGCTCCTGCCAGTAAACATCGAGGCCGGCACCTGCGATGCGGCGGTTCTGCAGCGTGTCGATCAATGCGGCTTCGTCGATCAGCGGCCCACGCGCGGTGTTGACGATGTAGGCGGTGGGCTTCATCAGCGACAGTTCGTGCTTGCCAACGACGCCTCGAGAACGCTCGCTCAAAACGAGATGCAGGCTGATAAGGTCGCTCTGGCGGAACAATTCGTCCTTCTCGACGCGCTGCACGCCGGCTTCCGCAGCCGACTCCGTGGTGAGGTTCTGGCTCCACGCGATCACGTTCATCTCGAACGCCTGCGCAACCTTCGCCACTTTGCGGCCGATCTTGCCGAGACCGACAAGGCCGAGCGTGCGGCCGAACAGTTGCGCGCCAAGGCTCGATTGCCACTGGCCCGCGCGAATGGCGCGGTCTTCCTGCGGGATATGCCGGATGGCGGCAAGCATCAGCGCCACCGCGAGTTCCGGGGTGCCCTGATGCGCACCGGCGTGCGCGCTTGAATGACAGACGAGGATGCCACGCTCGGTCGCGGCCGCCATGTCGAGCGTGCGGTGCTGCTGGCCGGTAATGGCGAGCAGTTTGAGGTTAGGCAGTTTTTCGAGGAGCGCGCGCGGCGCGGCGGTGCGCTCCCGCAGCATGCAAAGAACGTCGTAAGGCGCAAGCACGCGTGCCGCTTCGTCAGGGACTTCAAGCGGCTTGTTAATAATATCGACCTGATGATGCTTCGCGATGCCCGACCAGTCGGCCATCTTGAGCGCGACATGCTGGTAGTCGTCGAGGATCGCGATCTTCATCGCTCAGCCGAAATCGGGAGAAACAAGCAGGGCAGTGGCGTCACCGTTGCGGCCAATCAAAGCTGGAGCGCCGGTCAGCACTGTCCCGTGCGGCGTATCAATCGCAGCTTGGATGCTCACGATCATGCCGGGCGTGATTTCCAGCGGCTCACTGACGAGTGAACCGGCAAGCGCCTCCAGGGGCTGCGTGGTGCGGCAGCCTTCGACAAGCCATGAGTTGAATTTCATGGACGATGTATCGGGTAGCCTGGCAACCGCTGCAGCGAATTGTTCGGTCGCAGCCGAAATCGCGGCATTTACCTTGGCATCGCGAGATAGCGTGCGGGTGATGCGTACCCACATGCCCTTGTAGGCGAGTGTCAGGCGCAGCGCGAACGTCTCGGCAAGGTCGCAGTTGCCTTCGAGGCGAATGAATGTGCGGCTTTTCGAAACATCCTTGCAAACGCCGACATAGACTTCCTCGGCGCCGTAGCGGCGCGCGATGCCGTCGATCTGCGCAGTCGCTGTTGCGCCATCGGTCTGTGTGGCGGAAGCCTGTTTCAGCGAGGCGTGCGCGATATGCGCTGCGGTGAAATAGAGCGCCACCGATACCGGATCGCCCGCTGCACGCAACTGCGCCAGCATTGCCGTGCCATCGATGACTGTGGCGCCTGCGGCGGTGATGCCTTCAACGACGCTGGTGGGCACCGTATCGAGATCGGGAATTGCGACAACCGCACCAGCCTTGTGTTCGCTGATGATGCGGCCGGATTCAGCTCCGAGCTTCGGCGAGTGAATGATGTTCTCAAGATGCGACGTGCGCTTCATCCAGTCGTTGACGCGATGGGAAAACCCGCCGACCAGCACATGCGCGCCTGAAGACGGCAGCACCAGCACGCAATGGTTCCAGTACGGCAGGAAAGTCGTGAACCACGACACGCCGGCGGTGCGCGCCGGATTGGAGTAGACGGCGAGCGCGTCGATGCCGGCCTTCGCCATCGCTGCTTGCGCGCGCGCCATCCGGCCATCGAGCGTTGCGACCGGCAGTTCGGTCTTCGACCAGGAGATCAATCCGCGACGCATGGTTACACCGGCATTTCAAAGAGTTTCGCCGGCGTGCGCGTCAGGCGTTCGTTGCCGTTCTTCGTGACCAGCAGCATGTCGCCGAGCACAATGTAACCGGCTTCGGGATGATAGGTGTTCGGATGCACGATGATGGTCATGCCTTCGGTCAACACCAGGTCGATGTCTTCAAGGATGTTCGGCTTGAGATCGCACATCAGCCCGAGGCCATGGCCACGCACGCGCGTATACTTGCTCGTCACGTAATCGCCGAGGCCGTATTTGCGGAACACGTCGTTCTCCGCGCGCGCCACGTCGGCGGCGGTAACGCCGGGCTTGACCACGGCGATGCCGGCTTCCATCGCTTCGTAATAGACGTTGAATGCGCGCTTCTGCGTGTCGGTCGCCTTGCCGAGCGTCAGGGTGCGGCAGATCTGCGCGAAATAGCCGTCGATGGACGGCGTGAGTTCGGTGATGACGAAATCGCCGGCCTTCAGGATGCGTTCCGACGGCGGCGCCATGCCGCGCACATCGACGCCGCCGGAACCCATAATCATGAAATTGTCGGGCGAACCCTTCGAGCGCAGGAAGGCTTCGACGTCGGCCATTACTTCATACTGCTTGCGGCCGGCCTTGGCCGCGGTGTCGCGGAAGTAGGCGTAGCCTTCGTCGGCCAGCGCGCCCGCGCGACGGATCGCGGCAATCTCTGACGGCATCTTTTCCATCAGCAGGCGGTCGATCAGGTTCGCGCCGTCGTCGAGGCGGAACTTGCGGTCGCCGGAGGTAAGAAACGGCGGCAGCAGCGAACGCTGCACGGCAGCGAGCTTCGGGTTTGAAATCTTGTCGAGCTGTTCGCTCACGGCGCGGCCGACGTCACGCACGTAGCTCACTTCGACATTCTGCGTCTCGCCGCTGGCGCGCTCGGCTTCCGTCACGCTGTCGAGCAGCATGCGGCAGCGGCCATCGGCGGTGAGGATGGCGATGGCTGAGCCTTCCAGCGAGGCGAAGTCAGCCACATAACGCAGGTGCGCTTCCTGCCACGACGTACCGAACGTAACGAGGGCTTCGACACCCTCGTTACGCATTTCAGCGAGCAGCCGCTCGCGGCGTTCCTGCGCCAGCATGCGATATTCCGGTTAGTTGGTTTCGAACTTGCCGACGGCGATGATTTTCTTCCAGAGCTCAATTTCGTCGGCGAGCTTCTGCTTGGTGCTCTCGGGCGTTCCGGGCAGCGGTTCGGCGCCTTGACGTATGAGATATTCGCGCGTTTCCGGCATGGCGCTGATCTGGTTGATCCAGTCAGAGAGCTTCTTGATGATATCCGGCGGCGTGCCGGCCGGGGCGTAGAAAGCCCACCACGGCGGCAGTTCGGTATTCTTCACGCCCTGCTCGGCGAGCGTTGGAATGTCGGGAAACGCCGTCGAGCGCTTCTCGGTGGCGACGCCGAGGATCTTCACCTTGCCCTGCTTTTCCTGGGTCAGCGCGAACGGCGCATCCGACATCACGAAGTCGATCTGTTCACCGGCAACGTCCGACACGGCGGCCTGCATGGTCTTGTAGGCGACCTGCGTGCCTTCAAGGCCGGCTGACGCGATGAACAGCGCGGCGACAGCCTGCGATGTCGTCGTCGGAATGCCGTAGGTCATCTTGTTGCCCTTGGCCTTCATCAGCGTGATGAATTCCTGGACGTTCTTCGCGGGGTTCTTCTTGTCGTTGATCGTGAGTACGAAGCCGAGCTGGGCAAACGTGCTGATCGGAACGAGATCCTTCACGGGGTCGAACGGCAGGCTCTTGTAGAGATAGATATTGCCGGCGAGCGAGGAACTCGGTCCGGTTAGCAGCGTGTATCCGTCGGGTTTCGATTTCGCGACAAGATCGGTTGCGATGTTCGCGCCGGCGCCAGGCCGGTTGTCGATGACAATCGGCTGGCCCGAAAGGTCCTTCAGTTTGTCGGTGTACCAGCGGTATAGAATGTCGGCGCCGCCGCCGGCCGGGAAGCCGGTGATGAGCTTGATGGGGCGGTCGGGGTATTGCGCCTTTGCGATTCCAGGCACCGCCAGCATTGCTGCGACAAGCGCTAATGTTCCGAGTTTTTTCATGGTTTCCTCCCACGCATACATCATGTCTGCGCATAGCCTATCAGATGCGGTGCGGGCAGTTCAATTAAACCGGCGGAATGGCAGCTAGACGGCGCTGCGACCGGATCACGCGGGGCGGATCACATCCGGGTCGTCGTTGTCGTAAAGCCGGTCCACAATAGCCTTGCGGCGCTCGCGGATGCCGCGGCTGTTGAGCGAGCCCTTGTCGGTGATCTCGCCGGCGTCGAGCGAGGGCGGTTCCGTCAGGACGATGGCGCGGGCGATGACGCGGGACGAGCCGCTGACGCCTGCGTTGATCTTTCCGAGCGCTTCCCGCAATTGCGCGCGATAGGCGTCATCCACCGTGCGCCCGGCAGGCGGAAACACCATGAGCCCGACATCGTCGCGATCTGGTGCGGCGATGACGACATCGAACACCAGCGGCCCCAAAGCCTGCCGCGCCCGCGCCCAGATTTGCGCCGCATGGACGCGCGTGCCGGAGGTGAGCTTGAAGTCTTCCACGGTGCGGCCGTTGAAGCGGAACCCCTTGGCGGCGTCTTGCTCATCGACGAACAGGACGGCATCGCCGGTGATGAAAAAGCCTTCCTCGTCGAACGCTTCCTTTGTCGCTTCCGGCATGTTCCAGTAGCCGGTGGTGACGTTCGGCCCGGCGCAGCGGATTTCCAGCTTGTCGCCCAAGGGCACCAGCTTGATCGTCATGCCGGGCGGCGGCGCGCCGATGTTGCCGATCTCCGCGCCGTGGCGGTTGGACATCAGCGCGGCCGGTGCGGTTTCGGTCAGGCCCCAGCTTGAGAGCATGCTCGGCGGATTGTCCGGGCGTTCCTTCGCCGCCAGTTCGTCGAGCGTGCGCCACAGATGGTCCGGCAAGGTCGCGCCAGCGTAGAACATCACCTCGAGATCGGCGAAGAAGTTTTTGCGCAGCGCGTCGTCCTTGGCGAGCCAGGGTGCCAGCAGTTCAAAGCCCTTCGGCACGTTGAGATAGATCGTCGAGGCCACTTCGCGCAGGTTGCGCACGGTCTTCTCGATCTCGCCCGGGATCGGCTTGCCGTCGTCGATGTAGAGCGTGCCGCCGTTCTTCACGACCTGCCCGAAATTATGATTGCCGCCGAACACATGGCTCCACGGCAGCCAGTCCACCAGCACTGGCGGTCGCACCGACATGAACGGCCAGACGTGTTCCAGCATCGCAAGATTGGAATTCATCATGCGGTGTGTGGTGATGACGCCCTTGGGGATGCCGGTCGAGCCCGACGTAAACAGGAATTTCAGGATGCTGTCGGCGCCGATTTTCTGCTCGGCATCGGCAAGCGTCGTGGCCGATCCGCCCTTGAGCAGTTCCGCAAACGGCGTTGCCTTCACATCTGGCGAGGGTGTGCCGGTGACGATCTCGCGGCCCGCCATCTCGGGGATTGTCAGCGCGCGCTTGAACACTTCGGCGTTCGACGCATAGACGAGGCCGGGGTCGAGCAGCTTGAGAATGTGTCGCAGTTTGCCGAGGTCCTGGCTCACCAGCGAGTAGGCAACCGAGATCGGCGCAAACGGAATGCCGGCCGTCATCGCCGCCAGCGACAGGACTTTGTGCTCGATGGCGTTGCCGGAAAGAATGACGATGGGGCGCTGCGCCGAGAGCGGACGCTCCGCGAGCGCTGCTGCGATGCGCCGGACCTGATCGGCGGCTTCGCCATAGGTGACGCTGGCCCAGCCTTCCTGACCGGGCCGCCGTTCGGCGAGGAAGCGCCGCGCCGGCGCGGCCTTGGCCCAATGAAACAGGTGATCCTGCACGCGGTCCGGGTAGGGCGGCAGCGGCTCTGTCGTGCGCAGGCGAATGGTGCCATCGGCATCGCGCGTCGTATCGACGGTGATCTTGCCGAAACGCACGGCGGCAGTTTCATGGCGCTGTCGGGATTGCTGGCTCAGGCGATTTCCCCAGTATGGATTATTGTTTGTGCCAGTATATACGCTGAAGCGGGTATGGCGAGCGGGCAGCGGATATTTCGGATACGGCAATGGCAATGACGGCGCTTGAAACCTTCGGTGAATTCGTCGCGCGCCCAAGCCCGATGGCGGCGGACGTGCGCGACCTGCTGCGGCTTCATGTCGCCGACACCGTGGCGGCCTGGGTAGCCGCCGGGCGCACGGCGGAAGCGCGCCAGCTTCTTAGCCATCGCGACCGTCTGCGTGGCGATCATCTCGGTGCGTCGGTCGATGTGATCGTCAACTGTGCGCTGGCGCGCTCCAGCGAAGTCGATGACATCCATATCGCCTCGATGATCACGCCCGGTTCGATTGGTGTCCCGGCGGCGCTGTCGATTGCGGCGCTGCGGCCCGATACGGATGCGGCAACACTCAATGCCGCCATGGTAGTGGGCTATGAGGCGATGATCCGGTTCGGGCTTGCGGTCAACGGTGCGGTCATTTCGGGCCGCGGCATTTGGCCGACATATTTCGGCGCGGCGTTCGGCGTCGCGGCGGTGGCTTCAAAACTACTCGAGCTCGATGCCACGCAAACCGCCCATGCGCTGGGCATTGCGCTGACGCAATCCGCGCCGGGCGTCGGCCTGCAGAACACATCGACGACGTCGCGCTGGCTCGCAGCCGGCGTTGCCGCGCGCAACGGCCTGCAGGCGGCATACGCAGCGTCGAGCGGCTTTACGTCGGATCTTGGATTGTTCGAAGGGCGTTTCTTTCCCGGCATCTATCACATCGAGCCGGAAGTTGCGGCGCTGACGGACAAACTCGGCAAGCGAGAAATCTTGCGCGAAGTGTCGTTCAAGCCGTGGTCTGCGGCGCGCCAGAGCATGGCGGCAACGCAGGCCTTCAAGGAAATTCTCGCAACAGTCGATGTGGCGCAGATTGAAGCGATTGAAGTGAAGGTGCTGCCGCTGTTCCTGCGCATACTGGACCATGGCGTGACGGACGAGGATCGCATGTCGCGCCTCACCAGCATGCCCTATCAGCTCGCGATTGCTGCGCTGGAACCCGATGCGGCTTTCGATGTCGGGCAGGCCGGTGCGATATCGCTGGCGCTGCGTGCGTTCATGAGCAAGGTGAAAGTGGCCGCCGACGAGGGGCTGATGAGGGATTTTCCGGTGAAATGGCATGCCGAGGTTCGCGTGCGCGCTGCCGGCGCATGGCATGTACGTGCGGTTGCGGACGTGCCGGGCGATCCGTCACGGCCGTTCGATGAGGCCGCAATCCGGGAAAAATGCAGGCGGTTGTCCGCGCATGCCATTGGTGACGACGCCTGCGAGGCCCTGATGTCGGATGCGCTGGGTGTCGTGGATGGCCGCGTTGCGCCGTCGTTGCTGCTGTCGCGGATCGAAGCTGCGCGCGGCTAAATCAAGTTCGCGCCGATGTTCACGGTCAGCGCGAGGATCGCGACATTGAACAGGAACGACACCACGCCATGCGCGACGACAAGGCGGCGGATGTTCTTGCCTGTTACCTGTACGTCCGATACCTGTAACGTCATGCCGATGATAAACGAGAAATAAATGAAGTCCCAATAGTCAGGCTGAGGGTCGCCGGGAAAATTCAGTCCATGGCCGTGCGTGCCCGGCCCGCGATAATAAATATGCGCGTAATGGAACGCGAAGATTGTGTGGATCAAAGCCCACGACATAATGACCGTGAGGGCTGCAAGGACGAATGCGGTTTGTTGCGCACCCTCCGACTTCAAGGTGTGGGCATTGCCGAGTTCGATGACGATAGCTGCGACGCTGGCGAGCGCCGTTGCAACCGTGATGATTAGCAGCGCCGCGCCGCCTTCATCCGCTTCGTCAGCATGAATCTGCACGCGTTGAAGGTCGAAATGGTGGATGACGTAAAACGCCTGCACGAGATAGATCAGCGACGCAAAATCCCACGCCTCCAGCAGTCGCGTCGACATGCGCCAGTCGCTAGGCAGGAACGCAAGCACAAGCAGGCCGGCGAGCGCCGCGACGAACAGCTTGAGATGTCCGCGCACGATCCGCATTGGCTTGGAATGCTGCCGGAGCGGTTTCGTGATTGTCGCTTTGGATTTTCTGGCCATGAGGATCAGACCTTACGGTCGGCAACAAAGCGTGCGGTGGCGCGCAGGATATCGCCGCGCGCGCCGAAAGGTTCCAACGCAAGCGTGGCTTCGCTGACCAGCGCCGCCAGCCGCGCCCGCGCCCCGTCACGGCCGAGGATTGAAACCAGCGTCACCTTACCCGCCGCATCGTCCTTGCTGGTGCGCTTGCCGATGGTTGCTGCATCGCCTTCGGCGTCGAGCAGGTCGTCGGCGATCTGGAATGCCTCGCCGAGGACGCGGCCGTAAGTATCGAGCGCATCGTGTTCGCGCGGCGACGCGCCGCCGAGGATGGCGCCCGCCTTGCACGCGAAGCGAATGAGCGCGCCAGTCTTCATCGCCTGCAAGGTTTTCACGCTGGTTTCGTCTTGCGTGGTTTTCGCGCCGAATCGGCCTTCCGCAGCGAGATCGAACATCTGCCCGCCCGCCATGCCGCCAACGCCTGCCGCGCGCGCCAGTGCGGATACGAGCGCGATCCGCAGGGCAGCGTCGGGATGCGTTTCGCTGCGTGCAAGAATATCGAACGCGACGGTGAGCAAGGCGTCACCCGCGAGGATCGCGGTGGCGTCATCGAATGCCTTGTGAACGGTCGGCTTGCCGCGTCGCAGGTCGTCATTGTCCATGGATGGCAGATCGTCATGCACCAGCGAATAGCAATGCAGGCATTCGAGCGCGGCGCCCGCCATCAGCGCGCGGCCCTCGGGCACGCCGAACAACGCCGCCGTCTCCGCGATAAGGAATGGCCGCAGCCGCTTGCCGCCGCCCAGCGCCGAATGGCGCATTGCCACAACCAGCCGCGGCGGACGCACGCGTTCGCCCGCGACGGGTGTCTCGTCAATCAGGCGCGCCAGCAAAATTTCGATGGCATCCGCCACGGCGGCAAGTCGCGCTGAAAATGCCGCATCGGTTGCAGTGTTGTTTTTGCCGCCAGTGGTCATGATATCGCAGGCTTCCCGTGCAACCCGCCACGCCGTCTGCGCATTGTTGACTATGCGGTTGACGTGGGCGGGCGGACCCTAACATGAGTATGCTTCGATTTCCGCCGGTTTCCGGCTCAAGGGACAGCAGCATGGCTGCGCCGAAATCAGGACGCCTGCGCGGTCTTGGCCGCTTTCGGACAGTGCTGCGCGCGGCGGCTATCGCGCTGGCCGTCGTTATCCTGCTGCCCTACGCCGTCGTACCGTTCTATCGGTTCGTCGATCCGGTCTCGACCTTGATGCTGTGGCGCTGGATGACGGGCGAACGCGTCGAGCGCCAGTGGACGCCGCTTGCGGAAATGTCGCCCGCGGTGCCGCTGGCCGTGATCGTGGCCGAAGACGGCCAGTTCTGCACCCATCACGGGGTCGATTTCGGCGAACTGCGCAACGCATTGACGGAAGCCGATGATTTGTCGGACGCGCGCGGCGGCTCGACCATCACGCAGCAGGTCGCGAAAAACCTGTTCCTGTGGCAATCGCGCAGCTACGTCCGCAAGGTACTCGAACTGCCGCTGGCGATCTGGATCGATCTGGTGCTGCCCAAGCGGCGCATTCTGGAGATTTATCTCAACATCGCGGAACTTGGTCCGGATGGCGAGTTCGGGGTGCAGGCTGCTTCCCAGCGCGCCTTTGGCCGTCCGGTATCGGGTTTGAAAGCGCCGGAAGCGGCGCTGATGGCGGCGACCTTGCCGAATCCCCGCACACGGGACGCCAAAAAGCCGGGACCGGGCTTGCGGCAGATCGCCGGAATTCATCTGCGACGGATGGGAAGCATGGCAAATCGGGCAAATTGCGCCCGGCCACAGTGATTAAGTAACGCTGCCAGACCTTGCCGACCCCAGGCCCGGCTTTTTGCCGGAAAATGCCCTAGCCAGCCCCGCCGCCTTCATCTATAAGCCCGGCTTCAATTTCCCACACCGTTTTCGGGCGCTGGCGCCTGAAATTACTAAAGTTTTCAGGAGATACCCCATGGCAGTGCCAAAAAGAAAAACCTCGCCGTCACGGCGTGGCATGCGCCGTTCGGCCGATGCGCTCAAGCAGCCGACGTACATGGAAGACAAAGATTCGGGCGAACTGCGCCGTCCGCATCACATCGACCTCAAGACCGGCATGTATCGCGGCCGCCAGGTTCTGAAGGCGAAAAAAGAAGTCTGATAAAATCAGAGTTTTCGGGAGGGGGATAAATGTACCTCGTCGGGTTTCCGCTGCTGGTCATCCCCTTCGCCGTCTACAACATCATCGAATTTCTGATGCCCGGCGCAACGCTGGGCGCCTTCTGGGCCAACATTGTCGCCAACATTCCGCTCGCCTCCGGCGAGAAATGGGCGCTGTCGGTTGGCGATCTCATCATCGCAATTTCAATTCTGATCCTGTTTATCGAATTGCTGAAAGCAACGCGGCTGTCGTCGCGTTCGATTATCGACCATTTGCTGTCGACGATCCTGTTCATCATCATGCTGATCGAGTTCCTGCTGGTGAAGCAGGCCGCGACGGGAACCTATTTCCTGCTGCTGGTCATCTGCTTTGTGGATGTCGTCGGCGGCTTCTCGGTGACGATCCGCTCCGCCCAGCGCGATATCACGGTCGATAACGAAGCAATCCCGCGCGTCTGATTGCGCTTCGCATAACAATGCCGCGCTAAAGCGCATCTCCTCCCATCGCTGCGGAAATTCCATGACACGCAACTTCCATCTGCCGGGCCGCTCGCCGGTGTTCGCCGGCGAAGGCATGGCCGCGACCTCGCATCCGCTGGCGACGCAAGCCGCCATTGAGGTGCTGAAAGCCGGCGGCACCGCAGCCGATGCCGCCGTCACGGCCGTTGCGGCGCTGTGCGTGGTGGAGCCGGCGATGACCGGCATCGGCGGCGATTGCTTCTGTCTCGTTTCGCAGCCGGGCAAGCCGGTGTGGGGTTACAACGGTTCCGGCCGCGCCGGCGCGAAGGCTTCGACGCAGGCGCTGCTCGATCAGGGCATCAATTCCATCGGCATGACGTCGGCCCACTCGGTCACGGTGCCGGGGGCAATTGAAGCCTGGGATGCTGTGTTGAAAAACTACGGCCGCTTCGGACTGGACCGCGCGCTGGCGCCGGCGATCCGTTTTGCCGAGCATGGTTTTCCGGTCGCGCCGCGCGTCGCCTTCGACTGGGCCGGGGTGATCGACAAGCTGAAGGCAGATCCGGCTGCGACGAAACACGCGCTGGCTGACGGTCGCGCGCCTTCGGTGGGCGATGTCTTCAGGTTTCCGGCGCTTGCGCAAACGCTGAAAGCCATTGCGGCGCACGGCCCGAAGGCTTTTTACGAAGGCGCGGTTGCGGAAGATATCGTCGCGGCGGTCGCGCCGCGTGGCGCTTTCCTGACGGTGGAGGATTTTGCCAACCATCGCGGCGACGTCGTCACGCCGATCTCGACCAATTATCGCGGTCTCGACATTCTGGAAATCCCGCCGAACGGGCAGGGCCTCGTTGCGCTGGTGCTGCTCAACATGCTCGAAGGCTTCGACATGGCGAAGCTCGATGCACTGGGGCCGGAACGTTTCCATCTGGTGCTGGAAGCTGCCCGGATGGCGTATGCCATTCGCGATACGCATATCGCCGACCCGATCTATATGCGGGCCGCTATTCCGGCGCTGCTAGACAAAGGCTTCGCCGGAATGCTCGCGGATAAGATCGATTTGTCGAAGCGTACCGCGTTGCCGACCAAGCCAGCGCCCGGCAGCGACACGGTTTACCTCACCGTCATCGACCGTGACAGGACGGCGGTGTCGTTCATCAATTCGCTGTTTTCTGCTTTTGGTTCCGGTATTTGCGGCGAGAAGAGCGGCGTGATGCAGAACAATCGCGGGGCATGTTTTGTCGTCGATCCTACCCATCCCAATACCTTCGGCCCCAAAAAACGGCCCATGCACACGATTATCCCGTCGATGGCCATGCGCGACGGCCGCTGCGAAATGGCGTTCGGCGTCATGGGTTCGCACTATCAGCCGATGGGCCATGCGCACATCATCAACAACATCGTCGATTACGGCATGGATGTGCAGCAGGCCATCGATGCGCCCCGCGTTTTCTTCACCGGCGAGCGGACGGAAGTCGAAAACGGAGTTTCCGCTGCAACCATCGAAGGGCTGCGTAAGCGGGGACATGACGTGCACGTCGCACCGCTGCCATGGGGCGGCAGTCAGGCGATCAGGATCGATTGGGAACGTGGCGTGCTGATCGGCGGTTCCGATCCGCGCAAGGACGGCTGCGCGCTCGGCTACTAGACCCGTTCAGTCTTCGCCCGACGATTCCGGTTTTCCGCGCGACAGGTTTTTCATCGCGCCATAGGCGGCGATGGCTTCCTGTGGCGTGGCGCGGCGGCGGTCGCGGGTCTGCGGTTCGCCACGGTCGGTCGCAATCAGATGCGCGAGGTAGGACACCGAGGTGCGCCGGGATGGCAGCGTGGTCTGCTCGCCGGACTGCACTGGCGCGATCAGCACCAGCGCCGTGCCGGGCTCTCTGGGCTTTGCCTCAGCCGGCGGCTCAGGCTGGCGAGGCCGCAAGCCCATGCGGGGCATCTGGGTACGGATCGGCCTGATCATGCTTCGGCTGTCTCATTTTGGGACGCAACGCGCCCTTCCAACGTCTGTTCCGCAAGCACCATGCCGTTCTGGCTGGCCTTCTTTTTGGAAGCTTTCGCCGCGCTGGATTCTCGAAAACTTCACCGTTTTCGGGCAGATTGGGGCGAATCGGCCATCGGTGGGGGCAATCGCCGCGCCCAGTTGTGTGGCTGCGGAAGCCCTTGATGACCCAATCCGAAACGCCCCCCGTAGTTGCGGTCGATACGGCCCAGATCTTCGCATCTGTTGGCGACGTGCCTTACGAATGGCAAATAGCGGCGGATAATTTGCGATGGGGCGATAACGTCCGCGCCATTCTTGGGCTGCCGGATACCGCCGACATCGCCACCGGCCGCGCTTTCGCACAGCTGCTGGACCCGAATACGCCGCTGTCGCGCTTCGATGCGGTGATGCGATCAACCGAAGGCGACCAGGGTTCGGGCGTTTTCTATCAGGTGAAGTATTGCCTGCGCACCGCACAGACCTCCGGCCCCGGACTTTGGATCGAGGATGTCGGCCGCTGGTTCGCCGGGCCGGATGGCAAGCCTGTCCGCGCGCATGGGATCGTGCGCGTCATCAACGACCGTCACGCGCAGGAGCAGCAGCTCGCTTATCTCTCGCAGTTCGACGGGCTGACCGGCGAAATGAACCGCTGGCGGCTCGCCGAGGTTTTGACCTCGACACTTGAAGAGGCCACCAAGTTTCGCAACTCGTGCGGCTTCCTGCTCGCGGCAATCGATAACCTCGCCCGCATCAATGAAGCGTATGGTTACGATGTTGCCGATGAGGTGATCGCGGCGGTCGCCAAGCGCCTGCGCGCCAAGATGCGCGGCGCCGATGTTCTGGGACGTTTCTCCGGCAACAAGTTCGGCATCGTCCTCAACAAATATACCTTCGAAGATCTCAACACCGCCGCTGATCGCTTGCTGGCCGGGGTGCGTGACGACGTGGTGCAGACCAAGGCTGGCCCGGTTGCGGTCACGGCGACCATCGGCGGCGTGGTTGCGCCGCGCCATGCGCGCAGTGTCGGGGAAATCCTGTCTCGTGCCCAAGAGGCGCTCAACGCTGCGAAGGCCAAGCGCAAGGGTTCGTTCCTGTCGTATCGTCCAAACATCGAGCGCGAGGAGCGCCGCCGCGAGAACCAGCGCTCTGGCGACGAGATTGTCAGCGCGCTGAACGAGCGCCGCGTCGTGATGGCATTCGAGCCGGTTGTCGAAACGCTGTCGCGCAAGATCGCTTTCCACGAATGCCTGATGCGCATCCGCCGCCCGGACGGTTCGATTGAAACCGCGCAGAACGTCATTCCGGCCGCTGAACATCTTGGCTTCGTGCGTCTGCTCGACCATCGGGTGCTGGAACTGGTGATTGCGGAACTCGCCGCCAACCCGAACTTCCGGGCCAGCATGAATGCGTCGCCGATTTCGGCAACCGATCCCGACTGGTGGGCTGCGCTGAATACGCAGTTGCGCATGTATCCTGGCGTCGCCCAGCGACTCATCATCGAGATCACCGAAATGTCGGCTATTCAGGACATCGACGACACCCGCGGCTTTGTTGCGCGCGTCAAGGATCTCGGCTGTCAGATTGCCATCGACGATTTCGGTGCGGGCTACACGTTGTTCCGCAGCCTGCGCAAGCTCGGCGTCGATATCGTGAAGATCGACGGCGCATTCGTCGAACACATGATCCGTTCGGAAGACGACAGTGCGTTCGTGCTGACGCTGATCGATCTTGCTCGCCGGCTCAAGCTCAAGACCGTGGCCGAGCGTGTGCAGGACGAAGAGGCTGCCAGTGTCCTTGCCAATGCCGGATGCGATTATCTGCAACGCAAGCTGATCGGGCTCGCCAAGCTCGAGCGCAAGCCGGACATCGCTGCGGCGTAATCAGCCGTCTGAAAACAAACGGCACAGCCTTGAGGCCGCGCCGAAAGTTTTTCAGGAGTGCTTGAAACTATTTCTTGTCGCTGTCGCCCAAGCGGTCGATGCGTCTTTGCATTTCTTCCATCTGGCGCTTGAGATCGTTGATCTCACCGCCGCCTGCTGGCTTCTCCGCCTCGGTTCCGGTTGCCGCCGGCGCCTGCTGACCCGCCCGCGCGAACGGCGCGAACATGGCAAAGGCTCGCTCGAACATTTCCATGTTGCGGCGGACCTGTTCTTCCATCGGGCCGAACCCGACGCCGCCGAAGGTCGATGACATGTGTTCGCGGAACTTGCCCTGTTCCTTGGTCAGCGAGTCGATGGAGGCTTCCAGAAAGCGCGGCACCATCATCTGCATGCTGTCGCCGTAGAAGCGGATGAGCTGGCGCAGGAATGCGATCGGAAGGAGGTTCTGCCCTTCCTTGTTTTCCTGCTCGAAGATGATCTGGGCCAGTACCGAGCGGGTAATGTCGTCGCCGGATTTTGCGTCGTAAACGATAAAATCCGATCCCGATTTGACCATCGTGGCGAGGTCTTCGAGGGTGACGTAGGTGCTCGTCCCGGTGTTGTAGAGACGCCGATTGGCGTATTTCTTGATGATGACGGGTTCTTCTGGCTTCGTCATTTTGACTGTTACTCGTTTCCCCCGGCGGTACCCGGCATCTTGGGTCCATTGGGCACTTTAGAAAAGCTACGGTGTTTTCCGGCCTTGGGCCACTATTTTGTGCAGGTGCGTTGTCCCGCTTTGTAGTCATCCCGTTGGCGCCCAGGTCCGGGATCGCCATCTGATCTTCACTTCACCGTCGCATCCGCATGTTTCGACGTTATCGGGCCGCAGGATTTGGGTTGAATTGACACGGCCCAGCCCGGTAGCAAGGATGCAACCCTAATTGATCTGAACCAGGAGCATTCCCATGGCAGACGACATCGTCATCGTTGGCGCGGCACGTACCGCGGTCGGCGCGTTTAACGGCGCTTTCGCCAATTTACCCGCCCATGAGCTGGGTGCGGTGGCGATCAAGGCTGCGCTGGAACGTGCCGGTATCGAGGGCGGGCGTGTCTCCGAAGTCATCATGGGTCAGATCCTGACGGCCGGGCAGGGCCAGAACCCGGCCCGTATCGCCTCCATCAACGCCGGCATCCCGGTCGAGAGCCCCGCGTGGGGCGTCAACCAGCTCTGCGGTTCGGGCCTACGGGCAGTGGCGCTCGGGTACCAGGCTATCCTCAACGGCGACTCCGACGTCGTGGTCGCCGGCGGTCAGGAATCCATGAGCATGTCGCCCCACTGCCAGCACCTGCGCGGCGGCGTGAAGATGGGTAACTTCGAGATGGTCGATACGATGATCAAGGACGGCCTGTGGGATGCCTTCAACGGCTACCACATGGGCAACACGGCCGAGAACGTCGCGCGCCAGTGGCAGATCACGCGTGAGCAGCAGGACCAGTTCGCGGTCGCCTCGCAGAACAAGGCCGAGGCCGCGCAGAAAGCCGGCAAGTTCAAGGATGAAATAACCGGCGTCACCGTGAAGTCCCGCAAGGGCGATGTGGTCGTCGATACCGACGAATATCCCAAGCAGGGCGTCACCATGGAATCCGTCGGCAAGCTGCGTCCGGCCTTTGCCAAGGATGGCTCGGTGACGGCTGCCAATGCTTCCGGCATTAACGACGGCGCCGCCGCCATCGTGCTGATGCGCGCGAGCGAAGCCGCCAAGGGCAATCACAAGGTGATGGCGCGGATTGCCTCATGGGCGCACGCCGGCGTCGATCCGGCGATCATGGGAACGGGGCCGATCCCGGCCTCGCGCGCAGCCCTCAAGAAGGCCGGCTGGAACATCGCCGACCTCGACCTGATCGAAGCCAACGAAGCCTTCGCCGCGCAGGCCTGTGCGGTGAACAAGGACCTCGGTTGGGATACCTCGAAGGTCAACGTCAACGGTGGTGCCATCGCCATCGGCCATCCCGTCGGCGCTTCGGGCGCGCGCGTTCTCAGCACGCTGTTGTTCGAAATGCAGCGCCGCAATGCCAAGAAGGGCCTCTCGACGCTGTGCATCGGCGGCGGTATGGGAATTGCTATGTGCATCGAGCGTTAAGCTCGCCGCATCAGGAACGTCACTCAGGCGGCCGGGCGAATGTCCGGCCGTTACGGCCAAAAAAGGTCTGGGAGAAGTAAGTCATGGCTCGCGTAGCAGTCGTTACGGGCGGAACCCGCGGCATCGGCGCCGCCATCGCCAAGGCGCTCAAGGCTGCCGGCTATAAAGTCGCGGCCAATTATGCCGGTAACCACGAAGCTGCGCAGAAGTTCAAGGCCGAGACCGGCATCAGCATTTTCAAATGGGATGTGTCGTCATTTGAGGCCTGTGCGGAGGGCCTGAAGAAGGTCGAGGCTGAACTCGGCCCCATCGAAGTGCTGGTCAACAACGCCGGTATCACGCGCGACACCACGCTGCACCGCATGAAGCCCGATCAGTGGAACGCGGTCATCAACACCAACCTCAATTCGCTGTTCAACATGTGCCGTCATGTCATCGAGGGGATGCGCGAGCGTAAATTCGGCCGCATCGTCAATATCGCCTCGATCAACGGGCAGAAGGGCCAGATCGGCCAGACCAATTATTCCGCCGCCAAGGCCGGCGAGATCGGTTTCACCAAGGCGCTGGCGCAGGAAAACGCCAAGCTCAACGTGACCGTCAACGCCATCGCGCCGGGCTACATCAACACCGAGATGGTGCAGGCGGTGCCGAAGGACGTGCTGGAGAAAAACATCCTGCCGCAAATTCCGATTGGCCGCCTCGGCGAGCCGGAAGAAATCGCGCGCTGCGTGGTGTTTCTGGCGTCCGACGACGCGGGCCTGATCACCGGCTCGACCATGACCGTCAACGGCGGGCAGTATTTCGCGTAAAGCCTCAAGCTGAAGGTGGCGACCAGCCCGGCGGGGCAAGCACGAAACCTGCGAACTCGAAGGCCGGCGCCACCGTGCAGCCGACCAGCGTCCAGTCGCCGAGGCTTTGCGCGGATTGCCACGCATTGAACGGCACGATGCCTTGAGGGCGTTGCCTTGCTGCGAGATCTGCGCCCAAGGTGAGCCACGTTGCAGGTTTTCCGTCTTCCGTCACGCCAAGCTTGAGCGGTGCGCCGGCATGCCAGTGCCACATCTCCACTGCATCGACGCGATGCCAGTGCGAGTGCTCGCCGCGCGCCAGCAGATAGTAGATGGCTGTTGAAAAACCACGTTTTCCGTCAATGGTTTGCGGATCGCGAAAGGCCTCGCGGAAATGGCCACCTTCGGGGTGCGGTTGCAGGCCCAGGAGCGCGATGACTTCGGCGGCGGTCATGCCGTGCGGAATATCCATTGCCAGCGTCAGAACTTGTTTTTGCGCGCTCTGATTTCCGTGAATACTTCCGCTGCAGGCTTGCCCACAAGGCCGACAGCCGCCGCGATGGCGGGCATGTCTGCCCGCAGGAACACGTTATTCCGCTTCTCATCGCCTAGCAGCGACGGAATAGTGGGCTGGCCGGCGGCTAGCTGCGCCAAAACTTCCTTCTCGCGGTCGGCCAGTGCGGAATTGTCCGGCTCAATCGTCTTGGCGAATTTGATGTTCGCCGCGGTGTATTCATGGCCGCAATAAAGTTTCGTGTCGTCGGGCAGGGCGCGCAGCTTGAGGAGCGATTCCCACATCACCTCCGGCTTGCCTTCGATGACGCGGCCGCAGCCGACGGAGAACAGCGTGTCGCCGGCGAACAGCAGCTTGTCGGCGGCGAAGAAATAATTGATCTGGCCGAGCGTGTGCCCGGGCGTCTCGATGCAGCGTGCCGACAGGTTGCCGACCTTCACCGTATCGTTGTCGCCGATCTGCACATCGACCGCCGGAATTTTCGCGGTCTCGGAACGCGGCGCCGTCACCTTGCATTTATGACGCTCTTTCAGTTCCGCGATGCCGCCGGTGTGATCGCCGTGATGGTGGGTGACGAGAATATCCGTTAGCTTCCAGCCGGTTTCCTTCAGCGCTGCTTCAACGGGTCCCGCTTCGGGCGCATCGATGGCCGCGGTCGCGCCCGTTGCAGGATCGTGAACCAGCACGCCGAAATTATCCTGGCGGCAGCGGAACAGGTGCGTTTGTGCGGTCATGGCGGGATTTCCGGATTTGTGAACGATGCTGGCCGGATATTCCGATGTTAACGGTGGCAACGCAACATAGCGCCGCACGTCGGGCTTAGACCTTTTGCGTTACATCCAATCTCCAGCAACTTTGTGCTAGTTTGCCGCCATGTCGCTCGATGTCGTCGATCTGCGCAATTTCTATGCCCAGCGCCTCGGAACCGCTGCGCGCCGCTTTGTGGGCCGCGGGATTCGCAAGTTGTGGAACAACACGGCGGGCGAACGCGTGCTCGGCGTCGGTTACACGACGCCTTATCTCGGGCTGTTCCGCGAGGAAGCCGAACGCTGCCTCGCCTTCATGCCGGCGCGGCAGGGCGCGGTGAAATGGCCGACAGCACGGCCCGCACTGGCAAGCCTTGTCGATCCTTATGAAATGCCGCTGACCGACGGTTCGATGGATCGCGTGCTGCTCGTGCATGCGCTGGAGATGTCGGAGGATGCCGGCGCGCTGCTGCGCGAAGTCTGGCGCGTGCTGAATGCGGGCGGCAGGCTGCTCATTGTGGTGCCGAACCCTCGCGGACTGTGGGCGCGCATGGACACGACGCCGTTCGGTCACGGGCGGCCCTATTCACGGCCGCAGATCATCCAATTCTTGCGCGATGCGTGGTTCACGCCGGTGTCGTGGGGCGATGCGCTGTACGTGCCGCCGATTTCGCGCGGCTGGTTCTTGCGATCATCGGCGGCGTGGGAACGCACGGGCGCGGCGCTGTCGGCGCCGATGGCCGGCGTGCATATCGTCGAAGCCACCAAGCAGGTCTATCGCGCGATTCCTGCGCGCCGCGAACGGCCGCAGTTTGCGCCGGCGCTCAATCCCGCGCCGTCGCCGCGCGTCAGCGAATTGCCGCGCGGCTAGATCGGTTCACATTCAGGGTTAGCCCTGCGGCGCGTCTTCGCCGCCGCCATCCTGCGGTGCACCCGGCGCGTCGCTGCGCGGGCCGCCCGGACGGCGATGACGCCGGCGGCGGAAGCCATAGCGTTCGTTGCCGTTGCGCTCGCCGCCTTCGCCACTGCCTTGCGGCTGATCATTCGGCTGGGGCTGTGCGCCGCCGCCGGTGATGAATGAGGGCAGGCGGTCAACGCTGACTTCCTCGGTGTGGGTGCCGTTCTGGCCGTTGTTGTTGCTGTTATTATTGTTGCTGTTGTTGTTGTTCTGCTGGCGCGTCTGCTGGTTCTGGTAACGCTCGTTGTTCTGGCCGGCGAACTGCGCGTCGCGCGGAATATAGGGCTGCGGATCGCGGGTACCGAACTGCGGCTGGTCGCTTTGGCCCTGATCGTCACCATCTTCATCGTCGTAGGAGCCGTCGCGGCTGTCGTTGCCGGAGCCATCACGCGAATCGTTGCCGGTGACGACTTCATTGCCGGCGTTCTGCTGGTTGTTGTACTGCGGGCTTTGACGGAACTGTTCCTGCGCCGCCGCGATCAGGCGGAAGTAGTGTTCCGCGTGCTGGTAGTAGTTTTCAGCAGCAACCGGATCGCCGGAGGATTGCGCGTCGCGCGCAAGCTGGATGTATTTTTCCGCAACATGCGAAGCCGTTCCGCGAATCTTGACGTCGGGCCCATTCGATTCGAACACCTTCGTTAGCGGATTGTGGCCGCGGTTATTGCCGCCGCCGCCGCTGTTATTATTATTGCGATTGCGGCCACGCATGCGCTTATTTTGACCGTTCCTCATGATTGGCTTATTCGCTCCAATTGTCGGCAGCCAAAGGCCGCCGGTTGCTGAAAATCTGTTTGATTTCTTGTTCCGGGTTGCTTGCTTGGCGTTGTAGCGCCTCCCATGGGCGCATCGCGCGTCATCGACAGATCTTTTGTCATCGACAAGGCACCGGCGTCGCTCATCGCGCCGTCTGAATTGTTGTAGCGATCGTCGCTTTAGCGAAAATCATGCTGCGTAAATCAACGTGTGGCTGCGCCATACACCCCCGCTCCACGGACCAGCCGCGGCACCGCTCATCCTTCGTCACGCCTGGGGACGTCCAAGTGGACAGTCTCAGCACGTCAAACGATGAAGCATTACGACCTGAGTAAACAAAAACCCTTTGCCGTGCAGTGGCCTTAAGCACTGGTCCCCAACATTTGGCCTTCGGGTTGTTGCTTCTTTTGCGCCGTCCGCCTCTCCGAGCTCACTCGGGGCCTATCTGCGGCGCAAACCCAATTCTACTCGGGTCGATTCCTGTCAATGAACCTAGTCGTTTTGGCCCCCCATTCCAAGGGTTTTTTTCGTTATTAACCTGACACATAAACGTGGTTAGCGGCCACAGCGCGCGGTATTCCGGCCAAATCGGCGCGCGCCGGCAGCAGGACAGCCATGCCCGCCTCGACCAGCAGGGCGTTTACCGCATCGGCCTGACCGACCCCGACCTCCAGGACCAGAGTGCCGCCGGGGGCCACCAGCCGGCGGCTGTCGGCGGCTATGGCCCGGTAGGCGGCAAGTCCGTCGGCCCCGCCATCGAGCGCCAGTACGGGATCGTAATTCCGTACATCCGGCTCAAGCCCGGCGATGTCGGCAGTTGGAATATAGGGCGGGTTGGATACCACGAGGTCGTAGCCGCCGGGCAGCGCCGCGCCGTAGTCGGAGACGGCAAACGCTGCGCGCTTGTTCAGGCCGTGGGTCCAGACATTGGCGCTTGCGACATCGAGCGCAGCCCTGGAAATGTCGGTGCCGATCCCGGTCGCGTTCGGAAACTCCTGCAGCAGGGCGATCAGCAATGCGCCCGATCCGGTGCCGAGATCGGCAATGCGCAGTGGCTGCATTTTCTGTGCGCCGAGCAATTCGAGCGCAGCTTCGACGATGGTTTCGGTCTCGGGGCGTGGCACCAGCACATCGGCGCTGACGGTGAATTCCAGACCCCAGAATTCCTTGCGGCCGAGAATATGCGCCACCGGCTCATGCCGGAGGCGGCGTGCGCCGAAAGATTCGATCAACGCAATTTCCGGCGCGGTCAGGATGCGGTCGGACGACGAGACCAGTGCGGCGTGCTCAAGGCCAAGCGCATGGCCGATCAGCAGGCGGGCGTCGAGGTCGGGTGAATCGAGGTTGGCTTCACGAAGGGAGTCGGTAAGCGTGCGGCGGGCGGCAGCGATGGTCGCGCCATGCTGCAACGCCGGCCGGGGCGTCACTGCCGGCCGTCTTCGGCCGCCAGCAGCGAGGCCTGGTGTTCGGTGATCAGTGCGGTGATGACTTCGCCGAGCGATTCACCTTCGATGATTTTCGGAAGATTGTAGAGCGTCAGATTGATGCGGTGATCGCTGACGCGTCCCTGCGGATAGTTGTAGGTGCGGATGCGCTCGGAGCGGTCGCCGGTGCCGACCTGACCCTTGCGCTCGGCGGAGCGGGCGGCGTCGAGCTTCTGCTGTTCGTAGTCGTAGATGCGTGAACGCAGCACGGCCATCGCCTTGGCACGGTTCCGGTGCTGCGAGCGGTCTTCCTGCATGAACACGACAAGGCCGGTCGGCAGATGGGTCATGCGGATCGCGGACTCGGTCTTGTTGACGTGCTGGCCGCCAGCGCCGCCGGCGCGCATGGTCTCGATCTTGAGATCCTTGGGATTGATCTCGGCGTCGAACTCTTCCGCTTCCGGCAGCACGGCGACGGTTGCGGTCGACGTGTGGACGCGGCCCTGTGCTTCGGTGTCCGGCACGCGCTGGACGCGATGCACGCCGGATTCGAATTTCAGCCGCGCGAATGCGCCATGGCCGGTGATCTCGGCGATGATTTCCTTGTAGCCGCCCATGGTGCCTTCGGTGGCCGACATGATCTCCGTCTTCCAGCCCTGCAGCGCCGTGTAGCGTTCGTACATGCGGAACAGGTTGCCTGCGAAGATCGAAGCTTCGTCGCCGCCTGCGCCGGCACGGATTTCCAGAATGACGTTGCGGTCATCCATCGCATCCTTCGGGATCAGCGCGAGACGGATTTCCTGTTCGAGCGCCGTGCGCTGTTCGACCAGCGCCGGCTTTTCCGATTGTGCGATATCGCGCATTTCGGAATCCATCGACTGGTCGCCGATCATGGCATCGAGGTCGGCGATCTCGGAGGTGATGGCGCGATAGGCCTTGATCTTCTCGACCACCGGCGAAAGCTCTGAAAGTTCGCGCGACAGTTTGATAAAGGTCTCGGTCGGGACCTGGCTTGAAAGCTCCGCCTCTAAGGCGGCGTGGCGCGACAGCAATGCGTCGAGTTTAATTTCCGGCAGCATGTTTGTTACAGTGCAAGGCCTTCGGCTTCGGCGAAAGCGGTGAGTTTTTCACGGATCGAAACGCCGGGCACGGTTTTCTCGATCAGTCCATCGATCAGCACCTTGGCCTTGGCCACGTCGAGATCGAGCAGGAGCGCCTTCACGGGACCGACCGCGGAAGGCGAGAGTGACAGCGAACGATAGCCGAGCGCGGTGAGCGCCAGCGCGCCAATCGGCTTGGAAGCGAGTTCGCCGCATAGCGTAACGGATTTCTTGTGTTCGATGCCCTTCTGCGCAATGTCGCGCAGCGCGCGCAGCACCGGCGCCGAGAGCGTGTCAAAACGCTCGGCCACGCGCGCATTGCCGCGATCCACCGCGTAGAAGAACTGCATCAGGTCGTTGGAGCCGACCGAGAGAAAATCCACGCGCTCGAGCAGCTCGTCAAGCTGGTAGAGCAGCGAAGGCACCTCGAACATCGTGCCGACTTCGACGCGCTCCGGCAACCTGTGGCCATGGCGGCGAAGGTGCGTGAGTTCGCGCTCGACCAGCAGCTTGGCCTCGTCGAATTCGCCTACCGCAGCGATCATCGGGAACATGATGCGCAACTCGCGTCCGGCCGCGGCGCGCAGCATGGCGCGCACCTGGCTTCTCAAGAGACCTGGCCGGTCGAGGCCGAGGCGGATCGCGCGCCAGCCGAGCGCGGGATTTTCCTCTTCGACGTTGCGCATGTACGGCAGAATTTTATCGCCGCCGATATCGAGTGTGCGGAACGTCACCGGCTTGCCGGCGGCAACATCCAGCACGGCGCGGTACAGCGCGAGCTGTTCGCTGGTGCGCGGGAATTGCGCCGCCACCATGAACTGCAATTCAGTGCGGAACAGGCCGATGCCCGCAGCGCCGGTCTCGGTCATGTGCGGCAGGTCGATCAGCAGGCCGGCATTGAGCATCAACGTGAAGCTCTGGCCGTCCTTGGTGACGCAGGGCTTGTCGCGCAGCGCCATGTATTGCAGCTGCCGCCGCGCGCGCAGCCGCACGCTTTCGATATAGGACGCCTCCATGTCGGGAGTCGGGCGGATATGGACGTTGCCGGTCGAGCCATCGACGATGATGGCGTCACCCGGATCGACCACGCCGGTCGCGTTGGCGATTTCGCCGACGGTGGCGATGCCGAGTGCGCGGGCGACGATGGCGACATGTGAAGTGGGGCCACCTTCTTCCAGCACGAGGCCGCGCAATTTCTTGCGGTCGTAGTCGAGCAGGGCGGCAGGCCCCATCATGCGCGCGACCAGCACGGCGTTGTCGGGCAGGTTGTCGCGGGCGTTGTCGTAATCATGGCCGAGCAACTGGCGCAGCAGGCGGTGCGTCAGGTCCTCCATGTCATGCAGGCGTTCGCGCAGGTAAGGATCGGTCTGGCGCAGCATGCGCGCGCGGGTGTCGGACTGCACGCGCTCGACGGCGGCTTCGGCGGTGAGGCCGGTCGAGAGCGCTTCCTCAAGCCGGTGAACCCAGCCGCGGTCGTGCGCGAACATGCGGTAGGCTTCGAGCACGTCATGATGCTCGCCGCCATCGGCAACGTCGCCCCGCTCCAGCATGGTGTCGAGGTCGGCGCGCAGGATGGCGAGTGCCTCTTCGAGGCGCTGGCGCTCCTTCGTCAGGTCGTCGGCGATGACGTTTTTGATGACGACGCGCGGCTCATGCAGGATGACATGGCCGAGCGCGAGGCCGTCGTTGAGCGCCGTGCCCTTGAGATTCAGCGGGCGGCGGACGGCCGGTTCTGCGCCGGGCTTGGCAATCGAGGAAAGTTCGCCGGAGGCCACCATTTCCGCGACCACCATGGCGGTGGTCTGCAGGGCTTCGACTTCTTCCTCGGAGTAGGTCCGGCGCGCGCGGTTCTGCACGACCAGCACGCCGAGCGTATTGCCGGCGCGCAGCACCGGCACGCCGAGGAACGAATGGTAGATTTCTTCGCCGGTTTCCGGGCGGTAGGCGAATGCCGGATGGGTGTGCGCTTCCGACAGGTTGATGGCGTTGGCTTCGCTCGCGACGAGGCCGACGAGGCCTTCGTCGGTGCGCAGCACTGTTTGATGGACGGCTTCGCGGTTCAGACCTTCGGTGGCGTACAGCTCCAAGGTTCCGTCCACGCGCAACACGTAGACAGAGCAAACCTCCGCCACCATGTTGGCAGCGATCAGCACCACGATCTTGTCGAGGCGATCCTGCGCGCTGACCTGCTCCGCCATCACCTCGCGGAGCCGGCGTAACAGCACGCGCGGACCGCCGAGTGCGCCTCGCATAAGGGTCCCGCCGCATCTTGACCGGGAAACCCCGGTTCAAACCCACGTATTGTGTCGGGAAACGTCCGCGGAACCCGGTTCCGCAACGATTTCCACCATGGCTATAGCGGGTGGAACGGGCCACCCGCAAGGCCAATGGGCCGACTGTGGCCAACCGGGCCACAGCGCCTCAAATCCTGCGGATTTCTCTAATTTTAGGCTTTGTCGAGGCCGTAGAGCGAATGCAGCGTCCGCACCGCCAATTCGGTGAAAGCGCTGTCGATCAGCAGCGAAAACTTGATCTCGGACGTGGTGATGGCGCGGATGTTGATTCCCCGCTCCGCCAGCGCCTTGAATGCCTGTGCGGCGACGCCGGCGTGGCTGCGCATGCCGATGCCGATGACCGAGACCTTGGTCACGTCAGTCGCGCCGTCGATTCGGTCGTAGCCGACCGTGCCCTTGACCTTGGTCAGGATGTCCCGGGCGCGGTCATAGTCGGCGGAAGGCACGGTAAAGGTGAGGTCCGTGGTCGCGCCGTCGGCCGACACGTTCTGCACGATCATGTCGACGTTGATATTGCCGTCGGCGAGCGGACCGAAGATGGCGGCGGCGACGCCGGGCTTGTCCTGTACGCGGCGCAGCGAGACCTGGGCTTCATCCTTGGAAAAGGCGATGCCGGTGACGACCTGTTGTTCCATGATTTCTGCCTCATCGCAGATAAGTGTTCCGGGCGGAGTGCCATGCGGATCGATGCTGTCAGGCGCCTCGAAGCTCGAACGCACGAAGATGCGCACGTTGTGCACCATGCCGAGTTCGACCGAGCGGACCTGCAAAACCTTGGCGCCGAGGGAAGCCAGTTCCAGCATTTCCTCGAACGCAATCTTTTCCATCCGCCTGGCCTTCGGGACCACGCGCGGATCGGTCGTGTAGACGCCATCGACGTCAGTGTAGATGTCGCAGCGCTCGGCCTGCATCGCGGCGGCGATTGCAACCGCCGACGTGTCCGAGCCGCCGCGGCCGAGCGTCGTGATGCGGCCGGTTTCCTTGTGGATGCCCTGGAACCCCGCGATCACTGCGACTTCGCCGCGCTCCTTGAAACCCTTGACCAGTTCGTCGGCGTTGACGTCGAGGATGCGCGCGGAAGCATGGGCGTCGGACGTGATGATGGGAAGTTGCCAGCCCAGCCAGGAGCGCGCCGGAATGCCCATGGATTCGAGCGTCATCGCAAGGAGGCCAGCCGTGACCTGTTCGCCGGACGCGACCACGGCGTCGTATTCGCGCGCGTCATGCCGCGGCGCGGCAGCCTTGCACCAGGCGACCAGTTCATTGGTCTTGCCCGACATGGCCGAAACCACGACGGCAACGTGATGACCGGCATCGACCTCGCGCTTGACGTGGTGCGCGACGTTGCGGATGCGGTCGATGTCGGCGACGGACGTGCCGCCGAATTTCATTACGAGGCGGGCCATGGAGAAGTTTCTGGCGCTCCGGGGGGCAAAAATCGCGCGTATCCATAGCCGCCGGACGTGCCACCCGCAACCTGCAAGGCAAATCAGCCTTTACCCGTGACTTTTGACGGTTTCAGGCCCGGACGGCCGGTTGCCGCGGCCGTGCTGTGGCAGTAGGTAACGGGCATGGTTTCAGGAACCGCCAACAGCACGGTTGACGACGAGGAAGTCGCGCGTTTTTCGGCGCTCGCCGAGACGTGGTGGGACCCGCGCGGCAAGATGGCCGTGCTGCACAAGTTCAATCCGGTGCGGCTGGCCTATATCCGCGACGTGGCCTGCAAGAAGTTCGACCGCGATCCCAAAAAGCTCGGTTGCCTGTCGGGCCTGCGCATCCTCGATATCGGCTGCGGCGGCGGCATCCTGTCCGAACCGCTGGCGCGGCTTGGCGCCAGCGTTGTCGGCGCCGACCCGTCGGAAACCAACATCGAGGTTGCCCGCCTGCACGCCGGCAAGAGCGGTGCGGCGATCGACTATCGCGCGACGACGGCGGAGACGCTGGCGGATGCCGGCGAGAAGTTCGACATCGTGCTGGCGATGGAAGTGATCGAGCATGTTGCGGACGTTGAGCTGTTCATCTCGCGCTGCGCCGAAATGGTGAAGCCCGGCGGCTTCATGATCGTGGCGACGCTCAACCGTACCCTGAAGAGTTTTGCACTGGCGATTGTCGGCGCGGAGTACGTGCTGGGCTGGCTGCCGCGCGGCACCCACCGCTGGGACAAGTTTGTCACGCCGAACGAACTCGAGATCGCGCTTGAGATGGCGGAGATGCAGATCAGCGCCGAATCCGGCGTGCTTTATAATTTGCTTGCTGACCGTTGGGAGCTCACCTCCGACATGGATGTGAACTACATGGTGATCGCGGAGCGTGTCGGGTGATCGCGCCGTGGCTGTGGGCGGTCTTTACGCTGATCGCCGCCGGCGGACAGACCGTGCGCAATGCCATGCAGCGCTCGCTGACCGCGAGCCTCGGCACTGTCGGTGCGACGCAGGTGCGCTTCCTGTTCGGGTTTCCGTTCTCGGTTATTTTCCTGATCGGCGTGTGCATCGCGCTCGACCGCAAGCCGCCGCTACCTGACGGATGGTACTGGCTGTGGGTGCTTGAAGGCGCTGCCGCGCAGTTCGCCGCCACGTCGCTGATGCTGGCGGCAATGGGGGAGCGTTCGTTCGTCGTCACCATTGCCTATATCAAGACCGAGCCGGTGCAGGTCGCGCTGTTCGGCCTCGTGCTGCTGGGCGATCACGTCACATGGATGATGGCGCTGGCGATCCTGATCGCAACCGCCGGCGTGGTGGCGATGTCGTTCAAGCCGGGTGCCATGTCGGGCGGCATCAAGCCGACGGTGCTGGGGCTTGTGTCGGGTGGGCTGTTCGGCCTGTCGGCGGTCGGCTTTCGCGGCGCGATCCTGAAGCTCGACGATCCGAGTTTCTTGATGGCGGCGACGTTCACGTTGACGATGGGGCTGCTGATCCAGGCGATATTGCTGACGTCGTGGCTTTATTTCCGCGACCGCGCCGTGCTCAACGCAATCATCCGCGCGTGGCGGCCATCGCTGTTCGCGGGCTTTATGGGCGCGCTGGCGTCGCAGTTCTGGTATCTCGCTTTTGCCATCGCGACGGCGGCAAGCGTGCGCACGCTGGCGCTCGTCGAGGTGCTGTTCGCGCAGGCGATCTCCCGCTTCATCTTCAAGCAGCCGACGACGAACCGCGAACTTGGCGGTATGGTGCTGATCGTGATCGGGTGTTTGCTGCTGATCTGGGCCTATTGATATGACGGGAAAACGTGACGACGTCGAATTCCTGAAATCCAATGCGGTGCTGCCGCCGGAATTGCCGTTCTCCGATGGCGTGCGTGTCGGCGGACTGGTGATCCTTTCCGGCCAGATCGGCGTCGTGCCGGGTTCGCTCAAGCTCGTTGAAGGCGGCATCGTTACCGAAGCGCGTCAGACATTCGAGAATATCCGTCTGACGCTTGAGGCCCACGGCCTGAGCCTGCGCGACGTCGTGCGGGTGCAGATCATGCTCGCGGACATGGCCGACTGGCCACGCTTCAACGAAGTCTATCGCGAATTTTTCGCCGAACCGTGGCCGGCGCGCAGCGCATTCGGCGCAAACGGGCTGGCGCTGGGCGCGCAGGTCGAGGTGGAGGCGTTCGCAGCGAAGCGATAATTAGCGCTTCACCGCGATCAGCACGGCGCCGGCGGCGATCAATCCAATGCCGATCCAGTCCTTCGCCGGCGGCCGTTCGCCCAGAAACACGACGGCAAAAATCGCGACGAGAACGACGCTCAGCTTGTCGATGGGCGCGACCTGCGCGGCATTGCCGATTTTCAGGGCGCGGAAATAACACACCCACGACGCGCCGGTGGCGAGGCCGGACAGCAGCAGGAACACATAGGTTTTGGTGGAGACCGTGCCAGGGTTCTGGAACTGGTCGGTCGCGAACAGGAACGCGCCAAGACACAGCAGGATGACGATGGTGCGGATAAAGGTCGCGAAATCCGAATTGATGTTCTCGATGCCGACCTTGGCGAAGATCGCCGTGAGTGCGGCAAACACCGCCGACAGGACTGCCCAGAACTGCCAGGAGGTGAGGGCGCTTTCGGTCATGATCCGCTCCCGTCATTCCAGAAATCGGAACGCTGTACGCAGCGGTCCGGATGACAACTCAGTTTCTGTCGTCCGGCAACACCGGCAGCGGCAGCAACTCGACGCCCTCTTCGATCAGTTCCTTGGCTTCTTCCGGCGTGGCTTCGCCGTAGATCGAGCGATGCTCGGTCTCGCCGTAGTGCATCTTGCGTGCTTCTTCGGGGAATTTCTGGCCGACATTGTCGGAATTCTTCACCAGGTGATCGCGCAGTTCGCGCAGCTTCTGGCGAAACTCCTTTTCCTCCGGCGAAGCGATGGCGACCGGCGTAGTGTCGGACGCAGCGGCCGGCATGGCCGCAACAGCCTCCGGCCTGCCGGTCTTGCGTTTGTTGCCCTTGGCGGTGAGGCGCGGCGCCATCAGCGCCTTCTCGACCTTGGCCGAATCGCACAGCGGGCAGGTGACAAGTTTCTTCTTCAACTGCTTGTCGTAGGCGTCGGAACTGGCGAACCACGATTCAAACGAATGTTTCTTGTC
Organism: Hyphomicrobiaceae bacterium; assembly: GCA_947472885.1. GTDB lineage: Bacteria > Pseudomonadota > Alphaproteobacteria > Rhizobiales > Xanthobacteraceae > CANJBX01. The sequence goes on from CANJBX010000003.1 coordinate 83,195, forward strand.
GCAGACGAGCGTGTATTTGATCATTTCGTGTTCCGCACCGCGTGCAGATGCGCGGGCTCGGCGACCGGCGTTGTCACTTCAAAGCGGCGGCCGTGCTGTAGCGAAGGAATGCGTCCGCGCACGGTCGCGACCATTGCCGGGTCAATGTCGGCAAACGTGACGCCCGGTTCGGTACCGCCTTCGGCGATGACCTTGCCCCATGGATCGACGACGATGGAATGGCCGAAGGTTTCGCGGCCATCCTCATGCTTGCCGCCTTGCGCGGCCGCCATCACGTAAGCGCCATTCTCGATGGCGCGCGCGCGCATCAGTGTGTTCCAGTGCGCTTCGCCAGTCTGCTTGGTGAACGCCGCCGGAATGGCGATGAACGACGCGCCGGCTTCGGCCAGTGCGCGATAAAGCGCCGGAAAGCGCAGGTCGTAGCAGATCGTAATGCCGAGCCGGCCCCACGGCAGATCCGCCGCGGCGGCGACGTCGCCGGCCTTGTAGCTCTTGGACTCGCGATAGCTTTCGCCGCCGACGAGATCGACATCGAACATATGGATCTTGTCATAGCGCGCGGCGATATCGCCCTTGGGATCGATCACGAAGGCGCGGTTGGCGGCGTGTTCTTTCGCGACGCGAATCGCCAGCGAGCCGATGTGCAGCCAGATGCCGTGCTTGCGCGCAGTCTCACGGAACGTCGCGAGGCTGGTGTCCTTGTCTTCCTCGGCAATCAGCGTGAGCAATTCGTCGCGCGAGCGCACGCACAGGTTCGTCATCTCCGGCGTCTGCACATAGTCTGCGCCGCCGGCCTTCGCTTCGCCGATCAGCTTCACCGCGGTGTCGATGTTGGCCGCGGGCGTGCGCCCGGAGCGCATCCCGACAAGGCCGACGCGGAACGTGGCGGATTGGCCGGTGGAGGATGTCATGCGTACTCAGCCCGCCGCCAGCAGCGGATCGAGCTTGCCGTCGTGTTCGAGTTCATAGAGTTCGTCGCAGCCGCCGACGTGGGTCTGGCCGATGAAAATCTGCGGCACGGTCGTGCGGCCGTTGGCGCGCGCGAACATTTCCTGACGCTTTTCGGCGTTGCCCATGACATTGAACTCGGTGAATGCCACGCCCTTCTTGGTCAGAAGTTCCTTGGCGGCGATGCAATAGGGGCAGATCGGGGTCGTGTAGAGTTCGACGGCGGGCATGTTTCAGGCTTTCGGGGGCGAATTGATGTGGTGCTGCAACACTATATGGGGTTGCGCGTACCCTCCACAACCCGCGCAAAAACGAGGACATCGACGCTCAAGGCACCCGCCCGCAGCAGCACGCGGGCGCAATTATCGACGGTGGCGCCGGAAGTTAGCACGTCGTCCACCAGCACAAGCCGTTTGCCGCGCGCGGCAGCCTTGCCTTCCGGCGGGACGGCGAATGCGCCCTGCACATTGGCATCGCGTTCGGCCTGATTGAGCCCGACCTGCTGGCGTGTCGCACGCATGCGCCTGAGGATGTCGTAGGCGACCGGGATAGCGCTGTGGGATGAAATCGTCTGCGCCAGCGCCGCCGACTGGTTGAAGCGCCGCGCCCATTGCCGCCGCCAGTGCAGCGGCACCGGCACCAGCGCGTCGGCGCCTTCCAGCATTTCCTTACCCGCAAGCGCCATCCAGCGGCCCATGGCCGGCGCGAGATCGATGCGGTCGCCATACTTGAAGGCGTGGACGAGGGTGCGCGCCACGTCGTCGTAGCGCACGGCGGCGCGGGCGCGGTTATAGGCCGGCGGATCGGCGATGGCTTCCATCGACAGGATGCCGGGGCCGGGGTCGTAGACGAAGGGAATGCCGAGCCGCTCGCAGTAAGGCCGTGCGATGAATGACAGTCGCCCCCAGCAACCGGCGCACAGGCCGCCCTGATCGGCGACCGGATCGCGGCAGGCCGGACACAGCGGCGGCAGCGCGGTATCGAGCGCGAAGCCCAGCGCGGCGCGCATGCCGGCGGTAAACCGGCGGCCAAGCGTGGACGTTATATTTCGGCCAACTTCTCTATCTGTCGCCAGCGGCTCCATGGCGCTATAGCTCCCTGACGCTAGGCTAGCGCCGGCGCGGATACCTCTCAACCGGCCTGACGATGACAAATTCGCATTTGATCTTTGACCGCAAGCTGATTGCCGCCCGTGCGCGCCGCGCCCGCGCGCTGGGGCCGGCGACGTTCCTGATGGAGCGGGCCGCAGGCGATCTGGTGGAGCGGCTTGCGGCCGTGCTGCGCGAGTTTCCGCTGGCGCTCGATCTCGGTACGCCGAACGATGCGGTGCGGAATCTCCTGAAGGGTCAGCGCGCCATCGGCTCGATCGTCGCCGCGAATGCCAGCGCTGAAAGTCTCGCTTCCCATGGTGGGCCCAAGGTCGTCGCCGACGAAGAAATCCTCCCGTTCGGCAATGCGAGCTTTGAATTGATCGTTTCCGTGCTGGCGCTGCAAGCGGTCAACGACCTGCCGGGCACGCTCATCCAGATCCGCCGCGCACTCAAGCCGGATGGGCTTTTCATGGGGGCGGTGTTTGGCGGCAATACGCTGACGGAGCTGCGCGAAAGTTTTTTCTCCGCGGAGGAAGAGATCGAAGGCGGCGCGTCACCGCGCATTGCACCGTTCCTGGAAGTGCGGGAAGCGGGCGGGCTGCTTCAGCGGGCGGGCTTCGCGCTGCCTGTCGTGGACGTCGATAACATCACCGTGCGCTACGCATCGCCGTTCTCGCTGATGCGCGATTTGCGCGCGATGGGCGCAACCAATCCGCTGATTGAGCGGCGAAGGAAGCCGTTGCGGCGCGCGACACTGGTGCGGGCGGCGGAAATCTATGCCGAAAAATTTGGCGAAGCCGACGGCAAGGTGCGCGCCACATTTGATATCGTGTGGTTGTCCGGCTGGGCGCCGCATGAAAGCCAGCAGAAGCCGCTGGCGCCGGGCTCCGCGACGGCGCGGCTCGCCGATGCGCTCGGCACGTCGGAAATTCCGACCGGCGAGAAAGCAGGAGGTTGAGATGTCCGCACGTCCGCTGCCGCTCTCCCGTGCCGCATTCGCGCACTTTCAAACGATTACGACGCGCTGGATGGACAATGACGTCTACGGCCACGTCAACAACGTGCAGTATTATTCGTTCTTCGACACCGTGGTGAATGGCTACCTGATCGCGAACGGCGCGCTTGATCCGGAGCGCGGCGCCGTGATCGGCCTCGTGGTCGAGACGCATTGCAATTATTTCGAGCCGCTGCGTTTCCCGCAGATCGTCGAGGCCGGATTGCGGGTCGCCCATCTCGGCACCAGTTCGGTGCGCTACGAAATCGGATTGTTTGAAAGCGATGCCGATGCTGCCGCCGCGCAGGGGCATTTCGTGTACGTCTACGTTGACCGTGCGACGCGGCGGCCGGTCTTGCTTCCCGAATTGCTGCGGACGGCGCTGGCGCCGCTGACAGCCTAGATCGTGTTTTCTTATAGCAGGGAAGTGAGATGCGAGATCAGCGGCAGGTCCGCCGGCGGCATCGGATAGTCTCTCAGCTTTGCAGGCTTCACCCAGGTTAGTTGCTGGCCTTCCAGCGGGGTGACGAAGCCTTCCCAGCGGCGGCAGACGTAGAGCGGCATCAGCAACTGGAAGTCCTCGTAAGTGTGGCTCGCAAAAGTCAAAGGTGCAAGACAGGCCTCCTTCACGACGATGCCGAGTTCTTCCCTTAATTCGCGGATGAGCGCCTCTTCAGGCCGCTCGCCCTGTTCCACCTTGCCGCCCGGAAACTCCCACAGGCCGGCCATCGAGCGGCCCTCGGGCCGTTGCGCGATCAGCACGCGGCCGTCGGTATCGATCAGCGCGCAGGCGGCAACGAGGACGAGTTTCACGAGCGATAATCGCCGTTGATGGCGACGTATTCCTTGGTGAGGTCGCAGGTGAGGATGCGGTCGCGGCCCTTGCCCATGCCGAGTGCGACTTTCAGGAAAATCTCCGGCTTTTTCATTTCCGCGGAAACTTTCGCTTCGTCGTAGGACGGATCGCGCATGCCTTTGTGTGCAACGCGGATGCCGCCGAACCAGATCGAGAGCTTGTCGCGATCCGCCGGTTCGCCAGCCTTGCCGACGGCCATCACGACGCGGCCCCAGTTGGCATCCTCACCGGCGATGGCGGTCTTCACCAGCGGTGAGTTTGCAATCGAGCGCGCGATCCTGCGCGCGGACGCCTTCGACGCTGCGCCCTCGACGACGATCTCGACGAGCTTGCGCGCGCCTTCGCCGTCGCGGGCGATCTGTTCGGAAAGATTGGCAAGCACTTTTTCAAACGCCCTGGCGAACGCCTTGAGGCGCGGGTCGCTGGCGCGGGTGATCTTCGGTGCGCCGCGCGTGGCGGCGGCGCCGGTCGCGAATGCGAGCAGCGTGTCGGAGGTGGAGGTGTCGCCATCGATCGTTACGGCGTTGAATGTATCGTCGACCGTTTTCTTCAGGAGGCCCTGCAAGGCCGCCGCCGACAATGGCGCATCGGTGAACACGTAGGCCAGCATGGTCGCCATGTCCGGCGCGATCATGCCGGCGCCCTTGGCGATGCCGTTGATCGTTACCGTCGTCTTGCCGAGCTTCGCCGTGGCGGTGGCAACTTTCGGAAACGTGTCCGTCGTCATGATCGCCTTGGCGGCGGCGAGCCAGTAGTCGCCCTTGGCGTTGGCGACGAGGCTGTCCATCACGCCTTCGAAGGCTTGCACCTTCAGCGGTTCGCCGATCACGCCGGTCGATGACAGGAAAATCTCGGCCTCCTTGCAGCCGGCAGCCTTCGCCGCCAGCTTCGCAGTGAACTGCACGGCGGCGCGGCCGGTCTTGCCGGTGAAGGCATTGGCGTTGCCGGAGTTGACGACGAGGACGCGCGCCTTGCCGCCCTTGAGCTTCGCACGGCACCAATCGACCGGCGCAGAAGGGCACTTCGAGCGCGTCAGCACGCCGGCGACGGCGGTGCCGGGATCGAGCAGCGTGAGGAGTACATCGGTGCGGCCCGCATACTTGATGCCGGCAGCGGCGGTCGCGAGGCGGATGCCTTCGATTTCCGGCATCTTCGGGACGTCGGTCGGGGCGAGGGGGGAAACTTGCGTGGTCATGAATCACTACGATCAATGATGAGGATGCACGCTCTTACCACCTCTCCCCGCTTGCGGGGAGAGGTGAAGAAGAGTGTTCCCGAAACGAAATCGCCGGGCGCGAGGCCCGGCGATAACAAAACGATATGATCGGCGAATTTACTTCTTCGTCGGCGCCGCGGTCGGTGCGGGCGCGGCTGGCTTTGCGGGAGCAGCCGGGGCGGCGGGCGCTGCCGCTGCGGTCTTCTCGATCTTGGCGGAAGCGCGCAGCTTGGCGACGAGATCGGACTGCGCCTTGCGGGCGACGAATGTCTCGAGCTGGTCCTTGACCTGTTCGAAAGTTGGCACCGGCTTCTTGCGGCGGTCCTCAAGCTTGATGATGTGCCAGCCGAACTGCGACTTCACCGGCTCGGAAATCTTGCCCTTCTCGAGCTTGAATGCCGCTTCGGCAAATTCCGGCACCATCTGTTCCTTGGTGAAATAGCCGAGGTCGCCGCCGCTCTGGGCAGCGCCCGGCTCGGTCGATTTGGTCTTGGCGGTCTCAGCGAAGTCCGCGCCCTTCTTGAGGTCGGCCACGACGGCCTTCGCTTCGTCCTCGGTCTTCACCAGGATGTGGCGCGCGGAAACCTCTTCCTCGGTCGCCATCTGCTTGGTGGCATCGTCGTAGACCTTGCGCATGGCGTCGTCAGTGACGGCCTTCTGCGCGACATTGCGCAGCAGCAGTTCCATCAGCACCTTGTTGCGCATCATGGCGAAGCGGCGCTTGAAGTCGTCGCTCGCGCTGGTGCCCTGCACCTCGGCGTCCTGCGCCAGCAGGATCATGTCGGTCATGTAGCTGATGAGATATTCGCGCTTGGCGTCGCCCGCGATGCCCTGCGGCAGATTTGGTCCGATGTCTTCTTCCGCGAGCTGCAGGTCGCTCTGGCGGATTTCCGCGCCGTTGACCTTGGCGATCACCGGATCGGGCGCCTGGGCTTTTGCGGTGAAGGTGAGGGCAAGCAGCATCGCGGTGGCAATCGCGGCCCGTTTGGCGGGCAACAAGGTCGGGTTCGTCAACATCGAAGGGTTTTCCTGTCAGCCGGGGCACATGCGGCGAATGGCGGCGGGACACTCGCCCAGATGCGCCGATTTGGCAACGTGGAACTCAATCACTTCCAAGTGCCTGAAGTGAATAAAGTTTAACGGTTACCCATGATTGACAAGCCTGCAACCCACTCCTATTTACGCCCCAATTCAACTGCCCGTCAGGCGTGGAAATTCGCCTTTTAGCCACCCAAATAGTGCTGCATAACCTGACGGATAGCGTCGGTCTTACCGCCGGGCGCTGAGAAAAGGATTTCTGCATGTTCGGCGCCGTTGCGCGAAAGATTTTTGGCTCGGCCAACGAGCGCCGGATCAAGGCATTCCAGTCCCGTGTTGACGCCATCAGCGCATTGGAAAAGGACCTGATCGGTCTGTCCGACGAGGCGCTGCGCGCCCGCACGGTGAAATTCAAGGCCGATCTCGAAGCCGGCGTTTCCCTGGACGACCTGCTGGTGCCCGCGTTCGCGACCGTCCGCGAAGCCGCCAAACGCGTTCTCGGCCAGCGCCACTTCGACACCCAGCTGGTCGGCGGGATGGTGCTGCACGAAGGCCGCATCGCCGAAATGAAGACCGGCGAAGGCAAGACGTTGGTCGCGACCCTGCCGGTCTATCTCAATGCGCTGACCGGCCGCGGCGTCCATGTCGTCACCGTCAACGACTACCTCGCCACGCGCGACTCCGAATGGATGGGCCGCGTTTACAAGTTTCTGGGCCTGACGGTCGGTGTCATTGTTCACGGCCTCGACGACGAGCAGCGCAAGCAGGCTTACGACTGCGACGTCACCTACGCCACCAACAACGAACTCGGCTTCGACTACCTGCGCGACAACATGAAGTACCGGCTCGAGGACATGGTCCAGCGCAGCCATTACTTCGCGATTGTTGACGAAGTCGACTCGATCCTGGTCGATGAAGCGCGTACGCCGCTGATCATTTCCGGTCCGCTCGACGACCGCTCGGAATTCTACAACACCATCGACGCCTTCATCCCGATCATCGACAAGGAAGACTACGACCTCGACGAGAAACAGCGCACGGTCGCGCTCTCCGAGGTCGGCATGGAGAAGATGGAAACGAAACTGCGCGAGGCTGGTCAGCTCAAGGGCGCCTCGCTCTACGACGTCGAGAACGTCTCCATCGTTCATCACGTCAACCAGGCGCTGCGCGCCCACAAGCTGTTCACGCGCGACAAGGATTACATCGTGCGTAACGGCGAAGTCGTCATTATCGACGAGTTCACCGGCCGCATGATGCCGGGACGCCGTTACTCCGAAGGACTCCATCAGGCGCTGGAAGCGAAAGAGCGCCAGCCGATCCAGCCGGAAAACCAGACGCTCGCCTCGATCACGTTCCAGAACTACTTCCGCATGTACGAAAAGCTCGCGGGCATGACCGGCACGGCGCTGACCGAAGCCGAAGAGTTCATGGACATCTACAATCTCGAAGTGTTGGAAATCCCGACCAACATGCCGCTCGCGCGTATCGATGACGATGACGAGGTCTATCGCACCGCTGCCGAGAAATACCGCGCCATCATCGCGCTGATCGAGGACTGCAAGCAGCGCGGCCAGCCGATGCTCGTCGGCACCACGTCGATTGAAAAATCGGAAAGCCTTGCCGAAGCCCTGCGTCAGGCCGGCTGGGAGCAGCACGACTTCACCGATGCCAATGCTTTCGCCCCGCTTTATTCAGGCGACGAGAAGGCCACCAAGACGCGGGTGTTCGCGATCCTCAACGCGCGCTACCACGAGCAGGAAGCCTACATCGTGTCGCAGGCCGGCGTGCCGGGCGCGATCACCATTGCCACCAACATGGCGGGCCGCGGCACCGACATTCAGCTCGGCGGCAACGCCGACATGCGCATCCGTCAGGAACTCGCCGACATCGAGGATCTCGATCAACGCGACAAGGACCCGCGCGCGGCCGCCATCCGCGAGCAGATCGCCAAGCTGAAGGAAAAGGCGCTGGGTGCCGGTGGCCTTTACGTGCTGGGCACCGAGCGCCACGAGAGCCGCCGCATCGACAACCAGCTGCGCGGCCGTTCGGGCCGTCAGGGCGATCCGGGCCACTCCAAGTTCTTCCTGTCGCTCGAAGACGACCTGATGCGCATCTTCGGCTCCGACAAGCTCGACGGCATGCTGACGCGCCTCGGCCTCAAGGAAAACGAAGCCATCGTCCATCCGTGGATCAACAAGGCGCTGGAGAAGGCGCAGCAGAAGGTCGAAGCGCGCAACTTCGACATCCGCAAGAACCTGCTCAAGTACGACAACGTCATGAACGACCAGCGCAAGGTCATCTTCGACCAGCGTATCGACTGGATGAAGGAAAGCGCAGCCGAGATCGTGACCGACATGCGTCACACGGTTGTCGATGACCTTGTCGCCAAGCACGTCCCGGAAAATGCCTACCCGGAACAGTGGAAGGCCGCCGAGTTGCGCGAAGAAATCAAGCGCGTGTTCGACATCGACCTGCCGACCGACGAATGGGCCAAGGAAGAAGGCATCGCCGACGAGGAGTTGTTCGAGCGCATCGAGCGCCGCGTCGATGAACACATGGCGGCCAAGGCCGCGACGTGGGGCCCTGAAGTCGTGCGCTACATCGAAAAGACCGTGCTGCTGCAGACGCTCGACCATCTGTGGCGCGAGCATCTCGTGATGCTCGACCATCTGCGTCAGGTCGTTGGCCTGCGTGGCTACGGCCAGCGCGATCCGCTCAACGAATACAAGGCGGAAGCCTTCGATCTGTTCGAGGCGATGGGACAGAACCTGCGCGAAGCGGTGACGTCGCAGTTGATGCGGGTCGAGCTTGTGCAGGCGCCGCCGGAAGGCGCGGACCAGCTGCCGCCGATGCAGGCGCATCATCTCAATCCGGACACCGGCGAAGACACGATCGGTTCTGGCGGTGTTATCATGGCGCCGGACGAGCCTGTCGTGCCGGTGGCGGACCGCAATCCGAACGATCCGCGGACATGGGGCAAGATCGGCCGCAACGAATCCTGCCCGTGCGGATCAGGCAAGAAATACAAGCATTGTCATGGAAAATTTTCATGAGGGCGGACGACGCCCTCATGTGAATACGCCATCCCACCACTTCTCCTTCTTGCCCGAACCGCACGGCCAATGCTGTTCGCTGGATGAAAAACTGTGATTTGACGCTGGTTTAGTCGGCCGACTGCAATCGGGTTCAGCACGCTCACTGCGTCGCATGGATGTCTTAGAGTCTGTTCGGAAAGTTCAAGCAGGATTGCTTAGCTTTCTCACCATGAGTCGGATCGAGGCGAGACGCAAGAACGCGAGCGCTTTTCCATTCAGGCACTCCCAGTCCTTGGCGAGCCTGCGGCATCTGCCAAGCCATGCGAA